>NZ_JBITGG010000025.1:0-108689 GCF_044456765.1 Micromonospora sp. NPDC050784 | reverse complement strand
CCAACATCGCCGGCACCAGCACCGACACCGACGGCACCACCCACTCCTACGAGGGCGGGCACTACATCAGCGTCGTCGGCTACCGCGACAACGGCGACACGGTGAAGATCGCCGACTCCGCCGACCCGAACACCGCCTCCTACTGGATCAGCACCGAGCACCTCGCGGACTGGATCGCCACCCGCGGGTACGCCACCAGCTGACCCACACCGCACCGCGACGAAGGGCCGGACCCCACCAGGGTCCGGCCCTTCGGCATGACCGGGTCGTTGTCCACCCGCCCTCGGCAGGCTCGAACGACGTCGAGGGGCCAACCGAGCTGGCCATGCCACCCGACCCCGGCAAGCCACCCACCGAACCGAAACACCCGACCAGAGCGGGCTACCGCGCGGACCATGTCACGGGTCCTTTGGAGCTGATGTCGTAGACGAATCAGGGGCATGGCCGACCGAGCCGAGCGGGTGATTCGTTCGCGACATCAGCTCGAAAGGGCGCCGAACTCAGATGCTCAGCCTCCGCGCCGAGGCCGCGTTCGGAAGGGATGTCCGCGGGGCATCTCTGCGCGACCGGCCAAGGGCTCAGCCGCCGGAGTCGTCCATCTCGGCACCCTCGGGGACCGTGTCGTCGTCTCGGCTGGCCAGCCAGCCCTCCGGCAGGGCGACCTTGCCGGGCGAGTTGGTACGACCGCGCGGCTGACCCAGGGCGGTCACCGGGAACGGCTCCGCCGGGTCGAGTTTGCCGAGCAGGTCATCGAGCTGCGCCAGGCTTTCGATCATCGCCAGCGAGCGGCGCAGCTCGCCGCCGACCGGGAAGCCCTTGAGGTACCAGGCGACGTGCTTGCGGAAGTCGGTGCAGCCGTCCCGTTCGCCTCGGGCCGGGTTGCGGGCACCGGCCGAGAACTGGTCGACCAGCAGCTCGGCGTGCCGGCGCATGGTCAGCGCCACCTCGCCGAGGGTGGGCAGCCGCCGCTCCGGCCGACCGTTGAAGGCGGCCTCCAGGTCGGCGAAGAGCCACGGTCGGCCCAGGCAGCCGCGCCCGACGACCACGCCGTCGACGCCGGTGTGGGCCACCATGCGCAGCGCGTCGTCGGCCTCCCAGATGTCGCCGTTGCCGAGCACCGGCACGTCGAGGGCCTGCTTCAGCGTGGCGATCGCGTCCCAGTCGGCGGTGCCCGAGTAGCGCTGCGAGGCCGTGCGCCCGTGCAGGGCCACCGCGGCCACGCCGGCCTCCTGGGCGGCGAGCCCGGCTTCGACGTACGTCAGGTGGTCGTCGTCGATGCCCTTGCGCATCTTGACCGTGACCGGCACCCCGGACGGTGACGCGGCGGCCACCGCAGCCCGCACGAGTCGCGCGAAGAGCCGGCGCCGCCACGGTAGCGCCGCGCCGCCGCCACGCCGGGTGACCTTGGGTACGGGGCAGCCGAAGTTGAGGTCGATGTGATCGGCCAGGTTGCGTTCGACGACGATCCGCACGGCGGCGGCCGTGATCTCCGGATCGGTGCCGTAGAGCTGGAGGCTGCGGGGCTTCTCGTCGTCACCGAACGCGATCATGCGCAGCGTCTTCGGGTTGCGCTCGACCAGCGCCCGAGTGGTGATCATCTCGCAGACGTAGATGCCGCCGCCCTGCTCGCGGCAGAGCCGACGGAACCCGATGTTGGTGATCCCGGCCATCGGCGCGAGCACGACCGGCGGCCACACCTGGTGCTGGCCGAGAGTCAGCGGGCGCAACGCGGGCACGGTCGAGGCAGTCACCGGACAAGTGTACGGGGCCCCGACCGGCGCTTATCGCGTCGGCCGAGGCCCCGTGCGCGGAGTCTCAGCAGCCGGGGAGACGCTCGATCAGGTAGCGCTCGACCTGGTCCAGGGAGACGCGCTCCTGGGCCATGGTGTCCCGGTTGCGCACCGTCACCGCGTTGTCGTCCAGGGTGTCGAAGTCGACGGTGACGCAGAAGGGGGTGCCGATCTCGTCCTGCCGGCGGTAGCGACGCCCGATCGCCTGCGAGTCGTCGAACTCCACCACCCAGCGCTTGCGCAGCAGCGTCGCGAGGTCCTTGGCCTTGGGCGACAGCGCCTCGTTGCGGGACAGCGGCAGCACCGCCACCTTGACCGGGGCGAGCCGCGGGTCGAACCGCATCACGGTGCGCTTGTCCACGCCGCCCTTGGTGTTCGGCGCCTCGTCCTCGTCGTACGCCTCCAACAGGAAGGCGAGCACCGCGCGGGTCAGACCCGCGGCCGGCTCGATGACGTACGGCATCCAGCGCTCACTCTTGCTCTGGTCGAAGTACGACAGGTCGACGCCGGAGTGCTTGCTGTGCGTGGAGAGGTCGAAGTCGGTGCGGTTGGCGACACCCTCCAGCTCGGCGAACTCGGTGCCGCCGAACTGGAAGCGGTACTCGATGTCCACCGTCCGCTTCGAGTAGTGCGACAGCTTCTCCTTGGGGTGCTCGTAGAGACGCAGATTGTCCGCCGAGAGGCCGAGGTCGAGGTACCAGTTCCAGCGCTCCTGGAGCCAGTACTCGTGCCACTGCTCGTCGGTGCCCGGCTCGACGAAGAACTCCATCTCCATCTGCTCGAACTCGCGGGTCCGGAAGATGAAGTTGCCCGGGGTGATCTCGTTGCGAAACGACTTGCCGGTCTGCGCGATGCCGAACGGCGGCTTCTTGCGGGCGACCGTCTCGACGTTCTTGTAGTTGACGAAGATGCCCTGCGCGGTCTCCGGGCGCAGGTAGTGCAGCCCCTCGTCGCTCTCCACCGGGCCCAGGTAGGTCTTCATCAGGCCGTTGAACATCTTCGGCTCGGTGAAGGTGCCCTTGTTGCCGCAGTTGGGGCAGTTCAGCTCCGCCAGGGAGGTCAGCGGCTTGCCGTGCTTCTCGGCGTACGCCTCTTCCAGGTGGTCCGCCCGGAACCGCTTGTGACAGAACTGGCACTCGGTGAGCGGGTCGACGAACTCGGCGATGTGGCCGGACGCCTCCCACACCTTGCGGGCCAGGATTACCGCGGAGTCCAGGCCGACGACGTCGTCGCGCTGCTGGACCATGGTTTTCCACCACTGCCGGCGGACGTTCTCCTTGAGCTCCACGCCGAGCGGGCCGTAGTCCCACGCCGATCGGGTGCCCCCGTAGATCTCACTGGAGGGGAAGACGAAGCCTCGGCGCTTGGCGAGGCTGACGACGGCGTCGATACGGTCGGCTGGCATGTTTCCTCCTACGCCGGCTGGCGGTCGGCGGGGGCGAGATGTGGATGGAACGGTCGGTTCGGGGACAACGGTACGACCACCGTCCCCCCGAGCCCAGCAGAATACCGGGGGCGGGTCAGCTGACCTCGCAGACCTCCACGCCCCCGGTCTGCCCGTCCTGCCCGAGGCTGACCTGCTGCCGCTCCCGGTCGCCGCCGGCGAGCGTCACGTCGACCGGCACGGTCAGGTCGGTCTGGTCCACCTCGCCCACCCGGAACGCGGTCACCTGGGGTTCGGCGGCGGCGCGCCGCTCGAACTCCGGCCGGGACTCACGCCGCTGCGCGTCGTCGCAGAGCTGGTCGTACGCCCGCCCGTAGTTCCGCTCGACCAGCGCCTGGTAGTAGTCGCTGGTCACGGTGCGGGCCTGTTCCCGGATCGCCTGGACTCCGCTGACGGCCAGGCCGACGACGGCGGTGCCACCCCCGCCGCAGCAGAGCACCAGGGCGAGCGCGCCGACGCCGAGGCCGATCCAGAGCCGGTTCCGGCGGCCCTCGGTGGGCGGCGCGGCGAACGGCGGAGCCACGCCGGGACCGGGTGGCGGGGCGGGTGCGGTCATAGGAGCAGCGTAGTGTCCGCCGGCTCAGCGGTAAGGACCCGCAGCCCGATCACTCTCGGCGACGACCACGGCCCCGCCGGGGGCGGCGGTGGCCAGCGCCTCGTAGGCGGACGGCTCGTCGACGGACTCGGCAAGCAGCGGGATGGCGCTGACCTTGACCTCGAAGGCGCCCAGCGCCCGCCGGTACGTGCCGACCGACTCCCATTCGGTGACCAGTGACCAGTGCCGGGGGTCGTCGAGCGCCCGGACCAGTTGGCCGCGCAGGTAGCCGGGTCGGGCGGCCAGCGCGGTGAGGGCGGCGTGCGCCCGTTCGGTGAAGCCGTCGGCGGTATCGACGTCGACCACGAACCGGTTGGTCACCAGCACCGGGGGTTCCTCCTCGTAGAGTCTGTGGGATGCAGCGTACGCAGCGCCCTCTGCTCGCCCGGTTGGCCGGGGCGAACCCGACGTCGGTGTTCCTGCTCACCCTTGTGGTGGTGCTGGTGGCGTTCTTCACGCCCGGGGTGATCGGCGGGCTGTTGACGCTCGCGCTCGCCGGGGTCCTGATCGCCCTGTTGGCGACGACCTGGGCGGTTCAGGCGCCGCAGACCCGGCTGATCCGACTGGTGATGCTGACCCTGCTGGTGACGGTGGGCCTCGCGAAGCTCCTCTGACATGCAATCATGCGTTTTTGACAATCATTATCGTTGCCACGGACAGTTGACGACATGACCAACCGCGCCACGTACCGTGTCCTGGCCGCCGCGACCGCCCTGCTCGCCCTGGGTGCCGGGGCCGGCTGCTCCACAGGTGGTGCCGCCGGCGCCGACCCTCAGCGAGTCGACGTGGTGGCCGCGTTCTACCCCCTGCAGTTCCTGGCCGAGCGGATCGGCGGCGACGCGGTCCGGGTGACCAACCTGGCCAAGCCCGGCGCCGAGCCGCACGACCTGGAGCTCAACCCGAGCCAGGTCGGTGAGGTCAGCGACGCGGAGCTGATCGTCTACCTCAAGGGGTTCCAGCCAGCCGTGGACGACGCCGTGGCCCAGAACGGCGGCGACCGGGCGTTCGACGTGACCAGCGTGCAGCCGCTGCTGGACGCGTCCGCTGGCGGGCACGACCATGAGGGCGAGGAGGGGCACGCCGAGGAGAGCGGCGGCAAGGACCCGCACGTCTGGCTCGACCCGACCCGGCTGGCCGGCATCGGCGACCAGCTCGCCCAGCGGCTGGGCAAGGCCGACCCGGACCACGCCGCCGACTACACCTCCCGGGCCGCGGCCCTGCGCGCCGACCTGACGACCCTGGACGGCGAGTTCAAGAACGGTCTGGCGACCTGCCAGCGGCGGGAGATCGTCACCAGCCACGCCGCGTTCGGCTACCTCGCCGACCGCTACCAGCTCGACCAGGTCGGCATCACCGGGCTGAGCCCGGACGTCGAGCCCTCGCCGCAGCGCCTCGCGCACGTGATCGAGGAGGCGAAGGAGCACCAGGCCAGCACGATCTTCTTCGAGACCCTGGTCAGCCCGAAGGTGGCCGAGACCATCGCCGGTCAGGTCGGCGCGAAGACCGCCGTGCTCGACCCGATCGAAGGGCTCGCCGCCGGCAGCAACGGGGACTACCTTTCGGTGATGCGCACCAACCTGCGGACCCTGCAGACGGCCTTGAGCTGCTCGTGACCTCACCTGTCATCACCGTCGAGCACGGGGTGGTCGGCTACGACGGCCGCCCCGTGCTCCGGGACATCTCGCTCACCGTGACCGCCGGCGAGGTGGTCGCGATTCTCGGCGCCAACGGCTCTGGCAAGTCCACCCTGATCCGCGCCGTGCTCGGCCTGGTGCCGATCAGCGCCGGCTCGGTCGCCCTCTTCGACCGACCGTTGCGCCGGTTCCGGCAGTGGGCACGCATCGGGTACGTCCCGCAGCGCCTGGGCGCCGGCGGCGGCGTGCCGGCCACCGTCCGCGAGGTGGTGGCCTCCGGACGGCTGGCCCGTCGGGGGGTGCTGCGTCCTCCGGGTCGAGCCGACCGGTCCGCCGTCGACGCCGCGCTGCGGGCGGTCGGGCTCGCCGACCGGGCCGGTGACCCGGTGTCCACGCTCTCCGGCGGCCAGCAGCAGCGCACCCTGATCGCCCGCGCCCTGGCCGGCCAACCGGAGCTGCTGGTTCTCGACGAACCCACCGCCGGGGTGGACGCGGCCAGCCAGGAGGCGTTCGCCGGTGCGCTGCGCGACTTCGTCGCCGACGGTGGAACGGTGCTGCTCGTCGCCCACGAACTGGGCCCGCTGCGACCGGTGATCAGCCGGGCCGTCGTCGTCCACGAGGGCCGCATCGTTCACGACGGCGCGGTACCGGACCCGGCCGGCCATCACGCGGAGCCCGACCACGACCACGTGCACCCGCACTGCTACGACGAGCCCGCCGGGCTGTGGAGCAACTGACCCATGGAACTCTTCCAGTACCCCTACATGCAGCGTGCCCTGATCGGGGCGCTGGTGATCGGCCTCGCTGCGCCGGCGCTCGGCATCTACCTGGTGCAGCGCCGGCTGGCGTTGATCGGCGACGGGGTGGGGCACGTGGCACTGACCGGTGTCGGGGCGGGGCTACTGCTCAACCGCTCACCGGTGCTGGTCGCGGTGATCGCCGCCACCATCGGCGCGATCGCCATCGAGATCGTCCGGGCCCGCGGGCGTACCTCCGGTGACCTGGCCCTGGCCCTGCTCTTCTACGGCGGCATCGCGGGCGGCGTACTCCTGGTCGGCCTCTCCGACGCGACCAGCGCGAACCTCAACGCCTACCTGTTCGGGTCGCTGACCACCATCTCGCCCGCCGACCTGACCACCATCGCGGTGCTCGGCGCGGCGATCCTGGTCACGATGATCGCGTTGCGGCCGGCGCTCTTCGCGGTCAGTCACGACGAGGAGTACGCCCGGGTCTCCGGCCTGCCGGTCCGCACGCTGAACCTGCTGATCGCGGTCGCCACCGCGGTCACCGTGACCATCGCCATGCGGGCTGTCGGAGTGCTGCTGATCAGCGCGTTGATGGTGGTGCCGGTCGCCACCGCCCAGCAGGTCACCCGGGGCTTCCGCAGCACGATGGCCGCCGCCATGGCGCTCGGGTTGTTCGCCGCCGGCACGGGTGTCTGGGTGGCGGCCACGGCGGACACCGCGCCGGGCGCCTCGGTGGTGCTGGTGGCGATCGCCTCGTTCCTGGTGGTGGCCGTGGCCGGCGCTGCCTGGCGGGTCGTACGCCGCCGGACGACGCCGACCGCCGCACCGACACCGGAACCCCACGAGGTCGTGCTGAGCTGAGCCTGATCAGCGGGACGTCGGTGGTATTGGTTACCGTTGCAGAATGACCAGCGCGACGGGCTACGACGGGTTCGACGGGGCCAGCGAGTTGCTCCGCGCCCTGTCCGCGCCCATTCGGCTGGCCATCGTCAGTGAGCTGGCCGGCGGCGAGCGGTGCGTGCACGAGTTGGTGGAGAAGCTCGGCGCGGCGCAACCGTTGGTCTCCCAGCACCTGCGGGTGTTGCGCGGGGCGGGCGTGGTGCGCGGCTCCCGCCGGGGCCGGGAGATCGCCTACAGCCTGGTCGACGAGCACGTCGCGCACATCGTGGCGGACGCGGTCAGCCACGCCGGGGAGGGATCATGAGCGAGAGCAGCGCCGCGGTGCGCAACACCCGGCAGCGCTCGGCGGTGAGCGCGCTGCTGGGCGAGATGGAAGGCTTCCACAGCGCTCAGGACCTCCACGCGATGCTGCGGCAGCGCGGCGAACGGGTCGGCCTCACCACCGTCTACCGCACCCTGCAGGGGCTCGCCGACGCCGGTGAGATCGACGTGATGCGTCCGCCAGGCGGCGAGCACCTCTACCGCCGGTGCAGCGAAGGGCACCACCACCACCTGGTCTGCCGGGTGTGCGGGCGTACGGTCGAGGTGGCCGGCCCGGCCGTGGAGAGCTGGGCCGATCGGGTCGCCGCGCAGCACGGCTACGCCGACGTCAGCCACACCCTGGAGATCTTCGGCACCTGCCCGACCTGCCCGCGCTGACCAACCGCGCCCGTCGGTGGCTCCCCGGGCTCACTTCGCGGCTATTCCGAGCGGGGCGTTCGTGGCACGCTGGCCGGCGTGAAAATCTATGCCGATCGGTTTCCGACCGCCGCCCGTCAGTTGCTCACCGACCTGCTCGTCGTCGCCTGGGTGTACGCGGCGATCCGCGGCGCGCTGTGGCTGCACGACCTGGTGCAGAAGCTCGCCGTACCGGGGCAGAAGTTGGAGGGCGCCGGCAGTGGGCTCGCCGACAACCTCGCCGACGCCGGCAGCAAGGTCCGTCGGGTGCCGCTGGTCGGTGACGAGCTGACCGCGCCGTTTCGGCAGGCCGCCGACGCCGCCCGAGGGCTCGCCGACGCCGGCCGCGACCAGCAGCACCTGGTCGACCAGTTGGCCCTCGCCCTCGCCATCGCGGTGCTGATCTTCCCGCTCGGCATCGTGCTGTTCGGTTGGCTGCCGCTGCGGGTCCGCTGGATGCGCCGGGCCGGATCCGCGGCGAAGCTGGCCGCCGGGCCGGCCGGCCGGGACCTGCTCGCCCTGCGCGCGCTGGCCACCCAACCACTGGGCCAGCTGACCCGGATCGGCCCGGACGTCGCCGAGGCGTGGCGGCGCGGTGACGACGCGACAGTAGACGCCCTGGCGGCCCTGGAGCTGCGCCAACTCGGCCTCCGTAACCGGGCCCGCTGAGGTCGCTCGTCGGCGGCCGACCCCCGTCGATCAAGGAGTTGTGGTGCCCGGTTTGGAGTTTGGCGGGCGCTTTGTGACCCACCACAACTCCATGATCGACCAGGCAGGGGGTGGATTGACGAACAGCCGTTCGGCCGGGCGCGGGTTCAGCCTGACGAGGGTGTCGTTAAGGTCGTCGGGTGTTCTACTTCCTCGTCGTCATCGCCGTCCTGCTGCTCGGCTACGCCGCCGTCCTGGTCTCCTTCGTACGCCGGGGCAAGAAGATCCCACCCGCGGCGTACCTGGCCCTGGCCGGGCTCAACGGCCTGATCCTGGCGGGAGTGCTGGCCTGGGCGGTCTCCCGCTGACCGACGCCGCTGACCGCGCCGCCGTCGTTCGCACGGCGGCGCCGGCACGGCGGCCAGGCCCGCGTGGCGAGCCGGCACGGCGACCAGCCCCCGCGCGGCGGCGGCCGGGCCGGGTTAGGGCTTTGGGGGGATGCGGCGGCGGACGTCCTCGGCGGTGGACGGGCCGGGCGACCAGCGGGCCACCCAGGGCAGCTCGTCGGACGGGGTGAGCACGCCCTCCTCCAGGCCCGCGTACCGGCCGGCGAGGATGCGCTTCGCGGCGGCGGTGTCGACCGAGTCGGTGTTGTCCCAGAGTGCGGCGAACAGGGCGTCCACCCGCACCCGCGCCTGCCGGCAGAACAGGTCGGCCAGCTCGACGTTCTCCGGCTGGCTGTCCCGTTCGGCGGTGGCCCGCACGCAGACCGCGGACATCGCGAACAACTCGGCCCCGATGTCGACGATCCGGCCGAGGAACGCCTGCTTGCGCTCCATCTTTCCCTGCCAGCGGGACATCGCGTAGAACGTCGAGCGGGCCAGCTTGCGTGACGAGCGTTCCACCTGGCGCAGGTGGGCGGCGAGCGGGCCGAACTCGGCGTACGCCGAAGGGCTTTGACCCCGGCCCACGGCGAGGGTCGGTAGCCACTTCGCGTAGAAGGCCCCCGCTCGCGCGCCGGCTCGGGCCTTGCGGCCCAGCCCCGCGTCCGGGTCGATGATGTCGCCGGCCACCGACAGGTGGGCGTCGACCGCCTCCCGCGCGATCAGCAGGTGCATGATCTCGGTGGAGCCCTCGAAGATCCGGTTGATCCGCAGGTCGCGCAGCATCTGCTCGACGGCGGCCGGGCGTTCGCCGCGGGCGGCCAGTGACTCGGCCGTCTCGTAGCCACGCCCGCCGCGGACCTGGATCAACTCGTCGGCGATCTTCCAGGCCATCTCGCTGGCGTACAGCTTGACCAGTGCCGCCTCGATCCGGATGTCGTTGCGGTCGTCGTCGGCGAGCAGGCAGCAGAGGTCGAGCATGGTCTCCATGCCGTATGTGGTGGCGGCGATGAAGGAGAGCTTCTGTGCGACAGCCTCGTGCTCCCCCACCGGCCGTCCCCACTGGACCCGGTCGGCGGCCCACCCCCGGGCCACGTTCAACGCCCACTTGCCGGCGCCCACGCACATGGCCGGCAGTGAGAGCCGGCCGGTGTTCAGGGTGGTCAGGGCGATCTTCAGCCCCTTGCCCTCGCCGCCGATGACGTTCTCGGCGGGAACGAACACGTCGTGGAAGCGGGTCAGGCTGTTCTCCAGGCCGCGCAGGCCGACGAACTCGTTGCGCCGCTCGACCGTGATGCCGGGGCTGTCGCCGTCCACCACGAACGCGGTGATCCCGCCGCGACGTCCCTCCGTGGCCGGCACCCGGGCCATCACCACGAGCAGGGTGGCCACGATGCCGTTGGTGGCCCAGAGCTTCACCCCGTTGAGCCGGTAACCCGTGCCGTCCTCGGTCGGCTCGGCGATGGTGGCCAGCCGGGCCGGGTCCGAGCCGACGTCGGGCTCGGTGAGCAGGAACGCGGACACCTCACCGGCGGCGAGCCGGGGCAGGAAGCGTTGCTTCTGCTCGGCGGTGCCGAACATCTTCAGCGGCTGCGGCACACCGATCGACTGGTGTGCCGAGAGCAGCGCGCCGATGGCCGGGCTGACCGAGCCGGCCAGCATGAGCGCCCGGCAGTAGTGCAGGTTGCTCAGCCCGAGCCCGCCGTACTTCCGGTCGATCTTCATGCCGAACGCGCCGAGGTCGGCCAGGCCGTGGAACACCGAGTCGGGTATGGACGCGTCCCGTTCGATGGCCGCGCCGTCCACCTCGGAGGTCAGGAAGGCGCGGAACCGACCAAGGAACTCCTCCGCGCGAGCCACGTCGTCCGGATCCGATTGGGGCCACGGGTCGATCAGGTCGAGCCGGAACCGGCCGAGGAACAGCTCCTTGCCGAAGCTGGGCCGGTCCCAGGTGGACTCGCGGGCGGCCTCGGCGACCTGCCGGGCCTCCTTCTCGGTGACCTGCCCGGCTTCCGCGGGCAGTGGCGCGGCGGCGCCGGCGGTGGTTTCGGAGTCGGGGCCGTCCGGTGCCGGTCGGCCGTCCTGCGTCGTGGTCACGGCTGCCCCCTCGAAGCTCGGTGCGGCTGCGTCGACGTGCGCGACTACCGTCACGCTACCCCCGGTTGTTACCCAGGGGTAGCGCTGCGTGAAGATCGGCGCGGTCAGCGACCGCTGATCGTGTCCGGGTCGTCGTCATCGTCGTCGATGTCGTCCTCACCCCAGTTGCGGCGGGCGAACGGCAGGGCCACCCAGAACATGAGGAACCAGATTCCGGTGAGGGCGCTGAGCACGAACGCGATCGGCCGGTCCAGCACGAAGTCGGTGATCAGCAGCACCGCGCTGACCATCGCGATCAGCATGAAGGCGAGGCCGCCGGTGGCCATCCGGTGGGCGAAGCGGACCAGCTCCGGTTTGCGCCCCTGCCGGAACAGCGCCCGGTGGAACGCCACCGGCGAGATGATCAGTGCGGTGGCGGCGGCGGCCGCGAGCAGCGCCACGATGTAGACGTCCCGCTGGAACTCCGTGGTCTCGGTGAACCCGTTACTGAACGGCAGGGTGAGCAGGAAGGCGAAGAGGATCTGCACGCCGGTCTGGGCGACCCGCAACTCCTGCAGCAGGTCGGCGAAGTTGCGCTGCCAGCGCTGCTTCTCGGTCTCCTTGGACACGCGCTACCTCCGGTGAGACGCTACTGCCGGCGGTCCCGGCCGCCGGCAGCAACGCCAATGCCCCACCCGACGGAGCGCGAAACAGGTTCACGACATCTGCCGTTCATCTCGGTGACGCACGTCGGCCACCGGCACCATGTCAGGACCCGCGTCGGATGCGGCCCGCGTACCGCGCTTCCAGCTCGTTGTTGTGCGCGTCGCCGTCCGGGATGTTCGCCGACAGGTAGACCGGGGGCCGCTCCCCCGCCGCCAGCAACCGCGCCACCACCTCCACGGTCACCTGCTGCGCCAGCAGGGCCGCGGTGATCGAGGAGACCGCGCCGACCGCGCCGCCGCCGGGCAGGGGCAGCGTCGCGTCGCCGTACGGCGCCCCGTTGTCGAGCACCACGTCGGCGATGTCGCTCAGCTTGCGCCCGGACGGGTGCCGGGAGGTCATCCGGCCGGAGTGCTGCGCCGAGGTGATCGCCACCAGCCCGTGACCGCGCTCCTTCACCAGCGTGGCGAACTCCACCATCGCGCCGTTGACCCCGGAGTTCGAGGCGAGCACGAAGACGTCGGTGGGGCGCACCGGGGCCAGCTCGTAGAGGCGGTGCGCGACGGACGGGTCCCGTTCCAGCAGCGGGCCGAGCCGTTCGGCCGGTTCGCCGCCGAGCAGCACCAGGTCGCGCAGCGCGATCCGGTTGGTCGGCACCAGCCCGCCCGCCCGTCCGGCGATCTCCATGGCGAGGGCCTCCGAGTGCCCGGTGCCGAACGCGTGCACCACGCCGTCGGCGCGGACGGCCTCGGCGATCAGGTCGGCGGCCCGCGCCACCGCCTCCCGCTGGCTGGCGGCCACCCGGCCGATCGTCTCGGTCACCACGGCCAGGTAGTCCTGGGCACTCACCGTCATACGTCCTCCGTCGTTCGATTGGGAGCCAGCCAGCCCGTTGGCGTCCACCACCACTCAGGCCGTTCCGCCGACTCGGGCCAGGATCGCCTCGGCGAGCGGGGCCGGCGCCGCGTCCGGGATCCAGTGACTCACCCCGGGCAGCTGTACGAAGCGGTAGTCCCCGGTGACGTTCGCCTCGCACGCCTCGGCGGCGGTCCGGCCGATGGCGACGTCCCGGTCACTCCAGACGTACGTGGTGGGCACCGCGACCGGGCCGACGCCGGCCAGGTCGGCGCGGGACATCGCCCGGTACCAGTTCAGCGCGGCGGTGAGCGCCCCCGGCTCGCGCATCGGGTCGGCGTACCGGTTCACCCGGGCCGTGTCGCCCACCCCGCCGAGCAGCTTGCGCAGCGCGGTGGCGTGCCACGCCAGCAGCACCTTCTCCGCCTTCTCCGGCTTGCGGAACAGCGCGATGTACGACGAGCGGGCCTTCTGCTGGGCGTCGGTGCTCAGGGCGTGCGCCATGGCCGCCGGATGCGGCACGGACACCGCCGTCAGCGTGCGGACCCGCTCGGGGTGCCGGGCGGCGACCGCCCAGGCCACGATCGCGCCCCAGTCGTGGCCGACCAGGTGCACGGCATCCAGCCCGAGCGCGTCGAGCACCGCCACCACGTCGGTGACGAGCTCGGGGATCCGGTAGTCGGCCACCACCGTGGGCCGGGCGCCCGGTGAGTAACCGCGCTGGTCCAGCGCGTACGTGCGCAGCCCACCCGTCTGCAGCGTCGGCACCACGTCGTCCCACTCGCCGCTGTGCTGGGGGAAACCGTGCAGCAGCAGGACGGGTGCGCCGTCCGTCGGACCGTCGACGGTCACCTCGAACGTGAAGCCTCGCGCGTCAACCCGCATGATCGGAAGCGTACCCAGCCGGCGGCGGGCCGGCCTCTCCCGCAGGTCAGGCGGATGCCCTGCTGGGCCCGCGCCCCAGGTCGGTGTTAGCGTCAGCGAGACAACTTCATATCCGACAGGGGAGCGCACAGCGCTGAGAGTGCGGGCACGCCCGCAGACCCTCGAACCTGATCTGGGTAATGCCAGCGCAGGGAGTTCGGTCGACCTCCAGCCGCGCCGCAGTCCGGTGCCACCGGACGCGGCGTGCGTCTTCTCCTGGTTCGCACTCACGAACTGGGAGCAACACATGAAATCCACCACCGACACACACCGTTGGCGCACCATCGACATCGTGGTCGCCTCGGTGATCGCGGTCGCCTTCGGCGTCATCTTCTGGGCCTGGGGCCTGGTCTGGAGCGCCACCGAGGGCGCGTTCGCCTTCTTCCCGCCGGCGCAGACGCTGCTCTACGGCGTCTGGCTGATGCCGGCGGTGATCGGTGGGCTGGTCATCCGTAAGCCCGGCGCCGCGCTCTACTGCGAGACGGTGGCCGCGGTCCTGTCCGCGCTGCTGGGCAGCCAGTGGGCCGGCACGGTGATCCCGCAGGGCATCGTGCAGGGCATCGGCGCCGAGCTGGCCTTCGCCGCCTTCCGGTACCGGTCGTTCCGGCTGCCGACCGCGGTGTTCGCCGGCGCGCTGACCGGCCTGAGCGCGGCGCTGTTCGACTTCTTCGTCTGGAACGTCGACTACGCGCTGACCGACTACCGCATCCCGTACGCGCTGCTCACCATCGTCAGCGCCACCGTGATCGCCGGCGTGGGCGGCTGGCTGCTCACGAAGGCCCTGGCCAACACCGGCGTCCTGGACCGCTTCCCGGCAGGCCGAAACCGAGCCCTGATCTGACCCCCTGGACGATGATGTTGATCAAGAGGTTTGCGTCAACAGGAGGCGATCTCCTGACGCAAACCTCTTGATCAACCGGGGATAGGCGCGGGCGCGCGGCCCGGAGGGGGTGGGTTTGGTGGGCGGGGTACTGCTGCGGGGGTTCGGGTGGCGGCACGCTGGACGGCGCGCTTGGGCGGTGCGCGGGGTTGACCTGCGGGTTGAGGCTGGGGAGCGGGTTCTGCTGCTCGGGCCCTCCGGGGCCGGGAAGAGCACCCTGCTCAGCGCGCTGGCCGGGCTGCTTCCCGAGGACTCCGGCGAGCAGGAGGGCACCGTCGAGATCGACGGGCTCGACCCGCGCAAGGGGCGGGAACGGGTCGGCATCGTCTTCCAGGACCCGGAGACCCAACTGGTGATGGCGCGCTGCGGCGACGACGTCGCGTTCGGGCTGGAGAACCGGGGCGTGCCGGCCGACGAGATCTGGCCCAGGGTGGACGAGGCGCTGCACCGGGTCGGCTTCCCGTACTCCCGGGACCGCCACACCGCGGCGCTCTCCGGCGGCGAGCAGCAACGCCTCGCCCTGGCCGGCGCGCTGGCCCTGCGCCCCGCCCTGCTGCTGCTCGACGAGCCGACCGCCAACCTCGACCCGGCCGGGGCCGACCTGGTCCGGCACGCGGTGGCCGGCGCGTTGGACTCCGACACCACGCTGATCCTGGTCGAGCACCGGGTGGCCGAGGCGCTGCCGCTGGTCGACCGGGTGGTCGTCCTGGAACCGGGTGGCGGCGTCCGCGCCGACGGCACACCCGAGGCGGTTTTCGCCGCCCACGGTGCCGCCCTGGCCGCCGAGGGGGTGTGGGTGCCCGGTCACCCCATCGCGCCCCGGGCGGCCACCGCCGGCCCCGGGGAGCTGTTGCTCACCGCCGATCGGCTCGGCCTGCCGCCCCGGCTGGGCTCCACCGACCTGGCGGTACACGCCGGTGAGGCACTCGCCATCCGCGGACCCAACGGCGCCGGCAAGTCCACCCTGGCGTTGCTGCTCGGCGGTCTGCTCCGGCCGGGCAGCGGGCGGGTCACCGCGTCCGCCGAGTTGGCCGGCGCGGACCACCGCACTCCCCCACACCGGTGGCGGGCGCCCGCGCTGGCCCGGCGGATCGGGTCGGTCTTCCAGGATCCGGAGCACCAGTTCGTCACCAGCACGGTCTTCGACGAGTTGGCGCTCGGCCCGCGCCGCACCGGCCAACCCGAGGCGGCCGTCAAGGAGACAGTGGCCGGGCTGCTGGAACGGCTGCGGCTGGCCCGGCTCGCCGCCGCCAACCCGTACACCCTCTCAGGTGGTGAGGCGCGGCGGCTGAGCGTGGCGACCGCCCTGGCCACCGCGCCACGCCTGCTGATCTGCGACGAACCCACCTTCGGCCAGGACCGGCGGACCTGGCGAGAGTTGGTCGACCTCTTCGCCGACCTACGCGACGCCGGGCACGGCGTGGTCACGGTCACCCACGACGCGGACTTCGTGGCCGCGCTGGCCGACCGCACCGTCACCCTGCACCGCGCCCCGGACGACCAGCGATGATCAGCATCGAGCCGGTCGCCGCGCCGGACGCGCCGTTGGCCCGCCGCAACCCGGTGGCGAAGGTCGCCGCCGCACTGGTCTTCTCGTTCACCCTGCTGGCGACCCTGGACCCGGTGGCCCCGGCGATCGCCATCGCCCTCGAACTGGCCGTCCTGCCGCTGTTCGGCATCCGCTACCGCGTGCTGGCCCGCAGGGCCTGGCCACTGCTGCTCAGCGCCGCCGGCATCCTGGTCACCCTGGTGCTGTTCGCGGCCGACCGGTCCGGCCGGGTCCTGCTCGACGCGGGACCGGTGCTGGTGAGCACCGGCGTGCTGCTCACCGCGCTCGGCCTGGTGCTGCGGGTGTTCGCGGTGGCGCTGCCCGGTGTGATCGTCTTCGCGACCACCGACCCCACCGACCTGGCCGACGCGTTGATCCAGAACGCGAAGGCGCCGGCCCGGTTCGCCATCGGGGCGCTGGCCGCGTTCCGGCTGGTGCCGCTGCTCGGCCAGGAGTGGCAGATGATCAGCATGGCTCGCCGCGCACGGGGCGTCGACGCGGGCCGCAACCCGGTGGCGAAGCTGCGGCTCTTCGCCTCCACCGCGTTCGCGCTGCTGGTGGGGGCGATCCGTCGCGGCACCCGACTGGCGGTGGCGATGGACGCGCGTGGCTTCGACGCCGGCACACCCCGCACCGTCGCCCGCCGGCAGCACTTCACCCGCGCCGACGCGTTCCTCATCGCCGGGTCCGTGGTACTGGCCGGAGCCGCCCTCACCACGAGCGTCCTCCTGGGCACCTTCCGCCCCCTGATCAGCTGACCCAGCCCGCCGCGCACGGCGCACCGCGCACCGCCAAGATCCGCACAACATCAGGGATGTAGTGGTCTCCCTGGCGACGGAGGCCACTACTTCCCTGATGTTGCTGTCACCGCCCAGCGCCCAGCGCCCAGTCGCACCCCGTCGATCTTGCGGTTTCTGTCGCCGATTCAACCTGAATGTCGGTGATGCGAGGACAGAAAGTGCAAGATCGACGGGCCGGGGCCGGGGCGGGGCGGGTGGGGGCTGGCTCACGCGGGCCGGGGCGGGACGGGACGGGGTGGCTCGGTCAGCTGCGGCGGAAGGCGTAGCGGCGGGCCTGCCCGGCCTGTTGGCTGCGGCCGCCGGAGCGGTTGCCGCCGCCCTGCGGTGGCCCGGCCGTCGGCGCCTTCGGTCGGCCGGTCGGCTTCGGCAGATCGCCCATCGAAGGCGCGTCGACAACCGCTGGCACATCGACCGCTGCCGGCATCGCCACCTCGTCCGGGACGGCCGCAGGCAGCGCCGGCTCCACCAGTGCCGCAGGCAGCGCCGGCTCCACCAGCGCCGCAGGCAGCGCCGGCTCGGCCCGCAGTGCCGGCTCGACGAGCACCGCCGGCAGGGCTGGGTTGACCGCGAGGTCGAGGGTGGGTGGGAGCGGGCCGTGGTCGGCCGCCGGGTCGACGCCGAGCGGAGCCGTTCTCGGGGTACGGGTCTTCTTCGGGTTACGCCTGGCAGGCATCCGGGCCTCCTTCAGTGCCGACCGGCACGGCCGGTCCCGCGCTGCGGCGGTCGGTCGGATCGGCTGGTGACCGCCGTTGCGCGACGGTCGAGTGGGGAAGGGACTGCTCACCGGGGTCAGCCAGGGCCTTCGCCGCCGAACGGCGGGAGGGAGTGCGGGACGCCCGGGAGCGCACGGACCGCGACGCGGGACGGCGGGCCGGCTCGGAAGTGGGGCGTCAGTTACGCATGTTCGTAACCTAGCCACCGCCCGACCGACGCGCATCCGTTTTTACTGGCACGATCGGCACATGCTGATCGCGTTCTCGATCACCCCGCTCGGCGGTGACGACTCCGTGGGTGACCTGGTCGCCGAGGCGGTACGGGTGGTCCGTGCGTCCGGCCTGCCCAACCGGACCGATGCCATGTTCACCACAGTCGAGGGCGAGTGGGACGAGGTGATGGCGGTGGTGAAGCGGGCGGTCGACGTGGTCGCCGCGCAGGCGCCCCGGGTGAGTGTGGTGCTCAAGGCGGACGTCCGGCCCGGGGTGACCGACGCGCTGACCGGGAAGATCGCCCGAATCGAAGCCCGTCTCGCCGAAGGCTGACGCGGGCGGTACGGGATGACGACAGGTTTCCCTGCGCCGGGCTCACCGACCACTGCCGAGGGCCCGAGCCGTCACCGGCAACGTCCACATCACGTGCAGTAACGGGACGTCGGTCACTGGTCCGTATCGGCTCACATCACGGTAAGTTTCCAAACGCTGATAGTGGTGTGACGAGAGGTGGCGGCACGAATGGCTGATCAGGCGAGGGCACAAATCGGTGTGACCGGGCTGGCGGTGATGGGCCGCAACGTGGCCCGCAACCTGGCCCGCAACGGCTTCACGGTGGCAGTGCACAACCGCTCGCCGGAGCGCACCCGCAGCCTGGTCGCCGAGCACGGCGACGAGGGCACGTTCGTGCCGGGCGAGACGATGGCCGATTTCGTGGCGTCACTGGAACGACCCCGCGCGGTCATCGTCATGGTCAAGGCCGGCGCGCCGACCGACGCGGTGATCGACGAGTTGGTGCCGCTGCTCGACGAGGGCGACATCATCGTCGACTGCGGCAACGCCCACTTCGCCGACACCCGCCGTCGCGAGGAGGCGCTGCGGGCGCAGGGGCTGCACTTCAGCGGCACCGGCGTCTCCGGCGGCGAGGAGGGCGCGCTGCGCGGGCCGAGCATCATGCCGGGTGGCTCCGCCGAGTCGTACGCGAAGCTCGGGCCGATGTTCGAGAAGATCGCCGCCCAGGTGGACGGCGTGCCGTGCTGCACGCACGTCGGGCCGGACGGCGCCGGGCACTTCGTCAAGATGGTGCACAACGGCATCGAGTACGCCGACATGCAGCTCATCGCGGAGGCGTACGACCTGCTCCGGGCCGGCCTGGACGCGACGCCGGCCGAGATCGCGGAGATCTTCCGCGAGTGGAACAACGGCGAGCTGGAGTCGTTCCTCATCGAGATCACCGCGGACGTGCTCGCGCACACCGACGCGGCGACCGGCCGGTCCTTCGTGGACATCGTGCAGGACCGGGCCGAGCAGAAGGGCACCGGCCGGTGGACCGTGCAGAGTGCCCTGGACCTGGGCATCCCGATCACCGGGATCGCCGAGGCGACCTTCGCCCGCTCGCTCTCCGGGCACGTCGACCAGCGCGAGGCGGCCCGCCGGGCGTTCCCCGACGCGGGTGAGAAGTGGCAGGTCACCGACCGGGAGACGTTCGTCGAGGACGTCCGCCGGGCACTGCTCGCTTCCAAGATCGTCGCGTACGCGCAGGGCTTCGACCACATCCGCGCGGGGAGCCAGGAATACAACTGGGACATCGACCTGGGTGGCACCGCGACGATCTGGCGGGGCGGCTGCATCATCCGGGCCCGCTTCCTCAACCGGATCCGCGAGGCGTACGACGAGCAGCCGGACCTGCCGACGTTGCTGGTGGCGCCGTACTTCGCCGAGGCGGTCAGCGCTGGCGTGCCGAGCTGGCGTCGGGTGGTGGCCGATGCGACCCGGGCCGGGGTGCCGACGCCCGCGTTCTCGTCGTCGCTGGCGTACTTCGACGCGTTGCGCGCGGAGCGGCTGCCGGCCGCGCTGATCCAGGGTCTGCGGGACAACTTCGGCGCGCACACCTACCAGCGGGTGGACCGCGAGGGCTCGTTCCACACCACCTGGGCCGCCGACCGCACCGAGTCCCCGGCGTAGCCGGGGCGGCGCCCTGCGCGCCGCCGTGATCGTGCTCGATCCCTGATGTAGTGGTCTCCCCGGCGGGGAGGCCACTACATCCATGTTCGGGCGAAATCATGGGGAAGGCCTCGCGGGTGGCGGTCAGGCGACCGTGGCGTGCATCTCCCAGACAAGGATCTCGGCCGGTTCGTCGGCGGTGACCCGCCGGCCGCCGGTCATCGTGAGCCGGGCGGCGTCGCCGCTGCCGAGCGGGCCGCTGCCCTCCAGGGTCACCGTGCCGTCGGGCACGTAGACGTGCACGTAGGGCGCGTCGGGGATGGTGACCTCGTCGCCGGGGGCGAGACGGGCGGCGTGCAGGGTCGCGTACCGGTTGCGGATCCGGATCGCCGACGCGCCGTCGTAGCGGTCCATCCCGGAGGCGATCGGCACCAGGCCCCCGCGGAGCAGCTCGTCCTCGATCTCCAACTGCTCGTAGCCGGGGTCGACGCCCTGCTCGTCGGGGAGCACCCACATCTGCACGAAGTGCACCGGGTCGCTGTGCGGCTCCTGGTCGTTGAGCCGCCAGGCGTCGTTCTTCTCCGAGTGCAGGATGCCGGTGCCGGCGCTCATCCGCTGGGCCAGCCCCGGGTAGATCACCCCGGAGTGCCCGGTGGAGTCCTGGTGCACCAGGGAACCGCGCAGCACCCAGGTCACGATCTCCATGTCCTGGTGTGGGTGGGTCTCGAAGCCGGCCCCCGGTCGGACCACGTCGTCGTTGTTGACCAGCAGCAGGCCGTGGTGGGTGTTGGCCGGGTCGTAGTGCCGGGAGAACGAGAAGGAGTGCTTGGAGTCCAGCCAGGAGATCCGGGTGGCGAAGCGGTCATCGGCACGACGGATGTCGACCGCGGGCGCGGGAGCGGTCACCACGCACGCTGCCCGGCGTCGGGGGTGGATGGCGCCCAGGTCAGGGCCGGCTCACCGGTGGCCAGTTCGGCGATCTCACCGGTCCGCAGCTGCGGTGTGTGGCCGAACTCGGCGCAGTGCTGCTCGGCGATCTCGGCACAGATCTCGGCCACCTGCTCGCAGATCGGGTCACCCAGATCGGCGGCGTTCAACGCCATGATCATCTTGAATCGGAGATCCCGCATTTCCCCCCCAACCGCCGTCGTCCCACCACCTCCGGACCCTACCCGCCGCCCTCGCGCAGCACCCCGAAACGACCGCACCCCAACCCACCTCGGCACGACCCGCGCCAACCCCAACCAAGCACCGCAACCCCCGGCCTGCGCATCCCACCCCCGGCCTGCGCATCCCACCCCCGGCCTGCTCCCACCCCCGGCCGCGCCGATCATGGAGTTGTGGTGGTGAACACAAGCCGCAAAAGCTGCTGATCCGGCCACCACAACTCCATGATCGACCGGGGCGGGGGCGGCGGGGTGGGGGTGGGGCAGGGCGGGGCGGGGGCGGGGGCGGGGCAGGGCGGGGTGGGGGATGTGACGGCGCCGCCCACACCGGGGGGTGCGGGCGGCGCCGGGGAGAGCTGGGGGTTGGTCAGAAGAAGCGGCGGCGCTTGGCCTTCTGCGGACGCATCAGGTCGGCACCCTTGGTCAGCAATCGGGTCGCCCCGGAGGGACCACGCCGGGCCTCCAGGGTGTGGCTGAGCCGACGGGCGCCGGCCGCGGCCAGCGGCACCGCGATCGCCATCACCGCCCACTGGGCAATGCGCTTCTGGATCATGTGGGTTCACCTCCGTCAGTGGCTTCTGACGTCTCTGATACCCAGAGTGACGGGCGGGTAAGCGCGTCGGCTCAGATAACCGGGGCGACCGGGTTGGGCAGCGCGCCACCGAAGCGGCGGTCCCGCTGGGCGTACAGCTCGCACGCGTACCAGAGGTGACGGCGGTCGAAGTCCGGCCAGAGCGTGTCCAGGAAGACCAACTCGGCGTACGCGGTCTGCCAGAGCAGGAAGTTGGAGATCCGCTCCTCCCCGGAGGGACGCAGGAACAGGTCCACCTCCGGGATCTCCGGGTGGTAGAGGTACTTCGCCACGGTCTTCTCGGTGACCTTCGCCGGGTCCAGCCGGCCGGCCGCCACGTCCCGTGCGATCGCGGCGGCGGCGTCACCGATCTCGGCCTGCCCGCCGTAGTTGACGCAGAACTGCAGGGTCAGCGTCGAGTTGTCACGGGACATCTCCTCGGCGGTCTGCAACTCGGAGATGACGCTCTTCCACAGCCGACCGGGCCGGCCCGACCACACCACCCGTACGCCGAGGTCGACCAGCTGGTCACGGCGGCGACGGATCACGTCCCGGTTGAACCCCATCAGGAACCGGACCTCGTCGGGCGAGCGCCGCCAGTTCTCGGTGGAGAACGCGTACGCCGACAGGTACGGGATGCCCATCTCGATGGCGCCCTCGATGGTGTCGAAGAGGCTGTGCTCCCCCGCCTCGTGCCCCTTGGTGCGGGGCAGCCCGCGGTCCTTGGCCCAGCGGCCGTTGCCGTCCATCACCACCGCCACGTGCCTCGGCACCGCGTCGGTGGGCAGCGCCGGCGGTCGGGCCCCGGACGGGTGTGGCACCGGCGGCGTCGGCTCGCGCCGGCCGGCCTTCTTCGATCGGATCACTCGGTCACTCCCTGTTCGCGCCGTCCGCCCCGGCCTCGACGTCGCCACGTGGCCGGAGCACCACGGCCCCGGTGCCTTCCGGCGGCGAGGCCGCGCCGGCCGCCGAGGAACCCCGGTCGACCAGCGGCAGCGAGCGTAGCGCGCGCTCCAGGTGCCACTGCAGGTGAGCCGCGACCAGCCCACTGCACTCCCGACGTACGGCGGCGTCGGTGGCGTCGGCGACCACCCAGTCGCCGGTGGTCAGCGCGGACATCAGATCGATGGTGGCCGGCGCGGGATGCGCCGCCCCGGGTGGCCGACAATCCGGGCAGACCGCGCCGCCGGCCGGCACCGAGAACGCCCGGTGCCGCCCGGGTGTGCCGCAGACCGCGCAGGCGACCAGCGCCGGTGCCCAGCCGGCCAGGGACATCCCGCGCAGCAGGTACGCGTCGAGCACCAGGGTGGTGGCGTGCTCGCCCCGGGACAGCGCCTTCAGCGCGCCGATGGTGAGCTGGAACAGCCGCAGCGACGGCTCCCGTTCCACCGGGGTCAGCCGCTCGGCGGTCTCGGCGATCGCGCTGGCCGCCGTGTAGCGCGGATAGTCACCGAGGAACCGTTTGCCGTACAGGTCGATGCCCTCGACCTGGCTGACGGTGTGCAGTGAGCTGCCGTGGTTGCCCTTCGGGTCACCGGCGAGTTGGAGGTCGACGTGCCCGAACGGCTCCAGTCGGGCGCCGAACTTGCTGGTGGTGCGGCGGATCCCTCGCGCCACCGCGCGCAGCCGGCCGTGCCGACGGGTGAGCAGGGTGATGATCCGGTCGGACTCGCCGAGCTTCTGCACACGCAGGACCACCGCGTCGTCGCGGTAGAGCTGTCGGCGATACCCGGCCATCGGGCCATTCTCCCTCGGGGTGTGAAATCAGGGTTGGTTCGGGGTGCAAGCGCGGATGAACCCCGATGCGGCCGACTCGTGCTCGGTCGTAGCGTGCTGGTCATGGCACTGCAGCTGACCACCACCCCGCGCCGTCGTCGCGTCGTCGCTCCCGTCGCGCTCGGGCTCGCCACCACCCTCATCGTGCTCGCCGGGTGCGACAACCTGGCCATGCGCCGGCTCGACTACGACGACACCGAGGCGGTGAAGGTCACCACCATCCGGGTGTTGCCGGGCTCCGGTGACGTGATCGTCCGCGGCAGTGGCACCGCCGCCGAGGCGCGGATCAAGCGGGTGGTGCGCTACCAGGGCGGTGAGCCAAAGGCCCGGTACGAGATCAAGGGCAGCGAGTTGGTGCTGGACACCGACTGTGGTGACCGGTGCAGCGTCTCCTACGAGGTGGCCGTACCGGAGGGCGTGACCCTTCAGGGCGAGTCCGGTTCCGGGGACGTCGAGCTGAGCCGCGTCGGCGCGGTGGAGCTGCGGCTGGGTTCCGGCGACGTTCGGATCACCGGCGCATCCGGTGCGGTCGGGGTGGAGACCGGCTCCGGGAACATCGAGGTGAGCGAGGCCAACGGGGCGATCCGCCTGCGCACGGGCTCCGGGGACATCATGGCGCGCCGCCTCGGTGGCGCGGCGGACGCCGAAGCCGGTTCCGGCGACGTCACCGTCGAGCTGGACAAGCCCGCCTCGGCCCGGGCGCACGCCTCCAGCGGCGACGTCACGATGCTCGTACCGGCGGGCAGGTATCAGGTGCGCTCCAGCACCGGTTCCGGCGACGCACGGATCACCGTCGCGCACGACCCCGCCGCGACCGATGTGCTCGACGGTTCGGCCGGCAGCGGCGACGTCACGATCAGCCAGCGCTGACGTCGCTCCGTGCCACCGCGGCCCGCTGCCGTGGCACCACCCGCCCGAGCGCCCCGATCGGCTCCCCGTCGGGATGGCCGCGCCGCTCGGTGTCGGGCCGGCCGACCGGCTCGGCGGCCCGGACCGGGCCACCCCGGCCGGTGCCCGGCCCAGCACGATCAGGATGAACGCGGCCGACCAGAGGGCGTTGCCCAGCGGGTTGTCGTTCAGGTCGTACCCTCGCGGGCCGGGATGCCCGACGATCCAGGCGCCGCCGCCCACGGCGAGGGCGAGCGCCACCGGGTACAGCAGCCGCCCGGCAAGTCGGCGCAGCATCCCGGCGTGGTGGGCGAAGCCGAGCAGCCAGGCGCCGAAGTAGAGCCCGAACTCGCGCAGCACCGGCGGCGCCGGGTAGATCCCCACCTCGATCGTCACCAGCAGGAGGTACGGGGCGAGCAGGGTCAGCAACGGGGCACGCCGGAACAGCCAGTACGCGACCGGCGAGGCGAGCACGAACCAGAGGTAGTCGCGCAGGTACCAGATGATGCTCAGCGCCAGTGCGCCCCAGTGGTTGGCCGGCGGGTCGGCGATCGGGAACAGCCACAGCAGCACCCGGGGGCTCACCGTCAACCCGGTGAACAGCATGGCCGGTACGAAGACCACCGCGAGGACCCACAGCGACGGCAACAGCCGACGTAGCCGACGCCCGACCGCCGCCGGTCCGGAGCGGGTCAGCGACGCGGCCATCAGCGAGCCCGCCAGCGCGAACATCACCGACATGGCGGGGAAGACGAGGGTGAGGGTCGCCCATCCGGTGACGTGGTAGACCACCACTCGAACGATGGCCAGGGAACGGAGGAGATCGAGGTACCTGTTGCGCATCAGCCTGCATCTGGGTTGGGGACGCCGGGCACAACATCCCTACCCTGCGTGCCGTCCGCACCAAACGACGGCGACCTCAACCGAACGTGAACATCCTCCGCTGCCCGACCGAGGGCGATCATGCCGCCGGTCGGGCGCCGCCGACGAGGTGGGTCAGAAGCCCAGCTTGCGCAGTTGCCTCGGGTCGCGCTGCCAATCCTTCGCGACCCGCACGTGCAGGTCGAGGTAGACCCGGCTGCCGAGCAACTCCTCGATCTGCTTGCGGGCCTGGGTGCCGACCTCCTTGAGCCGACTCGCCTTGTGCCCGAGCACGATGGCCTTCTGGCTGGGCCGCTCCACGTACAGGTCGGCGTAGATCTTCATGACCTGACCCTCGGGGATCATCTCCTCCACCACCACGGCGATGGAGTGCGGCAGTTCGTCGCGGACCCCCTCCAGGGCGGCCTCCCGGATCAGCTCGGCGACCAGCACCTGCTCGGGATCGTCGGTGAGCATGTCGTCCGGGTAGAGCTGCGGCGACGGCGGCAGGTACTTGGTCATCACGTCGACGAGGGTGTCCACCTGGTGCCCGGACACCGCGCTCACCGGCACGATCTCGGCGAACTCTCCCATCTTGCTGACCGCGAGCAGCTGCTCCGCGAGGCGACGCTTGTCCACCAGGTCGGTCTTGGTGACCACCGCCAGCACGGTCGCCTTCAACTCGGCCAGCTCGCCGGTGATGAACCGGTCACCGCGCCCGACCGGCTCGTCGGCCGGGATGCACAGGCCGATCACGTCGACCTCGGTCCAGGTGGACCGGACCAGGTCGTTGAGACGTTCGCCGAGCAGCGTACGGGGGCGGTGCAGGCCCGGTGTGTCGACGAGGACCAGCTGCGACTCCGGTCGGTGCAGCACCGCCCGGATGACGTGCCGGGTGGTCTGCGGCTTGTTCGAGGTGATGGCGATCTTGGTGCCGACGATGGCGTTGGTCAGCGTCGACTTGCCGGCGTTGGGACGGCCGACGAAGCAGCCGAACCCGGCCCGGTACGGTCGCGCCTCCGGATCCTGCACGGGGCTCACTGGGTCACCGTGCCGAGGACCGTGCCGTCCGGAGCGGCCACGTGGACCGGTGCGTCCGCCGCGAGGTCTCGTACCGCCGCGTGCCCGGCGCCGTCCAGCGTCGACGCCTCGGTCACCACCACCGCGGCCTCCAACCGACTCGCCCCGGCCGCCACGGCCGAGGCGACTGCCAACTGCAACGCGGTGAGCGTCAGCGACGGCAGCGCGACACTGGCCGCCGCGTACGTCCGGCCGTCCTGGTCGCGGACCGCGGCGCCCTCCACGGCGCCGACCCGCGCGCGGGCTCCCCGGGCCAGGACGACGAGCTTGCCGTCCTCGGCGCTCAGCGCGCCAGACGCGGTGGGGGTGGGCCGGGCGGCAGGCGCGGCGGGTGTGTCAGGCATCGGCGGGTTGCCTCTCGTCGTCTCGATAGTTGTCCGTGTCGTCCCCGGGGCCGGCGTGCTCGCCGCGCCCCGCGCTGTCCTGCTCATGGCCCGGCTCCACCCGGCTGACCAGGACGGTGTCGATCCGGTTGCGCCGGCCGGTGGTGCCCTCGGCGACCAGACGGAGACCGGCGACCTCGGCCTCGGCACCCGGGATCGGCACCCGCCCCAGCGACTGGGCGAGCAGGCCGCCGACCGTCTCCACCTCGTCGGTGGGCAGGTCGGTGTCGAACATCTCGCCGAGGTTCTCCACCGGCAGACGAGCGGTCACCCGCACCGAGGAGTCCGCCAGACGTTCGACGGGCGGGCGCTCGACATCGTACTCGTCGGTGATCTCACCGACGATCTCCTCCAGGATGTCCTCGATGGTGACCAGACCGCCGGTGCCGCCGTACTCGTCGACCACGATGACCAGGTGGTTGCGGGCCGCCTGCATCTCGGACAGCAGGTCGTCGACCGGCTTGGACTCGGGTACGAAGGTCGCCGGGCGCATCAGCTCGGCCACCGGCAACTGCTCGGCCCTCGGGTCCCCGCCACGGGAGCGCCGGATGAGGTCCTTGAGGTAGAGCACCCCCAGCACGTCGTCGACGCTCTCCCCGATCACCGGGATGCGGGAGAAACCGGACCGCAGGAAGAGCGCCAGCGCCTGCGCGAGCGTCTTGCCCTCCTCGATCCACACCATCTCCGTACGCGGCACCATCACCTCACGGGCGATGGTGTCGCCGAGCGCGAAGACGGAGTGGATCATCTGGCGCTCGCCGTGCTCGACCACGCCACGCTGCTCGGCCAGGTCGACCAGCTCCCGCAGCTCCACCTGGCTGGCGAACGGGCCCTCCCGGAAGCCGCGCCCCGGGGTGACCGCGTTGCCGATCAGGATCAGCAACGACGCGAGCGGGTTGAGCGCCCGGCCCAGCCAGCGGACCAGCGGCGCCACCGCACGACCCACGGCGTAGGCGTGCTGCCGGCCGATGGTGCGTGGGGCGACGCCCACCACCACGAAGCTGACCACTGTCATCGCGCCGGCGGTCACCAGCGCGGCCCGCCAGCCGGCGCCGAAGCTGTCCACCGCCACGAGCGCCACCAGCGTGGTGGCGGTCAACTCGGCGAGCAGCCGCAACAGCAGGAGCAGGTTGAGGTGCCGGACGACGTCGCCGGCGACGACCTGGAGGGTGCGGGCACCGCGCACGCCGTCGCGGGCCAGCTCGGCGGCTCGGGCCGGTGAGACCGCGGCGAGGGCCGCCTCGGTCATCGCGATCAGGCCGGCCAACACCACCAGGCCGGCCGCGAAGACGATCAGCTGGAAGTCGGGAAGGCCGGCGGTGGCGCCGGCCGCCAGTAACGGAGGAGTGGACATCACTGGGTGCGGGTCGACCGCCAGCTCGCCAGCAGCCGAGCCTGGAGTGCGAACATCTCCCGCTCCTCCTCCGGCTCGGCGTGGTCGTAGCCGAGCAGGTGCAGCACCCCGTGCACGGTGAGCAGGTGCAGCTCGTCGGCCGGTGCGTGCCCGGCGGTCGCCGCCTGTTTGGCCGCCACCTCCGGGCAGAGCACGATGTCGCCGAGCAGGGCGGGCTCGCCGCCGGCCGGCGCGGACTCACCCGGGCCGTGGTCGACGCTGCCCTCGTCCATGGGGAAGGCGAGCACGTCGGTCGGGCCGTCGCCACCCATCCAGCGGTGGTTCAGCTCGGTCATGTAGTCGATGTCGACCAGCAGCACGGACAGCTCGGCGAGGGGGTTGACCCCCATCTCGTCGAGGGCGTGCCGGGCGACGGCGAGCACGGCGTCGGTGTCGACGTCGACACCGGACTCGTTGGCGATCTCGATGGACAACTGCTTTCCTCTGCTTTAGCGGCGGCGGCTGGCCCGGCCGCCCTGGGCGGGTCGCCCAGGCACGGCGTGAACGCCCTGCGCCTGCTGGTTCTCCCGCTCGGCGTCCCAGCGGGCGTACGCGTCGACGATCTCCCCGACCAGCTGGTGGCGGACCACGTCGGAGCTGGACAACTGGGAGAAGTGCACGTCATCGACGTTTTCCAGGATCTCCCGAACCACCCGCAGGCCGCTGCTCGTCCCGCCGGGAAGGTCCACCTGGGTGATGTCACCGGTCACGACGATCTTGGAGTTGAAGCCGAGTCGGGTGAGGAACATCTTCATCTGCTCGGGCGTCGTGTTCTGCGCCTCGTCCAGGATGATGAACGCGTCGTTGAGCGTCCGACCCCGCATGTAGGCGAGGGGGGCGACCTCGATCGTGCCGGCGGCCATCAGCTTCGGGATGGTCTCCGGGTCGAGCATGTCGTGCAGCGCGTCGTAGAGCGGGCGCAGGTACGGGTCGATCTTCTCGTTGAGCGTGCCGGGCAGGAAGCCCAGTCGCTCGCCAGCCTCGACCGCCGGCCGGGTGAGGATGATCCGGTTGACCTGCTTGGCCTGCAACGCCTGGACGGCCTTCGCCATCGCCAGGTAGGTCTTTCCGGTGCCGGCCGGGCCGATGCCGAAGACGATGGTGTGGGTGTCGATCGCGTCGACGTACTTCTTCTGCCCGAGAGTCTTGGGGCGGATGGTGCGCCCGCGCCGGGAGAGGATGTTGAGGGTCAGGACCTCGGCGGGCCGCTCGGCGCTGCCCTGCTCGAGCATGCCGACGGTACGCCGGACGGCGTCACTGGTCAGGGTCTCGCCTTTCTCGATGAGTTCGAGGAGCTCGCTGAAGACCCGCTCGGCGAGGGCGTTGTCCGCGGGGTCACCGGTGATGGTGATCTCGTTGCCGCGGACGTGCACGTCACTGGAGACCGAGCGTTCGACGAGTCTGAGGATCTCGTCGCCTGCGCCGAGCAGATTGACCATGATCTTCGGGTCGGGCACGGTGATCCTGGTCTGCACCCGGGGCGGGCCGGGAGGTGGGGTGCCGGTCATAGGTTGGGCCGAAGGGCCCTGCGCCACCTGCTCTCGATCTCGGCGCCGGCCTGCTGGCCTGGCGTGCGGACGTTACACCCATCGTATCGGTTCAACGCGGGCCGCATCGCGCCCATTTCCGCTGGCCGCGATCAACTCCCGGCCCGGAAGTCGTACCGGTCGAAGGTCTCCTGATGGCGGGTGAACCGGTACGTCGCCCAGTGCATTCGGACCACCGCGCCGGCCTCGTCCCGGGTCAGCCGCAGCAGCTCACCGGCCTCCCGACCGGAGACCACCCGGAACACGTCCGGCTGGTCCGCCAGCGGGGTGAAGATCGCCGGCGGACGTCCGGCCGGGTCACCGACCCCGCGCGCCCGCAGGGTGCCGTCGTGCCAGGAGAAGACGTACTCGGAGCCCTCGCCCCACCAGCGGCCGAGCGCACCCCGCAGGGCCGCCGGCGCGGGCGCGCCGGGCCGCCAGGGCTCGATCTCGGCCGGGTCGTGCTCGACCGCCGCGGCGAGCAGCCGGTGCGACAGGTCGAACAACTCGGTCGCCGTGCCGGACGAGCCGAGCACCGCTGCGCCCATCGCGCCGGCCGTGCCGTCGCCGCCGCGCCGGCCGTACACCCCGGCGAGGAACCCGGGCATCGCTCCGTCGTGCCCCACGTGCATCACCCGTTCCCCCTGTGGGATCAGGATCAGCCCGAGCCCGAAGCCCGCCGCCCAGAGCGTCTCGTCGGTGGTGGTCAGCGGCCAGCGCATCTCGTCCAGGGTGGCCGGGGCGAGGACCGCGCCGGCCGGGTCCAGCGCCGCCGGGTCGGCCAGGAACGCCGCCCAGCGGGCCATGTCGGTCGCGGTGCTCCAGAGCTGGGCGGCCGGGCCGACCGCGCCGAAGTCGGTCGGTGGTTCCGGGTGCGCCTCGTCGGAGTACGCGTCGACCAGGAACCCGGTGGCCGCCGTCGGCCGTGGGGTCACCGTGGTGTCGGTCAGCCCCAGCGGCGTCAGGATCCGCTCGGTGAGCGCCTGGGCCCAACTGCCGCCCCGGAGCCGGGCGACGAGTTGCCCGAGTACGGCCAGGCCCAGGTTGGAGTAGTGGAACCGACGGCCGGTCGGCAGCACCCGCTCGGCCCGGTCCAGCTCGGCGACCAGTTGGTCGGCGTCCGGTGCGCGCAGGCTGTCCCACACATCGCCGAACGGCTCGCGTTGCAGGCCGGCGGTGTGCGACAGCAACCGACGCACGGTCAGCTCGCCGTGCGCCGGGAGGTCCAGGTGCCGGCCCACCGGGTCGTCCAGGTCCAACAGCCCGTCGTCGCGGCACTGGAGGACCAGCACCGCGGTGAACGTCTTGGTGACCGAACCGATCCGGAACTGGGTGCCCGGCCCGAGCGGGCTGTCGGTGCCGGTCTCGCCGACGGTGCAGCTCCAGAGCGGTCGGTCGGCCCGGTGCAGCGCCGCCGACACCGCCGGCACCCGGGCCTCGGCCTGCACCCGCCGCACCAACCGGTCCAGGTGCTCGTTGCCGCGACTGTCGGGACCGCGCTCGCTCACGCCGCCGCTCCGCTTCGCTGCGCGCCGGCGTGAGGCGCCGCGCTACTGAGCCTGCTGGTTCGCTCGGTGCGCTCGCTCACGCCAGGTCCCGGGCGAGCATCGGGCCGAGCGGCGCACCACCGAGCAGGTGCGCATGCACGTGGAACACCTCCTGCCCGCCGTACGCGCCGGTGTTGAACATCAGCCGGAAACCGTCGCCGAGAAGGCCCTCGTCCTCGGCCACGGCGGCGGACGTCGCCAGCACGTCGGCGGCCAGCGCCGGGTCACCCTGCGCGAGCGTGGCGACGTCGGCGTAGTGCTCCTTGGGGATGACCAGGACGTGCACCGGCGCCTTCGGGTCGATGTCGCGGAAGGCGAGGGTGGTGTCGGTCTCCCGGACCACGGTGGCCGGGATCTCCCCGGCGACGATGCGGCAGAACAGGCAGTCGGATCCCATCGGGGCAGTGTAAGGACTAACGGGTCGGGGGCGCTCCCGCGCAGCATGCGCCGCCGGCCCGTTCGCAGGGAAGGTACGGCTGAGGCAGGATGGCCGGCATGACGGATCGGGCGGTACTCGTGACCGGGGCCTCGCGCGGGATCGGCCGCGCGGTGGCGATGGCGTTCGCGGCCAGCGGCGACCGGGTGGCGATCCACCACCGGGACTCCGCCGACGCGGCCGAGCAGCTACGCGCGCAACTCCCCGGCGACGGGCACGTGGTGGTCCGCGCCGACCTCACCGATCCGGACGCGGTCCGGGTCATGGTCGACCGGGCCGCCGAGCTGCTCGGCGGGCTGGACGTGCTGGTCAACAACGCCGGGACGTACGGCGACCGCGACGACCCGCACCCGATCTTCGGCGCCTCGTACGAGGAGTGGCAGAAGCGCTGGCGGCAGGTGCTGGAGACCAACCTGACCGGCGCCGGCAACGTCACCTGGTGCGCCGCCCAGCACATGCGCGAACGCGGCGGGCGGATCGTCAACGTCTCGTCCCGTGGCGCGTTCCGCGGCGAGCCGGAGCAGCCGGCGTACGGCGCCAGCAAGGCGGGGCTGAACGCGCTGGGCCAGTCCCTCGCCGTGGCGCTCGCGCCGTACGGCATCACGGTCGCCACCGTCGCGCCGGGCTTCGTGGCGACCGACATGACCACCGAGCACCTGCGCGGCGAGCGGGGCGCGGCCATCCGGGCGCAGAGCCCGTTCGACCGGGTGGGCCGACCGGAGGAGATCGCCGCCGCCGTGCACTGGTTGGCCTCGCCGCAGGCGGAGTGGGCCTCCGGCACCATCGTCGACCTCAACGGCGCCTCCTACCTGCGCAGCTGAGGTCGACGCCGCCGGCACATCACCCGGCCGGGGAGGTGGTTGGCGGTTCGCGTGCGGGTAAGTCCCACCGACATGGCCGACTCCGCGCTGCTGGACCTCACCGCCGACTACCGGGTGGCCGATGGCCACGACGACGACCCCGTCCTGCTCCGCCCCGACGGCACCCCCGTCGAGACCTGGCGCGAGGACTACCCGTACGACGAGCGGCTGGACCGCGACGAGTACGACCGCGACAAGCGGCTGCTCCAGATCGAGCTGCTGAAACTCCAGGACTGGATCAAGGAGTCCGGCGAGCGTCTGGTGATCCTCTTCGAGGGCCGGGACGCGGCCGGCAAGGGCGGCACCATCAAACGCTTCATGGAGCACCTCAACCCGCGTGGCGCGTCGGTGGTGGCGCTCGCCAAGCCGGACGAGCGGGAAGCCGCCCAGTGGTACTTCCAACGGTGGCTGGCGCACCTGCCGGCGGCCGGTGAGATCGTGCTGTTCGACCGTTCCTGGTACAACCGGGCCGGCGTGGAGCGGGTGATGGGCTTCTGTAGCCGCAAGGAGTACCTGGAGTTCCTGCGGCAGGCCCCGGAGCTGGAACGGATGCTGGTGCGCTCGGGCATCCGGCTGGTCAAGTTCTGGTTCTCCGTCTCGCAGAACGAGCAACGCACCCGGTTCGCGATCCGCCAGGTCGACCCGGTCCGGCAGTGGAAGCTGTCCCCCATGGACATCGCCTCGCTCGACCGGTGGGACGAGTACACCGAGGCCAAGGAGGCGATGTTCTTCTGGACCGACACGGCCGACGCGCCGTGGACGGTGGTGAAGAGCAACGACAAGAAGCGGGCCCGCCTCGAGGCGATTCGGCACGTGCTGCACCGCTTCGACTACACCGGCAAGGACCCCGAGGTGGTCGGCACGCCGGACCCGCAGATCATCGGGCCGGCCGGGCTGGACCTGGGGCCGGAGGAAGAGGTGGTGCCGGTCTTTCCCCGCCCCTGACCGAGCCCGACGATCACCAGCGGCCGAGGCGGGTGGCGAGCACGCTGAGGGCCGCCACCCCGGCGGTGGAGGTGCGCAGCACGGCCGGCCCGAGGCGTACGGGTCGCCCGCCGGCCTCGACGAAGGCGGTCAGCTCGGCCGGGGCGATGCCACCCTCCGGGCCGACGACCAGGACGATCTCGCCGATGGAGGGCAGCTCGGCGGTGGTGAGCCGGTCCTCGGCCTCCTCGTGCAGCACGAACCCGGCGGCGGCACCGGCGATCCGGCGGGCCACCGTGGCGGTGGACTCGTCGGGCGCGCCGGCCACCACCGGCAGCCACGGCCGGCGGGCCTGCTTGGCCGCCTCCCGGGCGGTGGCCACCCACTTCTCCCGGGCGCGTACGCCCCGGTCGCCGCGCCACTGGGTCACCGAGCGCGAGGCGGCCCAGGGCACGATCTCGTCCACCCCGACCTCGGTCATCGCCTGCACGGCCAGCTCGCCCCGGTCGCCCTTGGCGATGCCCTGCACCACCGCGATCCGGGGGACCGGCGCGTCCGCGTACCCCCGGGAGGTGACGGTGACCTCCAGGCTGCCCCGGCCGACGGCCGTGACCACGGCGGCGGCCGTGCCACCCCGCCCGTCGGCGAGCAGCAGCTCCTCGCCGACGCGCAGTCGTTGCACGGTGGCGGCGTGGTGCCCCTCCGGGCCGTCCAGGGTCAGCGCGTCACCGGTGGGCAGCGCCTCGACCAGGAACAGCGGTGCGGACACCTCAGGCGTGCCCGTTGAACGCGTCGCGCATCCGGGAGAAGAAGCCGCCCTGCTTGGATAACTCGGCGACCTCCTCACCACGGGTCTTGGCGAAGTCGCGCAGCATCTTCTCCTGGTCCGGGTCGAGCTTGGTCGGCGTCCGCACGTCCAGGTGCACGTAGAGGTCGCCCCGGCCGGTGCCGCGCAGGTGCGGCACGCCCCGGGCGCGCAGTCGCAGCGTGCTGGCCGGCTGGGTGCCGGCCTTGACGTCGACGGTCTCCTCGCTGTCCAGCGTCTTGATGGTCAGCCGGGTGCCCAGCGCCGCCGCCGTCATCGGCACGGTGACCCGGCAGTGCAGGTCGTCGCCCTTGCGGGAGTACACGTCGTGCGGGCGCTCGTGGATCTCCACGTAGAGGTCACCGGCGGTGCCGCCACCGGGGCCCACCTCGCCCTGCTGGGCCAGTCGGATCCGCATGCCGTCCTCGACGCCGGCCGGGATCTTGACGGTCAGCGAGCGGCGGGTCCGCACCCGGCCGTCGCCGGCGCAGGTGGGGCAGGGGTGCGGGATGGTCGTGCCGTAGCCCTGGCACACGGTGCACGGCCGGGCGGAGACCACCTGACCGAGGAAGGTGCGCTGCACCGACTGCACCTCGCCCCGACCGCCGCACGCCTCGCAGGTCGCCAGGTGCGTGCCGGCGGCCGTACCGGCGCCGGAGCAGGTGGTGCAGAGCACGGCGGTGTCGACGGTGATCGGGGCCTCGACGCCGAACGCCGTCTCGTGCAGGTCAAGTTCGAGTCGCAGGATCGCGTCCGCGCCCGGGCGGGTACGCGGCCGTGGGCCACGGGCGCCACCGCCGGCGCCGCCGAAGAACGCGTCCATGATGTCCTGGAAACCGACGAACGGGCCGGCGCCTCCGGGGCCGCCCGGGCCTCCGGCGCCGCCGCCACCCGGGGCGAGCGGGTCGCCGCCCAGGTCGACGATCTGCCGCTTCCGGTCGTCCGAGAGGACCTCGTACGCGGCGTTGATGTCCTTGAACTTCTCCTGAGCCTCCGGGTCCGGATTGACGTCCGGGTGGAACTGGCGCGCCAGCTTGCGGTAGGCGCGCTTGATCTCGTCATCGGAGGCTTCCCGGCTCACACCGAGAATGCCGTAGTAGTCCCTGGCCACTGCGTTCCGTGTCCTCATGTTCGTCTCGCGTTGCGCCGGTCGGCGGCCGCAGCCGGCCGCGTCGGCCCTGACCAATCAGTTCTGGGCCAGCAACTCGCCCACGTAGCGTGCCACGGCGCGCACCGTGGCGATGTTGCCGGGGTAGTCCATCCGGGTGGGCCCCAGCACCCCCAGACCGCCCACGATGGTGGTGCCCGGGCCGTACCCGGTGCTGACCACCGAGGCGGCGCGCAGGTTGTCGAACTCGTTCTCGTCGCCGATCAGCACCCGGGTCGTGCTCGGCTCGGTCTCACCGATGAGCTTGAGCAGCACGACCTCCTCCTCCAGCGCCTCGAGGATCGGCCGCAGCGAGCCCTGGAAGTCGAGCAGGCCGCCCCGGGTGAGGTTCGCGGTGCCGGCGAGGGCGATCCGTTCCTCGTGCCGTTCGACAAGCGTCTCCAGCAGGACGGTGGCGAGCGTGGTCATGGTCGGACGCAGCCCGGTCGGCGCTTCCTCGACCAGCGCCTGCACCAGCGGCGGCGTCTCGGACAGCCGGGCGTTGGCGAGCTTCTCGTTGATCAGTCGGCGCAGGTCGGTGACGTCGTCGGCGGGCACCGGCCCGGGCAGCTCCACGAGTCGCTGCTCCACCCGCCCGGTGTCGGCGATCATGACGAGCATCAGCCGGGTGGTGGAGATCGGCACCAGCTCCAGGTGACGTACCGAGGAGCGGGCCAGGCTCGGGTACTGCACGACGGCGACCTGTCGGGTCAGTTGGGCGAGCAACCGCACCGTGCGGTGCACCACGTCGTCGAGGTCGACCGCGCCGACCAGGAAGCGCTCGATGGCCCGGCGCTCGGCCGGGCTGAGCGGCTTGACCCGGGACAACCGGTCGACGAAGAGGCGGTAGCCGCGGTCGGTGGGCACCCGGCCGGCACTGGTGTGCGGCTGCCGGATGTAGCCCTCCTCCTCCAGCACGGCCATGTCGTTGCGGACCGTGGCCGGGGAGACCCCGAGCTGGTGCCGCTCGACCAGCGCCTTGCTGCCGACCGGCTCCTGGGTGGAGACGTAGTCCTCGACGATGGCGCGGAGCACGGCGAGTTTCCGGTCGTCGAGACCCATCCTCCGCACCTCCTGTCGCACGTCGGCCGCCGGCCCTGCGGGCCGGCCAGGCCGTCCTGGCACTCGACTGTAACGAGTGCCAGTCTACGTCGGCGGGCCCGCCGACGCGATGATCAACGGCCACCCGTCGGTGCGGCCCACGCCACCCCGCCGGGCCGATCGGCCCGCACCGCCAGGCGGTGTCGCTCTGGTGCGGCGTTGCCACCGGCCCCTACCGTGACATCCATGACTGAACCTCCTCGCCCACCCGGGTCGGGCGACTCCGGCAACTACCCGCCGGAGCCCACCTCGCCGGGCCCGTTCCCGTCGGCCGAGCCACCCACCGCACCACTCTCCGGGGCGCCCGGCCCGGCCGGGTATCCCCCGGCCGGTGGCTATCCGCCGCCCACCGGTGACCAACCGCCGTCGGGCGGCTACCCTCCGGCAGGCGGCTACCCCCCGCCCGGGGGCTATCCGCCACCCGGGGGCTACCCGGCCGGTGGGGCCTACGGCGGTCCCGGCGGCGGCTACGCCAACAACGAGGACAAGACCTGGGCGCTTGTCGCGCACTTCGGCGGCGCCCTCGGCGCGCTGGTCAGCTTCGGTCCGCTGGGCTTCGTCGCCCCGCTCATCGCCTACCTGGCCCGCGGCCAGCAGTCGCCGACCGTGCGGGCGCACGCCCTCGCCGCCCTGAACTTCCAGATCCTCTGGTCGATCATCGCGTTCGTGCTGCTCTTCGTGAGCTGGTGCCTGCTCTTCCTGCCCAGCATCGCCGTCGTGGTGATCCAGATCCTGTTCGGGATCATCGCCGGCATCAAGGCCAACGAGGGCACCCCGTACCGCTATCCGATGACTGCCAACTTCATCAAGTGAACCGGGCCGGCCGCTCCCCCGGCCGGACCGGTTCGCCGCGGCCCCCGTCCGAGGGCGGCGGGCCGCTCAGGGCAGCAGATCGCGGACCACGGCGTCGGCGAGCAACCGCCCGCGCAGGGTGAGCACCGCCCGGCCGGCGGCGTACTCGTCGGCGGCCAGCAGGCCGCCGGCCAGCGCCCGCTCGGCGCCGGCCCGGCCGGTGGCGTCGAGCACCGCCAGCGGGAGGCCACTGGCCAGCCGCAGCCGGAGCATCACGTTCTCCATGTGCGCCTCGTCGACCGTGAGCACCTCCCGGGCCAGACCGGGAGACGCACCGGCGGCGAGCCGCTGAGCGTACGCCGAGGGGTGCTTGACGTTCCACCAGCGCACCCCGCCGACGTGGCTGTGCGCCCCCGGCCCCAGCCCCCACCAGTCCGCGCCGGTCCAGTAGAGCAGGTTGTGCCGGCAGCGGGCCTCCTCGGTGCGGGCCCAGTTGGAGACCTCGTACCAGGAGAGCCCGGCCGCGTCGAGCGCGGCCTCCGCGGCCAGGTAGCAGTCCGCGGCCACGTCGTCACTGGGGTACGCCAGCTCGCCGCGCCGCATCCGGGCGGCGAGCCGGGTGCCGTCCTCGACGATCAGGGCGTACGCGCTGACGTGGTCCACCCCGGCGGCGACGACCTGCTCCAGCGAGGCGGCGAAGTCCTCCGCCCGCTCCCCCGGGGTGCCGTAGATCAGGTCCAGGTTGACGTGCTCGAACCCGGCGTCGCGCGCCTCCAGGGCGGCGGCGGTGGCCCGGCCGGCGCTGTGTTTGCGGTCCAGGATCGCCAGCACCCCCGGGGAGGCGGACTGCATGCCCAGCGAGATCCGGGTGTAGCCGGCCGTCCGCAGCAGCTTCAACGATTCCGGGGTGACCGACTCGGGGTTGGCCTCGGTGGTCACCTCGGCGTCGGCGGCCAGCCCCCAGGTGCGGTCGATGCCGTCGAGGATGCGGGCCAGATCGTCGGCGGGGAGCAGGGTGGGCGTGCCGCCGCCGACGAAGACGGTGTCGACCCGAGGTGGCGGGCTGTCGCCGAGCACCCGGGCGGCGAGCGTCAGCTCGGCCAGGACGGTGTCGGCGTACCCCTCGCGGCTGGCGCCGCCGCCCAACTCGGACGCCGTGTAGGTGTTGAAGTCGCAGTAGCCGCAGCGGCTGGCGCAGAACGGCACGTGCACGTACACGCCGAAGCCGCGCGCGCCGACCGCCGTGGTGGCGGTGGCGGGCAACGATCCGTCGACGGGGACGGTCTCACCATCTGGAAGGACGCCGGGCATGGCCACTAGTGTGCCCGGCATGACCTCTCCCGACGTCCTCGTGCGGGTCGCCACGGCCCGTGGGGTGACCACCCTCACCCTGGACAGCCCGCACAACCGCAACGCGCTCTCCACCGGCCTGATGACCCAGCTGCTGGCCGGGCTGGCGGACGCGGTCGCCGACGAGGCGGTCCGAGTGATCGTGCTGGACCACACCGGCCCGGTCTTCTGCTCAGGGGCGGACCTGAAGGAGACCGCCGCGGCGTACGCCAGCGGGACGGTGCCGGCCAGCATGCTGGGCGACGTGCTCGCGGCGCTCTGGGAGTGCCCGAAGCCGGTGCTGGCCCGGGTCGGCGGGCCGGCACGGGCCGGTGGGCTGGGCCTGATCGCCGCCGCCGACCTGGCGGTCTGCGCCCACGAGGCGACGTTCGCGTTCACCGAGGTACGCATCGGGGTGATCCCGGCGGTGATCTCGGCGACCGTGCTGCCCCGGCTGCACCCCCGCGCCGCCGCCGAGCTGTACCTGACCGGGGACACCTTCGACGGCCGCCGGGCCGCCGAGATCGGCCTGGTCACGGCCTCGGTCCCGGCGGACGGGCTGGACGACGCGGTACGGGGCTACTGCGACTCGCTGGTGCGCGGCGCGCCCGGGGCGCTGGCCGGCGCGAAGGAGCTGCTGCGCCGACCGGGCACCGCCGAGTTGCGCGCCGACCTGGCCCGACTCTCCGCCGTCTCGACCGGCTACTTCCTCTCCGACGAGGGGCGCGAGGGGGTCACCGCGTTCCGGGAAAAGCGACCGGCGCGCTGGGTGCCCGCCCTCGACGACTGACGGTCGGGGCGCCACCGGGAGCGGCGGCGCCCCAACGTCGGGTCACCAGGCGGTCGCGCCACCGTCGACCGGGTAGTTCGCCCCGGTGATGTACGACGCCCGGTCGGACGCGAGGAAGACCACCAGCTCGACGACCTCCTCGGGGCGCGCGAAGCGCTTGAGCAGTGTCTTGGCGGTGATGGCGTCCCGCGCCTCCTGGTTGTCACCGAGGTCGCGTTCGCTGGCCGGGGTGAGGGTGGGCCCGGGGCTGATCGCCACCGCGCGGATCCCGTGCGGCGCGCCTTCGAGCGCGAGCTGTCGCGTCATGCCGATGATGCCGGCGTTCGCGGCGGTGTGACCGACCATCGGCGGGACGTGGCCGCCGATCATGCCGGCCATGGAGGCGGCGCTGATGATGACACCCCCGCCGCGTTGGACCAGGTGCGGCCAGGCGAACTTCGACACGAAGTACGGGATGTCGAGTTCTCCGGTGATGGTGTAGCGCCAGTCCTCCACTGAGAAGTCGGGCATCGGGCCAAAGCGGAGCGCGGCCGCGTTGTTGTAGACCACGTCGAGCCCGCCATAGGCGGCGGCAGCGTCGTCGACGAGCTTGCGTACCTGCTCGGGGTCGGTGAGGTCGACCGGCGCGATGCCGGTCATCTCGCCGCCGGCGGTGCGGACGAGCTCGACCGTCTCGTCGTTACCGGCGACCTGGAGGTCGGCCCCGACGACCTTCGCGCCCTCGCGCGCGAAGGTCAGTGCCGCCACGCGACCCAGACCACCGCCGGTGCCGGTGATCAGTACGACCTTGCCATCGAGCGTTCCCACGGAACTCCTCCTCGTTCGGCGACCAACGCGCCCGGGTATGGGTGGTAGGTCGGGTTGACATGTCAACTGGGGTAAGTCCTTGACAGGTCAATCGCTTCCCGATTTCGCATACCCGGTGACACCACAACAGCCCTGCACTGCGACGGGGTGACCGAACGACCCGGCAGGTGAGATCCCGACCGGAGCGGGAACGTCGCCAACCGGTACGCGACATCGGAGCCGACCCCGAACCGGTCGGAGCCGGCCAGGTCAGGCCCAAACCGCTCGGACTACCCGGGAAGGGCCGGCGGGGACGTACGCTTGTCAGACTGTCGATCTGGGGGTGTGGGTGCGAACTCGGGCAACCGTGGCGGGTGGAGTGGTGCTCATCCTCGTCGCCGTGATCGCTATCTGGCTCGTCGTACGGCAGGTCGGCGACAACCTCACGTTGCCGCTGATGGCACGGAAGTGCACCGTGCAGGCCGACGGACGGGTCGCGTTGGACGCCGACCAGATGGCCAACGCGGCGACCATCGCGGCGATCGGCGCGAAGCGCGGTATGCCAGAGCGGGCCGTCGTGGTCGCACTCGCCACCGCGTACCAGGAGTCCGGGCTGCGCAACCTCGCCGACGGCGACCGCGACTCGGTTGGCCTGTTCCAGCAACGACCGAGCCAGGGTTGGGGCACTCCGGCGCAGATCCGCGACCCCCGCTACGCGGCCAACCGGTTCTACGCCTCCCTCAAGAAGGTGCGCGGCTGGGAGAAGATGCGCGTCACCGATGCCGCCCAGCGGGTGCAGCGCTCGGCGTTTCCCGAGGCGTACCAGAAGTGGGCCGACGACTCCGAGGTGCTCAGCCGGGCCCTGCTCGGCGACGCCAGCGGCGCGGTCGCCTGCACGGTGGGGCGTACCCCGGCGATGCACGGCGCGGCGGCGGCCGCGCAACTGACCCGCAACCTCGTGCTCGACTGGGGGTTGGAGGGCACCGACCCGACCGACCCGACCGGGCTGGCGGTGACTCCGGGCGACCAACGCGACGGCTGGCGGTACGCGCACTGGCTGGTGTCGCACGCCCAGGACCACGGGGTGAAGCGGGTCCGCTTCGGCGACCTGGAGTGGACCGCCCGCGACGGCTCGTGGGGCCGGGTGGACGGCCGGCAGAGCCCCGCCGGCCAGGTGGTGGCCGAGGTCTTCAACGAGGGTTGACCGACCCGGATCTCTTAACCGGCAGTCACCGCACAATCCGGCAATGTGCGTCAAATCGCGCTATTGATCGCTCATATCTCACTCTGTGCGCTTCTCTCGCTGCGTGGGGTCCCACGGCGGCCCAATCCCGCACCACACCCTCCCCGACGCCGGGGCCACCGCGTTACGATCGGCGGCCTGTGCCAGAAAAGGTTTCACCTCATGGGGAGGGGTACGACGCGGTGTTCGATTACGGCGACCGGACCGGTTACGAACCGATCAGCGACACTGACCGCAAGGAGTTCCACGAGCAGGGCTTCCTCCTGCTGCGCAACGTCCTGACGGAGGAACACCGGGCGGCGCTGGAGGCGGCGGTCGACCGCGTCTACGCGGAGGAGCAGGCGAAGGGCACCACCAAGAAGGACGGCACCCTGCACCTGCTGGGCTTCCTGGAGCGGGACGAGCTCTTCGGTGAGCTGCTGACCCACCCGATCGCCTTCCCGTACATGTGGGGGCTGGCCGGCTGGAACATCTACACCCACCACAACCACCTGGACGTCACCCCGCCGGCCGCCGAGCCGGAGAAGCCGTACTGGGGTTGGCACCAGGACGGGTACCGGCAGAACTCCGACCCGGAGACGATGGACCCGAACCTGCCTCGGCCGATGTTCTCGCTGAAGGTCGCGTACGTGCTGTCGGACCTCTCCGAGACCGGCCGCGGCGCCACCAAGGTCATCCCGGGCAGCCACCTCAAGAACTCGCTGCCCCGGCCGGCGGACCTCACCGTGCAGAACCCCGACCCGGAGGGCACGGTGGAGATCACCGCCAACCCGGGCGACGCCTTCATCTTCGACCGCCGGCAGTGGCACTCGCGGTCGACGAACCTGTCGACGATCACCCGCAAGATGCTCTTCGTCGGCTACACCTACCGGTGGATCCGTCCGCTGGACGAGCTGCACCCCGACGTGAACGGCGAGTGGTACCGCAACCGCACCCCCGTGCAGCGCCAGCTGATCGGCGAGGGCACCCACACCGCCAACTACTGGGGCATCAACTGGGACGGGTACGTCGACGACGAGATCCCGCTGCGCAAGGAGCTCAAGGAGCGCGGTCTGCTCGACCGCAACATCCCCTGGCTCCGCTGACCCCTCCTGTCTGTAGGACGGCCCCCCGCCGACGCTCAGCGTTGGCGGGGGGCCGTTCCACGTCTGCGGACCCGACCGCTCGGGCCGAGCCCGTTCCTCACCACCGGGGACGGCACTGTCGGTAGCGTGGCGGGTGCGCAGGTCGGGGCGCGGCGCCCAGGGCGTGGGGTGGCACAGGAGGCAGCGCAGTGACATCCGCTCCGCTCCCCCGGATCCTCCGCCGCCGCGGCGAGCCGGAGTACCCGACGTTCCTGGAACTCTTCTTCGACCTGGTCTACATCTTCATGTTCTCCCGGCTCGCCGCCAGCCTGGCCGAGAACCTCACCCTTCGGGGCGCGGCGCAGACCGCCGTCCTGCTGCTGGCCGCCTGGTGGGTCTGGGTGCTGACCGCCTGGCTCACCGACCTGTTCAACCCCCGCCTGCCGATCATCCAGGCGACCACCCTGCTGGTCATGCTCGGCACCCTGCTGATGGCGATCGCGACGCCGTTCGCCTTCGGTCGGTACGGTTGGCTCTTCGTCGCGGCGTACTTCGGCATTCACCTGGTCCGGGACGCCGTCCTGATCCCCGGCACCCGCGTGAACCGTCCGATCCAGGCCAGGAGCATCCGGGTCTTCTTCTGGTTCGGCATCACCGTGACGCCCTGGGTGGCCGGAGTGTTCGTGGACGAGAACGCTCGACTGGTGCTCTGGTCGCTCGCGGCGGCGGTCGACCTCGGCTCGGCCCGGATCGGCTGGCCGACGCCGGGGCTGGGGCGTACCGAGCTTGCCAGCCAGATCTTCACCGGGGTGCACCTCTCCGAGCGGCACCGGGCGATCTTCATCGTCGCGCTCGGCGAGTTGATCCTGAACACCGGCACAGGGCTGGCCGGCAGCGGATTCACGGCCGGCGCGGTGGCCACCGGCGCGGTCGCGTTCCTCAGCGCGGTCCTCCTGTTCCAGCTCTACTTCCAGCGGGTCCAGCGGATCCTGGCGCCACCGAGCGTCGCGACTGTGGAACGGGTCCGCTCCGGCACCTCCACCTCGTACACCCATCTGGTCATGGTCGCCGGGGTGGTGCTGGTCTCGACCGGCACGTCGCTGGTCATCGACCGGCCGTTCGGCCGCGCCCCGGTCGAGCTGATGGTCGCCATCCTCGGCGGACCGCTCCTGTTCCTGCTCGGCACCGTCCTGTTCGATGCCGTGGTGACCGGCCGGGTCCTCTGGTCCCGGGTGCTGGCGATCGTGGTGTTGGGTGCCCTGATGGCACCCGCCACTCTCCTACTTCCACCCCTGGCCGCCCTGATGCTGGCGAACCTGGTCCTGCTGATCACCCTGGTCGGCGAAGGGCTGGCCGCGCGCAGTCGCCCGGTCGGGGCCGCCGCGCCAGCATGATGAGGGGCCGCCGTACGAGTCAGCGCAGCATCGGCGGCGCCGGCGTACGCGCGTGCCGCCGGGTGCTCACCAGGTTCGCCGCGGCGATCAGCGCCAGCACGGTCATTGCGAGCAGCGCGACAAGCAGCGGCGGCAGCAGGGGCGTGGCCGGCGCCACGCACGCCAGCAGCACCAGCCCGGCCGACCGGGACCGCGAGATCCGCCCGAACACGGTGAAGTCGAGTACGCCCCGTCCGACCAGGTACAACGCGGGGCCACCGAGGATGACCGCAGCCCACGACGGCGGGGTCTCACCCCACGGGCGGCCCACCACGAGGTGACTGGTGACCGCCGCGCCGACGATCCCGGCCACCATGATCAGATGGGTGACCGCCGCGGACTGGATGAGCACCGCCGGGTTGGACGACCGGGCGATCGCCTCGGTCAGCAGCTCACCGGCCCGGTAGATGTAGATACGCCACATCAACACCACGGTGGTGAACACCACGAGCAGTGCCCAGGCTCGCTGCAGCGTGTACTCGCTCATGCTGAAGGTCGTTCCGGTCACGAAGATCGAGACACCGAGCGCGACGATGACGAACTGCCGGTAACGCTCGGCCACCCGTTCTCCGGCCAGCCGCCAGTCGCGCGCTCGTGAGTGCCCGATCCTCGGCACCGGCCAGCCGAAACCGGCTGCCGAGTATTCGACGACGACCGTGAGCGCCCAGATCGGCAACTGGCCCGAACCGCCGACGAGCGCCCCACCGATCCAGCCGACACCGGCGACGCCCTCCCAGATCTGGATCCGGATGAGGCTGGGAAGCAGGGTCTTGCTGGGGGCGACAAGGGAGTAGTAGACGGAGGTGCTGGCGTGGATGAGCACGTACGTGACCGCGAAGAGCACCGCGTGATCGCCGTACGCATCGGCCGCGGCCGCGGCCAACAGCAGGCTGGCCGCCGCCACCCAGATGAGCTGCCCCTGCCCGGACGGGCGTTCCAGGTCGAGGCTGTCCGCCCCCCACACGGTCAGCGCCCAGATCATCGTGAACGCGAGCAGCAGCACCAGCGTCTCGGCGCCGCCGGTCCAGGTCAGGTTCTCGGCCAACGTGGTCGCCAAGGTGACCAGCGCGAAGACGTAGACCAGGTCGAAGAAGAGTTCCAGGAACGCCGGACGCTTGAAGTCCGGATCGGTGGGTGACGCCGCCGGGGCACCGCCCTCCGTTGCCATCGACATCGCGCTCCACCCCGGTCCCCCGCCGCAGGCCCTCGATGGGGACAATACGGGCAACCGTCCGCGGTTGGTCCCGTCCTTCGGTTCTTGTCGGCTGCCAGCTACCCGACCCGGACAGGATGCCGCGTGTCGGCGCGGCAGCGCGGTCAGCCGCGGGAGGCAAGGCGGCGGCGGGCCTTTTCCCGGATCTGCTCCGGCAGGCCGTCCGCGTCGAGCAACCGAGGCAACAACTCCGGCTCCAGGCTGGTCGCCCGGAACACCTCACCGATGGTCACACCGTGCGCCGGCCGGTCCACCACCTCGACCGGGTCGCCCGCGCCGACCTCCCCCTCGCGGAGCACCCGAAGGTAGGCCCCAGGGGATGCCCGGACGGTGAACCGCTTGATCAGATCCGGCACGCCCCAGAACCCGGCGAAGGTGGTGCAGGGGGTGCGCGGCTTGGTGACCTGGAGCAGGGCGGAACCGACCTGCCACTGCTCACCGATCACCGCACCCGTCACGTCGACCGCGTAGGTGGTCAGGTTCTCGCCGAAGCCGCCGGGCGGTATGGCGCGGCCCAGTTCGACCACCCACCAGGCGGCGTCCTCCTCCGCGTAGGCGTAGACGGCCTGGTCAGGGCCACCGTGATGGGCCCGCTCGCCGATGAAATCGCCCGCCAGGCCGCCGGTGAGCAGCGACACCGGGCCGTCCACCGGCCGCTTGTCGATGCCGCTGCGACCGCTCGCGTCGCCGGCCCACCCCGCCTCGGTCACGATGCCGAGGTTCACCGCTGCCACCCTGCCCGTCATGACCGTCAGCCTAGTGGCGGTCCGACGCCGGCCAACCCTCCCGGCGCGGGGCCCAGCGCCGGCGTCGGCCCTCGCGGCGCGGGGTCAGCCCTTGACGGCTCCGGCCACCAGGCCGGAGACCATCCGACGCTGCACCAGCAGGAAGAAGATGATGACCGGCAGGGTGAACAGGGTGGACGCGGCCATCACCGGCCCCCAGTTGGTGTCGTCCCGACCGAAGAAGAAGGTCATCGCCACCGGCAGGGTGTAGCTGCCCTGATCGTTGATGAACGTCAACGCGAAGATCAGCTCGTTCCACGCCGTGATGAAGGAGAAGATGCTGGTTGCCACCAGGCCGGGCGCGACCAGCGGGAAGAGCACCCGGCGGAAGGTCTGGGCCCGGCTGGCCCCGTCGATCGCCGCCGCCTCCTCCAGTTCCTTCGGCACCGCGGCCACGAAGCCGCGCAGCATCCAGACCGCGAACGGCAGCGAGAAACCGAGGTACGTGAGGATCAGGCTGGGCAAAGTGTTGTAGAGCCCCAGCCGCTGGATCATCAGGAACAGCGGGATGACCAGCGCCTCCAGCGGGATCATCTGCACCACCAGCAGCATGATCAGGAAGCTGGTCCGCAGCTTGAAGCGGAACCGCGCCACCGCCGTCGCTGCCAGCAGGGCCACCAGTCCACTGAGCACCACCGTGGAGACGGCGACCAGCGCGCTGTTGAGGAAGAAGTCGAGGAAGCTGACGCCGGGGATCAGGTTGCCGGTCAGGATCTCCCGGTAGTGCGCCAAGGTCGGATGGGTCGGCACCGGCTGCGGGGTGGCCGAGAAGATCTCGTTGCTCGGCTTCAGCGAGGTGGAGATCATCCAGTAGACCGGGAACGCCGCGAAGAGCGCGACCAGCAGCCCGGCGCCGTTGAGGGCTACCTTCTTCACGACTCGTCCTCCTGCCTGAGCACCATCCGTACGTAGAAGCCGGTGACCACCAGCAGGATCAGCGTGAGGATCACCGCGATGGCCGCGCCAAGTCCGTACTTGGGCGGCGGTGAGAAGGCTTCGGCGTACGAGTAGATGGCGAGCATGAACGTCGGCCGGTCCTGGGTGCCGCCGGCCAGCACGAACTGCTGGGTGAAGACCTTGAAGTCCCAGATCGTGGAGAGCACGATCAGGATCCCGAAGACCGGTCGCAGCAACGGGAAGGTGATCTTCCAGAAGACCCGCCACGGGCTGGCGCCGTCCACCCGGGCCGCCTCGTGCAGCTCACTCGGCACGCTCTTGAGACCCGCCAGCACGCTCACCGCGATGAACGGGAACGAGTGCCAGACCACGACCAGGGTGAGGATGGCGAAGAAGAGCAGTGGTGAGTTGAACCACCCGTACCCGGTCCAGTCACTGCGCCCGAACAGGCTGTTCGAGAGCCCGTCCGGCAACGCGTTGAACAGCCAGGTGACCAGGCCGCTCGTGTCGTCGAAGATCCATTTCCAGACGATGGTGCCGGTCAACGCCGGCGTGGCCCAGGCGAGCATCACGCAGCTCGCCACGAACGTCGCCATCTTGCGCCCGAGCCGGTTGAGCAGCAGCCCCACCAGGGTGCCGAGCACCATGGTGAGCAGCACGTTGGCCGCGGCGAACAGAACCGTGTTGCGCAGCACGGTCAGGAAGAACGGGTCGGAGAGGATGTCGGTGTAGTTGCCGAGCCCCACCCACGGCCACTCCCGATCGCCGCGCAGTTGCCGGACGCTGTTCAGGCGGTAGAAGGACATCACCACGACCTGGCCGAGCGGCCAGAGCAGCAGCACCCCGATGATCAGCAGTGCGGGCAGGAGCAGCAGGTAGGGCAGGCGGTCCACCCGGCGACGCCGCCGGGCGGGGGTCTCCCGCGCGGCGGCCGCCTCCGGGCTTTTTGTCTGTGAGCTCACTTGCTGTTCAAAATGCCTTCCATCTCACTGGCCGCGTCGGCGGTAGCCTTCTCGACCGTCTTCTGACCCTTCATGACCGAGCTGTTCATCGCCTGGGTCACCGTCTTGGTCCGGCTGACCTCCACCCACTTCGGGGTGAGCGGCGTGAGCTTGGTGTTCTGCATGGTGGTGGCGAACGACGCCATCACCTTGTCGTTCGCGTACGCGTCACCGGAGACCAGGTCCTGGTAGACCGGGAAGAAGCCGAGGCTGCTCGCGAAGCTCTGCGCGTTCTTCTTGTTCAGCAGCACGGTCAGGTAGTCCCAGGCCAGGTCCTGCCGCTCGCTGTCCTTCCAGATCGCCACGTCCGAGCCGCCCGCGAAACCGGGCGCCGCCTTGCCGTCCGGGCCGGGGATCGGGAACGTACCCCAGACCTTCTCGATCTCGGGGTTGTCCTTCTTGATGGCGCCCTGCTGCCAGCTACCGGCGAAGGCCATCGCGGCCTTGCCGGTGGCGAACTGGGTACGCGCGTCGATCTCGTTCCAACCCGCCGCGGCCGGCGGGGCGACCTTGTGCACGGTCACCAGGTCGGTCCAGAACTTGACGGCCCGCTGCGCCTCGGGCGTGGTGTAGCCGGACTTCCAGGTGCCGCCCTGGTTACTGGCGATCTCGCCGCCCGCACCCCAGAGGAAGGAGTAGAAGGGCAGCTCGGAGTTGCCGGGAAGCGCGATGCCGTAGGTGCCCTTCTTCTTCGCCTGCACGGCCTTGGCCACCGTGACCAGGTCGTCCCAGGTCTTCGGGGGCTGCACGCCGGCCTCGGCGAACCAGTCGGTGCGGTAGTAGATCGCACGCACACCCGCGTACCAGGGCACGCCGTACTGCTTGCCGTCGAGCTGCGCGTTGCGCACCAGGTCGGGCAGCAGATCCTTGCCGTCGGCCCAGCCGCCCATCCGACCACTCACGTCGGCGAGCGCCTCCTGGGCGGCCCAACCCTGAGTCTCGGTGTTGCCCAGCTCGGTGATGTCCGGACCCTCACCCCCGGCGAGCGCGGCCTGGAACTTCTTGGGCGCCTCCAGCCAGGGGATGTACTGCACGACCACGTCGGTGTCGGGGTGCTTCTGGCGGAACTCGGTCTCGACCCCGTCGAGGAAGGAGTTCTGTGCGTCCCCGCCCTCACCCATCATCCAGACCGTGAGCTTGCTGTCGTCGGCCGCGTCATCGCCGGAGCCTCCACAGCCGGTCAGCACCATCGCGGCCGAGGCCACCATGGCGGTGACCGGGGCCAGCCGCTTCCACCTGTTCACGCCACTTCTCCCCTCGCGCCACTTGGAACTAACCTTCTCCGCCGCACCCTAGTACGGAGAATTCCTTTACGACAGTGGGCGGAACTGGCCGAAGCGTGGCGACCGTACCGCAGCGGCCCGACGACCGGCGCTCCGGCATCGGGCCAAAGTCGGGCACTTCAGCACGAAAGAGCGCCCGGCTCTTGGCCGGGCGCTCTTTCAGTCGTGCTGTCCTAAGCAGTGGTGCTGTGTCGCCAGATGATGCCGGGTCGTTATCGGGTGACGCTGCGGCGGCGACCCACACCGGCCACCAGCGCGACCGCGATCGCGGCCACCACGACCTGCACCAGCAGCTCGCCCCAGTCGACACCGTTCGTCTCGGTCGCGATGCCGATGGCCCGCGCCAGAACCGTGCCCAGCAGCGCAGCGCCGACACCGATCAGCAGGTGCAGCCAGATCGGCATGTTCTGCCGGCCCGGGACGACCAGGCGGCCGAGCGCGCCGACGATGAGACCAACAACGATCGCAGTGATGATGCCCCACACGGTGAGCTCCACGGCCACCCTCCTTCAAAGAATGTCTGACACACGGTGCGTGTGCTTCCTGTCGTGACCGTTAATTGCCCGACCCACCTAAATTCCAAACCGACTTCACTCACGAAACGATCACGACTTGGCCGACAAGAACACGTTCCGCCGCAGCCCACCAGCGCACCGGCCACCGAGTGCGCGCCTATCGAGGCGGCCTGGACCGGGTGGAACCGGCGATGGCCGGCGCGGTGGGCGGAACGCCGATGGGCGCCCGACCTGTCGGTCGGGCGCCCATCGGCGGTGGTACGGGTTGGTGCGCGGTGCTGTTACCGGGTCACGCGGCGGCGGCCACCCACACCGGCCACCAGCGCGACAGCGATCGCGGCCACCACGACCTGGACCAGCAGCTCGCCCCAGTCGACGCCGTTCGTCTCGGTCGCGATGCCGATGGCCCGCGCCAGGACGGTGCCCAGCAGGGCCGCGCCAATACCGATCAGCATGTGCAGCCAGATCGGCATGTTCTGCCGGCCCGGGACGACCAGACGGCCGAGCGCGCCGACGATGAGACCGACAACGATCGCAGTGATGATGCCCCACACGGTGAACTCCACGGTCGCCCTCCTTCTAAAGAATGTCTGACACACGAGGTGTGTGTGCTTCCTGTCGTGACCGCTAAGTGCCCGACCCACCGAAAGCCCAAACCGACTCACCGCAAGGGACAACGTCAGTCGTCGATGCTCCAGCGGTGCGTCGGTTGGCGCGTGAGGACGTCCACACAGGTGGGAGGCCATCTCGTCGACCCGCCGACCGCATGACAGCGACAGAAAAATTTTCCACGCCCGGCGGTTGCCTCGCCGCACCGCAGTGCTCGGCCGCCAATCACGCGAGTACGCGAGACGCCGGGAAACGCGACGCGCCCGGGCGCGGTTGGCACCCGGGCGCGTACGGCGTCGCGACCTACTTCTTGCCGGCGGCCTTGCCGTCGCCGGAGTCGGAGGAGAGGGCGGCGATGAAGGCCTCCTGCGGCACCTCGACCCGGCCGACCATCTTCATCCGCTTCTTGCCTTCCTTCTGCTTCTCCAGCAGCTTGCGCTTACGGCTGATGTCGCCGCCGTAGCACTTGGCGAGAACGTCCTTGCGGATCGCCCGGATGGTTTCCCGGGCGATGACCCGGCTGCCGATGGCCGCCTGGATCGGCACCTCGAACTGCTGGCGCGGGATCAGGGTGCGCAGCTTGGCGGCGATGGTGACGCCGTAGTTGTACGCCTTGTCCTTGTGCACGATGGCGCTGAACGCGTCCACCGGCTCGCCGTGCAGCAGGATGTCCACCTTCACCAGGTCGGACGCCTGCTCGCCGGAGGGCTCGTAGTCGAGCGAGGCGTAGCCCTTCGTACGGCTCTTCAGCTGGTCGAAGAAGTCGTAGATGATCTCCGCGAGGGGCAGCGTGTAGCGCAGCTCCACCCGGTCGGCGGAGAGGTAGTCCATGCCGAGCAGGGTGCCGCGCCGGCCCTGGCAGAGCTCCATGACCGCGCCCACGTAGTCGTTCGGCGTCAACACGGTGGCCCGGACCACCGGCTCGTACACCTCGGCGATCTTGCCGGTGGGGTACTCGCTCGGGTTGGTGACGACGATCTCCTCGCCGTCGTCCGTGATCGCCCGGTAGACGACGTTGGGCGCGGTGGAGATCAGGTCGAGGTTGTACTCGCGCTCCAGCCGTTCCCGGATGATCTCCAGGTGGAGCAGGCCGAGGAAGCCGCAGCGGAAGCCGAAGCCGAGCGCGCCGGAAGTCTCCGGCTCGTAGTCCAGGGCGGCGTCGTTGAGCTTGAGCTTGTCCAACGCCTCGCGCAGGTTCGGGTAGTCGGATCCGTCGATCGGGTAGAGGCCGGAGTAGACCATCGGCTTCGGGTCCTTGTAGCCACCCAACGCCTCGGCCGCCGGTCGACTGTTGATGGTGACCGTGTCACCGACCCGGGACTGCCGCACGTCCTTCACGCCGGTGATCAGGTAGCCGACCTCGCCGACGCCGAGCGCCTCTGCCTTGACCATCTCGGGCGAGATGACGCCGATCTCCAGCAGTTCGTGCACCGCCCCGGTGGACATCATCTTGATCCGGTCGCGGGCGCTGATCCGGCCGTCGATGACCCGGACGTACGTGACGACACCGCGGTAGACGTCGTACACCGAATCGAAGATCATCGCCCGGGCGGGCGCCTCGGCGTCACCGACGGGTGGGATGAACTGCCGGACGATCTCGTCGAGCAGGTACGGGACGCCCTCGCCGGTCTTGCCGGAGACCCGGATGCAGTCGGCGGGGTCGCCACCGATGAGGTGGGCCAACTCCTCGGCGTACTTCTCCGGCTGCGCGGCCGGCAGGTCGATCTTGTTGAGCACCGGGATGATGCGCAGGTCGTTCTCGAGAGCCAGGTAGAGGTTGGCCAGGGTCTGTGCCTCGATGCCCTGCGCGGCGTCGACCAGCAGCACGGCACCCTCGCAGGCGGCCAGCGACCGGGACACCTCGTAGGTGAAGTCCACGTGCCCCGGGGTGTCGATCATGTTGAGCACCGCGTGCTCACCGGCCCGCTCACCCTCGCGGATGGTCCACGGCATGCGGACGGCCTGGCTCTTGATGGTGATGCCGCGCTCGCGCTCGATGTCCATCCGGTCCAGGTACTGCGCGCGCATCTGCCGCGGGTCGACCACGCCGGTGAGCTGCAACATCCGGTCGGCCAGGGTCGACTTCCCGTGGTCGATGTGGGCGATGATGCCGAAGTTCCGGATGCGACCGGGGTCGGTGGCACCAGGGGCGTTCGCGCCGGGATCGAGCTTCGGTGGCACAGCGGTCCGTTCTGGTCGGCTGACGTGAACAGGCCGGCGCGCCGCCGACCCCCTCTATGTTCCCACGCCGCCGGGGTGCGCCCGCTGCGCGGGCGATGGATCGACCCGAGGACCCCTCACTCCATCGGCGGCTCGACGAAGAGCGCGGCCAGCCGGGGCAGCCGCCGACGCGCCTCGTCCTCGTCGTCGAAGTCCCAGAAGTCGTTGAGGTCCGGCGTCCGCACCGGGTCGCGGTCCGCCGGCAGTTCGGTCGCGGTGGCCTTGCGGTACGCGTCCCAGGGCACCGAGAGCATCTGCTCGGCGGAGAACTCCTCGCCGCTGAGCGAGGCCGCCCGCACCTGGGGCAGTTCGGCCAGCGAGTCCGGTTCGGTGACCGCCCGGGCGAAGACGGCACGCCCCTGGGTCATCAGCCAACCCCGGAAGTGTTCGAAGCCGTCGGCCGAGGCGCCACCGTTGATCAGGTACGCCGCACCCCACAGGTCCGCCTTGTGCGAGGCGGCCAGCACCCGCGTCTGGTGTCGCGCGTACCCGATGATGTCCTCCGGGTCGCGCGCGGCGAGCAGCGCGACGGCCCGCGCGGCGACCGGGCCGGGCTCACCCCCGCCGCCAGCCCGCGCCTCGTCGATCAGCTGCCAGAAGTCCTCGGTCCTCATGGCTTGGCAGTCTGGCAGTGTCGCCGTGCGTCGCGCACGTACCCCGGGGCAGCATGGTGGGGTGTCCGCTCCCCTACTGCCGCCGGTGCCGTACCACGCGAGCGCCCTGCGCCCGTCGTGGCCGGCGTTGCCGGCGGCGCTGCGGGCCGCGGTCGCCGAACGGCTCGGCGCGCCGGTGGTCGCCGCCCGGGTCGCGGGCGCGGGCTTCACCCGGGGGTTCGCCGCCGTGCTCGACACCGCCGACGGTGGTCGGGCCTTCGTCAAGGCCGCACCCGCCGCCGAGCAACCGCACCTGACCGAGTGGTACGCCCGAGAGGCCGCGATCCTCGATCGGCTGCCGGTGGACCTGCCGGCGCCCCGCCCCCGGTGGACCCTCGCCGCGGCCGGCTGGTTCGTGCTCTGCACCGACGCCGTCGACGGGCACACCCCGCGCCTGCCCTGGGTGCCCGCCGAGCTGGACGCCACCCTCGCCGGGTACGCGCAGGTCGCCGCCGCCCTGGCCGACCCGCCGGCCGAGCTGACCGGGCTGGGTTTGCCGCACCTGGCCGACCTGGCCCGGTCGGACATCCTCTGGTGGGAGGAGGTCGCCGCCGGTCGCGAGCCCACCCCACCACTGCCCGCGCCGCTGCTGGACCGGCTGCCCGAGCTGGTGGAGCTGGAGTCCCTCCTCCCCCGGTATGCCGCCGGGGCGACCGGCCTGATCCACGGCGACCTGCGGGTCGACAACGTGCTGATCGACTCGGAGGGCCGCGCCTGGTTCTGCGACTGGACCTGGGTCTGCTCCGGTCCGGCCTGGTTCGACCTGGCCGGCCTGCTGCTCACCGCGTACGCCAGCGGGCTGGACGCGGACCGGCTCTTCGCCGCGCACCCGGCCACCGTCGGCGCTCCCCCGGACGCGCTGGACGCGACACTGGCCGCGTTGGCCGGCTACTACCTCACCGGCGCCGCGGCGGCACCGCCGACGGCCTCGCCGCACCTGCCCGCCCACCAGCGATGGAGCGGCGAACAGTCGCTCGACTGGCTGGCCCGCCGCCAGGGCTGGCGGTGACACGGACCGGCCTGGGCGGGCTGGGGCGGGGCTGGCTGGCCGGTGGCGCGGACCGGCCTGCCGTCGGGGTTGGCGGTGAGCCGCCGCCATGGCCGAGGGCGTAACCTGGTCCCCGACGGGCCGGGTCCGTCCGCGCGAAGGCCGAGCCGTTTTGGCTCGTCCCGGGCGACCTGGTAACCTGGCTCTTCGCGCAGCGATGACGCATGTTCGTCATCACGCGCAATAAGCTGACCAACCCGAGCTATCAAGACGAGGCTGTCGCGTGGCGAACATCAAGTCCCAGATCAAGCGCAACCGGCAGAACGAGAAGGCCCGGCTGCGCAACAAGTCGGTCAAGTCGTCGCTGAAGACCGCCGTCCGGAAGTTCCACGAGGCTGCCGAGGCCGGTGACGTCGAGAAGGCGACCGCGCTCATGCTGGACGCCTCTCGCAAGCTGGACAAGGCCGTCAGCAAGGGCGTGATCCACTCCAACCAGGCCGCGAACCGCAAGTCCGCGATCGCGAAGCGCGTGGTGTCGCTCTCCGCCTGACGACTTCACCGTCAGACTGATTCGGAAAACCCCGGGCCCAGGCCCGGGGTTTCCGTGTGTCCAGAGGCCGGCCGGATTTCTCCGGGCCGGCCCGTTCTGTGCGTCATGCCGGCCGTGTTCTCCGGGTCGGCGGCTCTGTGCGGTGCCCGACCGTGTTCTCCGGCTGGCGGTTCTGCGCGTTGCCCCGACCGTTTCTCCGGCCGGCGGTTCTGTGCGCTGCCCCGGCGGGTCGGCGCTCAGTCCGACGGGTTGGCGCGCCGGGGTGGTGGCACGGGGTCGGCGGTGATCACCACGCCGGTAACGCTGTGCGAGACCCACTCCACCCGGGCTCGGCCGACCACCGGTTCCATCTGCCGGCGAAACCGATCCCGTTCCTGCTCAGGCACGAGAGCGGCCGAGCGGACCACGATCGCGGCCACCATGTCGTTGAGCTTCACCATGGCCGCCACCACGACCGGCAGCACCAGCACCGCCCACCAACTGACCAACTCGGCGAGGGCGAGCAGCACCGCCAGGGCGATGGCACCCTCGAAGAAGAGGAAGCACAGCACGCCTCCGGGGTTGACGAACCGCAGGCCGAGGAGCCGGGCGTAGAGCGGCCGGTAACGCTCCTCGTCCACGGGAATGGTGGCCCACGCTGGGCGGTTCGCCCCCGTCACCTGGTGCTGCCCTGCCGGGCCGCCGCGACCGAGAAGACCGCACGTTCCAGGGCGTACGCCCGGTCGTCGGAGCCGCCCTTGACGGCCGCGTTGCACTCGGCGGCGACCTGCATGGCCCGAACCAGGCCCTCCGGCGTCCAGCCCCGCCCCTGCCGCTGCGCCCGCTCGACCTTCCAGGAGGGCATTCCGAGGCTGCTGGCGAGTTGGTACGCGTTACCCCGCCCGGCCGACGCCACCCGGGCCACCGTGCGCACCCCGTCGGCCAGGGCGTCGGCGATGGGCACCGGGTCGACTCCGACGTGCAGGGCCCACCGCAGTGCCTCAAGTGCTGCCGGCACGTCGCCGACCATGGTGGCGTCCGCCACCGTGAAGCCGGTCACCTCGACCCGACCCCGGTAGTAGCGAGAGACGGTCTCGGCGCTGATCCGCCCATCGGTGTCGGCGATCAGCTGGGAGCAGGCGGCGGCCAACTCCCGCAAGTCGTTGCCGACCGCCGCGATGAGCGCCTCGGCGGCGTCGTCGGTGCACTTTCCGCCAGCCCGGCGAATCTCGTCGCGGACGAAGGCCACCCGGTCGCGGTGCCCCTTGAGCTTGGCGGCCGGGACGACAGTCGCGCCGGCCGCCCGCAGACCGTCGGCGAACGCCTTGCCCTTAGCACCACCCAGGTGCAGCACCAGCAGTTGGACGTCCGGGTCGGGGTTCTTCGCGTACGCCAACAGCGCGGCAACCAGGTCCTTGCGGGCATCCTGGCCGGACCGCAGGATCAGCAGCCGCCGTCCGCCGAAGAGCGAGGGGCTGAGCATCTCGGCGATCTCGCCGACGGTGAGCGCACTGGCCTGGTATTCGCGGACGTCCACCTCGGGGTCGACGGCGCGAACCTTCGCGACAGCTTCGGTGACCGCGCGCGTGGCGAGCAGTTCCTCGTCACCGAGGACGAGCAGAATGGGGGCGAGGCTGGCGGCGGTCACGCCGCCCATATTCGCACGGCCTGCGGCGGGATCGTGCCTGCTCATTCGCTGCTTGGTCGGCGCAGCCCGCACACAGTGCAAATCCCGACATCCACCTCAATTGCTTGCTTAATCCGCAAGTCGCCCACCCAATCGGAAGCCGCTGTGCTGACCGGCAGCTCAGGGCCGTCGGCCTGCGGGCACACCTCTCCGAGCTACCGCCAGACCGTCGCCCGTTCGGACCGCCGCCACGTCTCCGTCCGTGTCGGTGCGCAGCACCCGCACGCCGCCCCTGCTCAGTCGGGCGAGCAGGCCCGCACTCGGGTGTCCGTAGGTGTTGCCCGTGCCCACCGGCACGAGCGCCACCGACGGCCGCACCGCGTCGAGGAAACCCAGGTCCTGATACGCCGAACCGTGATGCGCGACCTTCAGCACGTCCGCCCGTAACTGGCCGGGGGCCGCCCGCGCCACCATCGCGTGCTGCTCCTCGGTCTCCGCGTCGCCGGCCAGCAGGATCCGTACCCCGGCCACCGTGGCGCGCAGCACCAGCGAGTTGTTGTTCGGGTCGGACCTGGTGCCGGCCAGCGGGTACGGCGGGCCGAGCACCAGCAGGTCGACCCCGCCCACGGGGTGGCGAGCGCCGGCCACGGTGGTCAACAGCGCGGCCCGCCCGCCGGTGGCCGACGCCCGCACCAACTCCCGGCCGCTCTCCGGGTCGGTCGACGACGGCGTCAGCACGGCACCCACCCGCCGCCCCCGGAACACCCCGGCGACCCCGCCCACGTGGTCCACGTGGAAGTGGCTGATCACGAGCAGGGGCACCTCCCGTACGCCGAGCCGACGCAGGCAACCGTCCACCGCTCCCGGTTCCGGCCCGGCGTCCACCACCACGGCCCGGCCGGGGTCGACCGGGAGCACCAGCGCGTCGCCCTGGCCCACCGCGCAGGCCACCACCACCCAACCGGCCGGCGGCCAGCCGGCGGCCACCAGCCGAACCGGCATGGCACCCAGCACGGCGGCGACCCCCACCACCGCCACCAGCCGGCGTACGAGGGGTCGGCGCACCGCGATCAGCAGCGCGACGGTCAGCCCGGTCAGCAGCAGGGCACCGGGCACCCCGCCCGGCCACGGCAGGGTGCCACCCGGCAGTCGGGCACCCTGGCGGGCGATGACCACCAACCACCAGGCCGGCCAACTCGCCAGCCATGCCACGAACTCGGCGCCGGCCGGCCAGATCGGCGACACCATGGCCGCCAGCACGCCCAGCACGGTCGCTGGAGCGATGGCCGGCACCGCCAGTAGGTTGGCGGGCACCGCCACCAGGCTCACCGTGCCGGAGATCCCGGCGACGACCGGGCCGCAGGCAAGTTGGGCGGCCGCCGGCACGGCCAACGCCTCGGCCAGCCCCGGCGGGACGCCTCGCCGACGCAGCCCGTCCCGCCAGCGCGGCGCGAGCAGCAGAAGGCCACCGGTGGCCAGCACGGAGAGGGCGAACCCGGGATCCCCGGCCAGCTCGGGGTCGACGAGCACCAGCACGGTCACCGCGGTGGCCAGCGCGGGCAGCGCCGCCCGGGGACGACCGGCAGCCAGGGCGGCGAGCCCGATCGCTCCCATCGTGGCGGCGCGTACGACGCTCGGCGACGGGCGGACCAGGATGACGAACCCCACCAGCGCCACCCCACACAGCGCGGCGGCGAGCCACGGGCCGGCCCTCGACCAACGGGCCAGCAACAACACCGCACCCACCACGATCGCCACGTTGGAGCCCGAAACCGCGTTGAGGTGGGTCATTCCGGTGGCCTGGAAGTCCTGTTCGACGGCGGGTGGCAGTCGGCTGGTGTCGCCCACCACCAGACCGGGCAGCAGCCCACCGGGGTCGTCGGGCAGCGGCGCGCAGGCCCGTTGTAGGCCGGTACGCAACGTCCCGGCGGCGCGCTGCGCCCAGGACGGCGCGCCGTGTCGCTGCGGTGGGTCGTTGGTGCTGAGCACCGCCGCGGTGAGGTCGCCGCCGCGCGGAACGCCGAGCCGGCCGTCGGCGGTGAGGCGCTGCCCGGGGAGCAGACCCTGCCACGCCGGGTCGGTCGCCAGGACGAGCAGCCGCACGGAGGCGTGGATTCGTCGACCGTCCGGGTCGGTGAGTCGGACCAGTTCGGTCGACACCAGCAACATGCCGGGCCGCCCGGCGCTCCGGATCGGGCGCGGGTCGTCCCGGACGACGAGGTCGGCGGTGATCGGAGCGCGGTGCTCGGCGAGGGCACGGATCGCGGGCGCGTCACGAACGGCGAGCCGGGCGGCGGTGGCCGCACCGCCGCAGACCACTCCCAGGCCGACCGCCACGGCCACCCAGCCGTAGCGCCGCACCACGGCTCGGGGACGGCCGAGGCGGCCGAGCAGATGCACGGCACCAACCGCGGTCAGAGCGGCCGCCGTGCCGGCCACCAGCACGACAGTGCGGCTGCCGAGGTGCAGGCCGGCGAGCGCGGTGAGCCAGGCCGCCACGGCGAGCCCGGCCAGTCGCAGATCCGGCGGCTCGGACCGGGCCTGGCCGGCCGATGGCGAGGGCTGCACCGGCCCAGCCAACGGCTTGGGCCGGCCGGCCGGTGGTGGGGATGCGCCGACGGCGGACTCGGTCATACCGTCACCAGATCCTTGAGCTGCTCGTAGCGGGCATCGCCGATCCCGTCGACCTGGCGCAGGTCGCCAACGGACTTGAACCCGCCGTGCTGCTCCCGGTGGGTGAGGATGCGTTGGGCGAGCACCGGCCCCACCCCGGGCAGCGCGTCGAGCTGCGCCAGTGTGGCGGTGTTGAGGTTCAGTGGGCCGGTGGCGGGAGCCGCGCCGCCCGCCGCCGGCCCGGCCAGACCGCCCGGCATCGGCGGTGGCGTCACCCCGACCACGATCAGCTCGCCGTCGGTGACCTTTCGGGCGGGGTTGAGCAGCGCCACGTCGACCCCGGGCAGCGCGCCGCCGGCCGCCTGCACCGCGTCGGCGAGACGGGAACCGGCCGGCAGGCGTACCAGACCGGGTTTTCGGACCTTGCCCGCGACCGCCACCACCACCTCGCCGGAGCCGGACGCGCTGGGGTCAGCCGCGGGGGCGGCCGACGCGGTCTCACTGACCAGCGGGGCGACGGGCTCCGACTGCGGCCGGGCCCGCCAGGCCCAACCTGCCGCGCCCACGACCACCACCACGGCGACCACCGCCAACGCCCGCACACCGCGCCGCCCGGGGTCGAACGCCCCTGGGCCGGGCAACCGCGACTCAAGGCCCCCCGAGGCCGGCTCCGCGACCGGCGTGGTGGACCGGTCCGCAGGCTGCACGCCGACGACCAGGGACGACGGGGGTACGCCCGCGAGCGGCGCCTCCGACCGGGGCGGCGGTGCGACAGCCGCCTCGGTCAGCCGGCGCAGGCGCTGGCGTACCTCTGTCTCCTCGTCGTGCGACACAGCGCGACGCTATGGCGGCGGCCGGGACGGTGGAGGGGGACGGCGTCGGCCTGTGGACAACCAACGCCCTTGTGGACAACGCCCTGATCATGCCCGAATCTGCTATGCGGGAGTCGGACGTGGGCGCGTGACCTGGGAAAATGCGAAGTAGAGTACATATTGTCGATCTTCGGGTCCGACAACGGAGGTGGCGCAGATGCGGGCTCGACTACGGCAGATACACGTCGACGGGCACACCTTCACGTGGCGCGCGGCGCTGCACAGCGTGCAGGTCGACGGTTTCCACCACCGAGCCGTCTACGTTCGCGCCTGGGGATCCGGCGGCAAGAACAACCAGAAACTCGAAGCGGATCTGGTGTCGGCACCCGGGCCGTACGTTGTCGACGACGGCTACCCCACACCCGCCGACGTGCGGGCGGTCATCGTCTGCGGCCTGAAGAGTGGCTGGCAGCCGGAGCAGCGGGGCGGAACCTTCGTGCTGTCCGATCGTGAGCATGGGGCCAACTTCGCGGCGTCGGGGTTCCGGCTGACTAATCCCGTACGCCCGGGCGAGAGCGCGACCCCACCACCCACGAGGCTCAGCAGCGAGGCTGACGGCCGGTGGGGCAACCACGCCCGACCGGCCGTCGGGCCTGCTACAGGTACGGGCGGGTGATGATCTCGATGGCGTGGCCGGCCGGGTCGAAGAAGTAGAAGCCCCGACCACCGTGCTCGGTGTTGGTCTCCCCCTCCCGCTTCAGCTGCGGGTCGGCCCAGTACGTGATGCCACGGCCCTCGACGAACGCCAGACACCGCCCGAACAACTCGTCGTCGACGAGGAACGCGTAGTGCTGCATCTGGATGTCCACCGGCGGCTCGGCGAACTGGAGCAACACACCCTCGTCCAGCTGGACGTTGGCGAACGGCCCCCACGAAGGCGCCTCCGGCAGCTCGAACAGCTCCCGGTAGAACGCGGCCGAGGCGCTCTTGTCCTTGCTGGCGATGATGGTGTGGTTGAACGTGACAGTCATGCGTACCGTCTTCTTCCCGGTCGATCCGAAGACCCGACCGGAGGCCCACAGCGTTCACCCAGCCACGCAGATGACAAAGCCCCGAGGGCACCGACGCCCCGGATCCCGCACGAGAGACGCGTACGTCGCGTCGATCTCGGCGTGGTGGCTCAAGTAGCCAGAACCTCCGGGGGGGTAGGCCCATCTGGGGCGCGCACGGAGGCTAACACAGCGGCCCGGAGCAACTACGCGACGGTCAGCGGGCCTCTGGGTCGAGGCCGAGCACGGCCCGTCCGCCGTCCACCGGCAACGTCACGCCGTTGATGAAGCTCGCCGCGGGCGACAGCAGGTACGCGACCGCCTCGGCCACCTCCTCGGCCCGCCCGATGCGGCCCACCGGGTGCAGCCGGGTCAGCTCGGCGTCGATCCACTGGGCCTGGGTGGGCTCCTGGGTGGCGAGGAATTCGGCGTGCCGCTCGGTGGCGATCGAGCCGAGCGCGACCGCGTTGGCGCGGATGCCGTGCCGCCCGTACTCGACGGCCAGCGCCCGGGTCAGCCCTTCCACGGCGGCCTTCGCTGTCGCGTACGGCAGGGCACCGGACACCGGTCGACGGGCCTGGTGCGACGAGACGTTGACGATCGCGCCGCCAGCGGCGCGGGCCAGGAAGCGGCGGACGGCGACCGAGGCGCCCACCACGGCCGGGCGCAGGTTCAGCCCGATCAGGTCCAGCACCGTGTCGGCAGACGCGGTGTGCAGCGCGGCGTCGCGGAACACCGCTGCGTTGTTCACCCAGCCGGTCAGCGGCGCGGCGCGGTCCGCCAGCTCGGCGGCGCGCTCGGCCACCTGCTCGTCGGCGGCGTCGCCGACCACCGCTACGAGCCGGTCGGCGGCCGGGTGGCCGGCCAGCCAGTCGACCGCGTCGGCGTCGCGTTCCAGGACGACGATGGTGGCACCGGTCGCCACCAGCCGTTCCACCACGGCCCGGCCGACACCGCGACCACCCCCGGTCACCACGCACGACGTGGCCACGGCTCAGGCCTCCGGTCGGCGGTGGACGACCACGCAGGCCAGGCCCGGCCCGGCGTGCGCGGCGACGACGGCACCCGCCTCGGAGACGTACGTGTCGTGCAGCCGGTCACCGAACCGCTCGGTCAGCGCGGCCCGCAACGCCTCGGCCCGTTGTGGCGCGGCCAGGTGGTGCACCCCGAGGTCCACGTCGTCGTCGCCGGCCACCTCGACGGCCAGGTCCACGAGCCGGGCCACTCCCCGGCTGGCGGTGCGGACCTTCTCGCGCAGCACGATCGCCCCGTCCGGCATGTGCATGATCGGCTTGACGGACAGCGCGGTGCCGACCAGCGCCTCGGCGGCGTTGATCCGGCCGCCCCGGCGGAGGAACTCCAGCGTGTCGACGTAGAACCAGACGGTGGTGCGGGCGATGGCGGCGAGCGCCGCGTCGCGTACACCGGCAAGGTCTGCGCCGGCCTCGGCGGCGGTGGCGGCGGCGATGGCCGGAAAGCCCAGGCCCATGCCCGTCGAGCGGCTGTCCACGACCTCGACCCGGCCGTCCAGGTCGGCGGCGGCCAGCCGGGCGGCCTCCACCGTGCCGGACAGCGCGGCGGAGATGTGCACCGAGACGATCCCGTCGGCGCCGGCGTCGAGGAGTCGGCGGTACGTCCGGGCGAACTGTTCGGGTGCCGGGCGGGAGGTGGTCGCCGTGACCCGGCGGGCGCTCAGTGCCAGGGTCGCGTCGGCCGGCTGGGTCTCCACCCCCTCCAGCCCCTCCGCGCCGTTGAGCACGACGGTCAACGGCACGACGGTCAGCCGGTGCGCCTGCACCAGCTCGGGCGGAAGGTAGGCGGTGGAGTCGATGACAACCGCGACGGGCATGCCCGGCACGCTAGCCGATCGGGGCGGCGAACGCCGAGGCGCGAGTGCTCAGACCGCGTCGACGGCGACCGGGGCGGTGATCAGGCCGACGTTGTGCGCCCGCAACTGCCACCCGCGGACGTCGTCGTGGCGCAGCTCGGTCCAGTGGCAGTTGGCCAGCGACCCGATGGTGCGCAGCACGGAAGTGTCCCAGCCGAGCAGGCGACCGATGCCCTGCCGGGAGCCGCCACCGTGAGTGGCGATCACCACGGTGCCGCCCGATGCCAGGTCGGCTGCCTCCTGTAGCGCGGCACCCACCCGCTCGCCGAGGTCGTGCAGGGGCTCCAGGTCCGCTCCCGGGTCGGGGTCACCGGCCCGCCAGCGCGCGTACTCCTCCGGGAAGCGCTCGGCGACCTCGGTGAGGTACAGACCCTGCCACTGGCCGAAGTGCCGCTCGCGCAGCCTCGCGTCGGTGCGTACCGGCAGCCCCGTGAGCGCGGCGAGCGCGTCGGCGGTCTCCGCGGCGCGGCTCAGGTCGCTGGCCACGATGGCGTCGGGCCGCCGCGCCGCGAGCAGCGGGGCGGCGGCACGGGCCTGGTCACGGCCAAGCTCGTTGAGGGGTACGTCGAGCTGCCCCTGAACACGGTTGGCGGCGTTCCAGTCGGTGTTGCCGTGCCGCCAGACGATCAGTCGGGTCATTCGGCGGCGGCGGACCCGCTGGCGTCGGCCTCGACCAGGTCGCGATCGACGAACGGGATGGTGGGGCAGTCCTTCCAGAGGCGGTCGAGCCCGTAGAACTCCCGCTCCTCGGTGTGCTGGACGTGCACCACGATGTCGACGTAGTCGAGCAGCACCCAGCGACCACCACGCTCGCCCTCGCGCCGCACCGGCTTCGCCTTCTCCGGCAGCTCCAGCAGGCTCTCCTCGATGGCGTCGACGATGGCCAGCACCTGACGCTCGTTGGGGGCAGCAGCGAGCACGAACGCGTCGGTGATGGCGAGCTGGTCGCCGACGTCGATGATCGTGATGTCCTGCGCCTTCTTGTCGGCGGCGGCCTGGGCGGCCGCGATAGCCAGCTCGTGAGCGCGTTCGGAAACTGTCACCGTTCTCCTTCGATCAAGCGTGCGATCCTCCAAGCGTCTCATACCCGGCGGCACCCCGATCGTGCAGTTCTGGTCGGTTAGGTGCATGAACCTGGGCATAGCGGGTGCGCTCAGCGCTGATAGAGGCTCCGCTTGGCGATGTACTGCACCACACCGTCGGGCACCAGATACCAAACCGGCTCACCCCTGGCGACCCGAGCGCGACAGTCGGTCGACGAGATCGACATCGCGGGCACCTGGATCAGGCTGACAGTATCCGCCGGGAGGTGCTCGTCGGTCAGCGGGAAACCCGGCCGGGTCACGCCGATGAAGTGGGCCAGTTCGAAGATCTCGTCCAGGTCTTTCCAGGACAGGATGCGTTGCAGGGCGTCCGCACCGGTGATGAAGAACAACTGCACCTTCGGGCCGTACTCAGCGTGCAGGTCACGCAACGTGTCGACCGTGTAGGTCGGCCCACTTCGGTCGATGTCGACCCGGCTGACCTGGAAGCGGGGGTTGGAGGCGGTGGCGATCACGGTCATCAGGTACCGGTCCTCGGCCGGGCTCACCGGCTCGTCGGCCTTCTGCCAGGGCTGCCCGGTGGGGACGAAGACCACCTCGTCCAGCCCGAACCGGTCCGCCACCTCGCTGGCCGCCACGAGGTGCCCGTGGTGGATCGGGTCGAAGGTGCCACCCATGATCCCGATCCGCCGGATATCTTCCTCCACCCAATGATCGTAGGCCGAGCGTCCTGGCCGACCGTCCCGGCCCGGGCAGCGCAGCACGTCGAAGGGCTGCCGCACGGGGGCGGCTTCAGAAGACGCGGCGCGACAGGGGGGTCGCGGCGTCCTCGACCGTCGGCGTATATTCGTTGACGAGTAACCGTCGACGAGCGAGGGGAATCATCGTGCCGAAGCGGCGCAAGGTCGGCAATCTGCTGGCGCTGGCCGTGCTGTCCGCCCTGGCCCAGCGGCCGATGCACCCGTACGAGATCGCCACCGCACTGCGCGCCTGGGGCAAGGACCAGGACATGGAGTTCAAGTGGGGGTCCTTCTACACGGTGATCGGCAACCTGGACAAACACCACCTGATCGAGGCGGTGGAGAGCGTGCGCGAGGGCCGACGCCCGGAACGCACCGTCTACCGGATCACCGACGCGGGGCGGGCGGAGCTGGTCGACTGGGCCCGCGAGCTGGTTTCCACCCCGATGACGGAGCATCCCCGTTTCCGGGCCGGGTTGTCCGTGCTCGCCGCGCTGCATCCCGACGAGGCCACCGACCTGCTGCGGCAACGGCTCGATCTGCTGGAGGTCGCGATCCGGCAGGACCGCGAAGTGCTCGACGCGCACCTGCGGGAGATTCCGCGGCTGTTCCTGGTCGAGTCGGAGTACGACCTCGCCATGCGGGACGCGGAGGCGGCCTGGCTGCGGGCACTGATCGCGGAGCTGACCTCGGGGAGCTACCCCGGGTTGGACACCTGGCGGACCTTCCACGAGACCGGCGAGATGCCGGCGGAGCTGACCGAGTTGGCCGAGCGAACGAACGCCAGCAGCCGGAGAACCGACACCACCGGCTGAAGAACGGCCCCGGCGAGGTGCGCCAACACCTCACCGGGGCCCTGACCCCGAACCGACGCCTGGGAAGGCACCCGGCCCGAAGCGGCAACCACGAGGATAACCGGGCTTCCTCCCAGGTCCGCGCGCCCGCGCACCGACCACACCAGGTCCGCGCGCCGTGCACCGACCACACCAGGGAGAGAGCATGACCACGGTACGAACCGCGATCGTCATCGGCGGTGGCATCGCCGGGCCGGTGACAGCGCTCGCGCTGCGCCGCGCCGGCATCACCGCAACCGTCTACGAGGCGTACCCGACCACGGCCAGCGGCATCGGCGGCACCCTCGCCCTCGCGCCCAACGGCGTGGCGGCTCTGCGTACGGTCGACGCCCACGAGGCGGTGACGGCGATCGCCACCCCGATCGGACGCAGCGCTCTGGCCGTCGGCCGCCGCCGCATCGACATGCCCACACTGACCGGGGTGCCGCCGCTGCACGTGGTGCATCGGGCCGAGCTGTACCAGGTGCTGCACGACCAGGCATTCGCCGAGGGCGTGCCGTTCACGTACGGCAAGCGGCTGGTCGGCGCCGAGCAGACCGGCGACGGCGTGACCGCACGTTTCGAGGACGGCAGCACCGCGACCGCCGACATCCTCGTCGGCGCGGACGGGATCCGCTCGACGGTCCGGGGTCTCATCGACCCCGCCGCACCCGGTCCCCGGTTCACCGGGCTGCTCGGCTTCGAGGCGGTCGCCCGACACGAGGTGGACGCCGAGCCGGGCACGATGACGTTCGCGTTCGGGCGACGCGGCTACTACCTGTACTGGCCGGAGCCCGGCGGCGGCACCCGGTGGGGGGCCAACCTGCCGCAGCAGCGGCCGATGAGCCTCGTCGAGGCCCGGTCGGTGCCGGCGGAGCAGTGGCTGGACACGCTGCGCGCCACCTACGGCGACGACGACCCGGGCCGGGAACTGGTCGCGACCAGCACCGCCGACGAGCTTCAGGTGGTCGGGTCGTTGCAGATCATGCCGCCCGTGCCGCACTGGCATCGGGGCCGGATGGTGCTGGTCGGCGATGCGGCGCACGCGCCGTCGAACAGTTCGGGGCAGGGCGCGTCACTAGCCATCGAGAGCGCGGTGCAGCTCGCCCGCTGCCTGCGCGACCTGCCGGACGTCCAGGCGGCGTTCGCCGCGTACGTGCGGCTGCGTCGTACCCGGGTGGAGAAGGTCGCTGCCCGCGCGGCCCGGATCAACCATGCGAAGGCCCCGGGTGCGGTCGCGCGGACGCTGATGCCGTTGCTGATGCCGCTGATGGTGCGCACGGTGCTGGACCCGGAGAAGACCGTCGCCGACGAGCAGCGCTACGTCATCGACTGGGACGCGCCGGTCACAGCGGAGCCCGCCCTGCGCTGAACTGTGGCCGCGCGGGGTGGCCAACCAGCCACCCCGCGCTGCCCGCGTTCAGGCCGAGGCGGCGGCCACCGCCGTCCGGGCGACCAGCGCGCGGCGCAGGTCGTCGTCGGCGTCGGTCACCACCCGGCGCAGGCCGGGAGTCAGGTCGTCGCGGGCCAGCAGCGCCGCGGCCGCCTCCCGGGTGGGCTGCGCCACGGCGTAGCGGGGGAACGCCAGGGTCGCCATCCGGTCGGCCGTCCAGGCGGTACGCCGGTGCGCCGCGGCCGGCATCTCCGCGAAGTACCGATCGACGTACGCGGCGGTCAGGTCGGCCTGTTCGGGTTGCCAGAACCCCTCGGCGGTCGCCTCCAACAACCGGGTGGACAACTCGGTGTCCCGCATGATGATTTCCCAGGCTGCCTGCTTGGCTGCCGGGTCGGGCAGGGCCGCTCGGCAGCGGGCGGCCCACTCGGCGCCGGTGGAGCTGTTGTCGGCGGCCACCTCGATGGCGATCTCCGCCTCGCCGGCGACACCCAGCACCACCAGTCGGCTCAGGACCGCCCAACGCAGCTCGGCGTCGACCTTCAGACCGGCCGGTGCGTCGCGGCCGGCGAGCCAACCGACGAGCAGGTCGGCGTCGGTGGTGGCGGCGATCCAGCCCCGCGCGGCGGCGAGCTGCAACGACTCACCGGCCGGCGCGCCGTCGAGCAGCCGCTGGCATGACGCGGCGACCCGGGCCAGGGCCGTGGAGCGGGCCAGCGGGTCGAGGTAGCGGTCGACGAGTGACCGGCTGAGCGTCAGCACGTCCTCCGCGATGATCACCTCGGTCTCGGCGGGGAGCGCGGCGACCATCAGGTCGACCAGGCCGGTGACCGGCCGCTCTCCGTCCTTCGTCGCGTCCAGTGCCTCGCCCCAGAGCACCGCCCTCGCCAGCGGGTCGGTCAGACCGGGCAGCACCAGCGGGACAGCGCTCGCGGAGGCCGGGTCGAGGCGCACCTTGGCGAACGTGAGGTCACCGTCGTTGAGCAGCAGCAGCCGGGCTGCCGGCGCGCCGGTCAGCGCACCGAGCACCGTCCGGCCTCCCTCGGCGGTCGGGTCGATGTCGACCTCGTCGCGTCGCACGGTGCCGTCCGCCGAGTAGCGGCCCACGCCGAGCCGGTGCGGGCGCAACACCGGGTGAGAATCGGGCGCGGTCTGCACCACGGCCACCTCGGTGTAGTTTCCGTCGCTGTCCACGGCGACCTCGGCGCGCAGCGTGTTGACCTGCGGTCGGCGCAACCACGACTCGGCCCAGTCGGAGAGGTCCCGTTCACTGCTGGCGGAGAGGCTGGCCAGCAGGTCGGCGAGGGTGGCGTTGCCGAAGCGGTGCGCGGCGAAGTGCGCGTTCAGGCCGGCGAGGAACGCCTCGTCACCGAGCCACGCGACCAGTTGCCGCAGCACGCTGGCGCCCTTGGCGTACGAGATGCCGTCGAAGTTGAGCAGGCCCTCGTCGGTGTCGGCCACCTCCTCCGGGGCGACCGGGTGGGTGGAGGGGCGCTGGTCGGCGGTGTACCCCCAGGCCTTGCGGCGCATGGCGAAGGTGGTCCACGCCTGGGCGAAGCGGGTGGCCTCGGCGGTGACCCGGGTGCCCAGGTACTCCGCGAAGGACTCGTTCAGCCACAGGTCGTCCCACCAGCGCATGGTGACCAGGTCACCGAACCACATGTGCGCCATCTCGTGCGCGATGGTGGTGGCCCGCAGCTCGCGCTGGGTGTCGGTGACCGCCGAGCGGAACACGTAGTCGTCGCGGAAGGTGACGAGGCCCGGGTTTTCCATCGCACCGGCGTTGAACTCGGGCACGAACGCCTGGTCGTACTTGCCGAACGGGTAGCGCTCGGTGAAGAGCTGATGGAACCGGTCCAGGCACTGGCGGGTGACGGTGAAGATCTCCTCGGCGTCAGCGTCCAGGTGCTCGGCGAGCGACCGACGGCAGTAGATGCCCAGCGGTACGCCGTCGTGCTCGGCGCGCCGGACGTGGTACGGCCCGGCGATCAGCGAGAAGAAGTAGGTGGCCAGGGGTGCGCTCGGGGCGAACTCCCAGCGCCCGGGGGCCGGGTTGGCGGCCACCTCGGCGTTGGCGGCGACGGTCCACTGCGGCGGCGCGGTGACCGAGAGGGTGAACGGAGCCTTGAGGTCGGGCTGGTCGAAGGCGGCGAAGATGCGCGGCGCGTTGTCGAGGAAGGACTCGGCGTAGAGGTAGGTCTCGCCGTCGGCCGGGTCGACGAAGCGGTGCATCCCCTCCCCCGTCTTGGAGTACGCCATCTCGGCCTCGACGACCAGCGTGTTGTCGTCGGCCAGGTCGTCGAGCGGCAGCCGGTTGTCGGTGAGCAGGTCGGGATCGAGGTCGCGGTCGTTGAGGCGTACGCCAAGCAGTTTGGCGGGCTTGACCTCGGCGAAGGTCGCGGCGCCGGCGGTGGCCCGGAACCGGATCTCGACGCGGGAGCGGAACAGGTCGCCGTCGCCGGTCAGGTCGAGGTCCACCTGATAGGACTCGACAGTAATCGCCGCGCCACGCGCGGTCGCCTCTACACGGGTCAGGCTCGGCATCCGCTTATCCTGCCCGATGGGGATCGGCACCCGGTCACCACACGACCCTCGGCACTGGAGGAAAGAACCATGGCGCAGCACCCCAAGGGCGACTTCGACCTCTCTCGGGCGGTCTGGCAGCGGGCCGAGGGGGACACCTCCGACAGCGCCGTCGAGGTCGCCTTCGTCGACGACCTGATCGGGATGCGCAACTCGGCCGAGCCGGACGGGCCGGTGCTGGTCTTCACCCAGGCCGAGTGGGACGCCTTCGTGGCCGGCGCGCAGGACGGCGAGTTCGACCTGGACTGATCGTGCCCGTCGACCCGTCGGCGGTGGATGGCCGTGCCGGTGCCCGTGGTCGGGACACCGGCACGGCCACGCGGGCGGGCCGGCCGGCGCACTTCCGGATCGACCACCCGGGGCTGGTGGTCAACCATCGCCGGGACCGTCGCCGTCGCCCCAGCCGAGCCCACCGGGGCCTGGGGCGTGGTGGAAGCCCGGATGGCCGGCCACGTCGACGCAGCGCTCCCCGTCCGGGCCGACCGCGCCGCAGAACAGCCGCTCGGCCCGCTGCCAGGCGTCCGCCGGTGACAGGGCCGCCGCCCCGAGTGCCACCTCCGAGCGGAGCAGGCTCAGCGCCTCGGCGTACGCCACGGCCAACTCGCGCGCCTCGTCCGGGCCCGGCGCGGTGAAGCCCAGGTGCACCGTGAAGAACCGGTGCGGACGGGTGGGCCGCCGCGGCGGCCCGATCAGCGACCGGCCGTCACGGCCTCCGCCCAGTGCTGCGGCCGCTCGCCGCTGCCGCCAGTGCGGCGATCTGTTGTCGCGCATCCGCCCTCCCCGTGGTTGTCCCACCAGCAGCCAACCAGGTTCCGCCGCCCCTGGGAGGGGCCAGCCGGGCGGGATTCAGCGGCGTCGACGGGGGTAAGCGCGGTGGTCTACGCGACCAGCCGCACCTGCGTGTGAGGAGACCCGATGGCGACCATGCCGGCCGACCGCAGCCCGGACAGCACCCTCGCGATGCTCCGCACCGGTTACCGGTTCGTGAGCGAGCGCTGCGAGCGGTACGGCAGCGACATCTTCCGGACCCGGATCCTGCTCGCCCCGACCATCTGCCTGCGCGGCCGACCGGCGGCGGAGCTGTTCTACGACACCGACCGCTTCCAGCGCGCCACCGCGATGCCGCTGCGGGTGCAGCGGACGCTGACCGGTCGGGGTGGGGTGCAGGGGCTGGACGGGTCGGAGCACTCCGACCGCAAGGCCATGTTCATGTCGATCATGACACCGGCGGCGATCCAGCGGCTCGGTCAACTCTTCGACGACGAGTGGCGGGCCCGGATCACCGCCTGGGAGGGCGCCGGCCCGGTGTCGCTCTACGACGAGCTGGGTCGGTTGCTGACCCGGGTGGTCTGCGCCTGGGCCGGGGTGCCGCTGCCCGCGTCGCAGGTCGAGCGCCGCGCCGTCGAGCTGCACGCCATGATCGAGGCTCCGGCGGTGATCGGCCCCCGGCACTGGCGGGGACGGCTGGCCCGGTACCGGGCCGAACGCTGGCTCGGCGACCTCATCGAACGGAGCCGGGTCGGTCTCGCCCCGCCGCCGGCCGGCAGCGCCCTGGCCGTGATCGCGGAACAACGCGACGGGCACGGCAACCTCCTGCCCCGGCGGATCGCGGCCGTGGAGCTGCTCAACCTGCTGCGCCCGGTGGTCGCCGTCGACCAGTACATCGCCTTCGCCGCGCTCGCCCTGCACGACCATCCGTCCTGGCGGGAACGGGTCCGTGACGACGACGAGGCCACCGAGCACTTCGTCCAGGAAGTGCGCCGCTACTACCCGTTCTTCCCGATGGCGGCGGCCCGGGTCCGGCGGTCCTTCGACTGGCAGGGCCACCACTTTCCGAAGGGCCGACGGGTGCTGCTCGACCTCTACGGCACCAACCACCACCCGACGCTCTGGCCCCAACCGGAGCTGTTTCGCCCGGAACGGTTCGCCGGCCGGCGGGTGGACCCGTTCGAGCTGATCCCGCAGGGCGGCGGCGACCACTGGACCGGGCACCGCTGCCCCGGCGAGTGGATCACCATCGACCTGATGAAGCGGGCGGTCACCAACCTGACCGCCGCCATGCGCTACGACGTTCCCGTCCAGAACCTGGCCCTGGACCTGCACCGGATGCCCGCGCTGCCGCCTCTCGGCCTCACCCTCACCAACGTCCGCCGCACCGGCTGACCCCCGCCCCGCCGACCGCAGTGACCGGCGAGGCGGGTGCGTCCCCGGCCCGTCAGGGATGCAGGACGCTGCGCAGACAGCCGTCTTCCTTCTTCTCGAACAGCTCGTACCCCTGGGCGCCCTGTTCCAGGGAGAGCGGGTGGGTGGCCAGATAGCCGGGGTCGATCTCGCCGGCGGCGAGCCGGTCGAGCAGCATCGGGATGTAGCGCTGCGCGTGCATCTGCCCCATCCGCAGCACCAGGGCCTTGTTCATGGCCGCGCCGAGCGGAAACTTGTCGACCAGACCGGCGTACACACCGACGATGCTCACCGTGCCGCCCTTGCGGCAGGCCATGATCGCCTGGCGGACCGAGGTCGGACGGTCGGTCTGCAACCGCGCCGCCTGCTTCACCCGGTCGTACGCGTAGGTCGGCCCCACGTCGTGCGACTCCATCCCGACGGCCTCGATGCAGGCGTCCGGCCCACGCCCGGCGGTCAGCTCGCGCAGCGCCTCCAGCACGTCGGTCTCCGCGTAGTTGATCGTCTCGACCCCGATCCGTTCGGTGGCGGTGGCGAGCCGATCCGGAAATCGGTCGATCATGATGACCCGCTCGGCGCCCAGGAGTTGCGCCGAACGGGCCGCCATCTGACCGACGCCACCGGCACCCCAGACGGCCACCACCTCGCCGCCGGTGAGCCCGCAGAAGTCCGCCGCCATCCACCCGGTGGGCATCGCGTCGGAGGCGAACACCACCGAGTCGTCCGGCACCCCGTCGGGTACGGCGAAGGCGCCGATGTCGCCGAACGGCACCCGGATGTACTCGGCGTGTGATCCGGCGTAACCACCGGCGGCGTGCGAGTAGCCCAGAATGCCGGCCGGCGAGTGCCCCCACAGCTTCTCGGTGAACACCGGCTGCGGATTGGAGTTGTCGCAGAGCGAGTACTGCTCGGTCCGGCAGTACCAACAGCCACCGCAGGCGACCACCGACCCCACCACCACCCGGTCGCCGACCCGGTGCCGTCGTACGCCGGGGCCGGTCTCCACCACCTCGCCCATGAACTCGTGGCCGAGGATGTCCCCCTCCCGCATCGCCGGCAGGTACCCGTTGATCAGGTGCAGGTCGGAGCCGCAGACGCTGCTGGCCCGGACCCGGACGATGATGTTTCCCTCGGCGCGGATCTGAGGCTCCGGCACGTCGCGGACCGCCAGCTTGCCGACGCCTTCCCAGCAGAGCGCCCTCACGCCCGCCCTCCCGTCATCAACGTCTCCCGTACCTTGTCGGTCGCCTTCTCCTGGCCAGGGCTCCGACCGGACGGGTCGTCCCGGGTGTCCACCACCTGGCCACACTCGATCAGCGCCTTCACCCGCCGCAGCGCGTCCCGCAGCGCCAGGTCCGGCTCGTCGCCGCCGACCAGGCCGGCCAACCGACGCACCGGACCGGAGCGGTAGCGCAGCTCGGCCCGGATCTCGGTGCCCCGGCCCAGCGGGGCTTCGGCCAACTCGATCCGCCCCAGCTGCGGCATCGGCCCGTCCTCTACCCGCCACCGCAGGGTGCCCGCCCCCTCCACGGTGATCTCGGCCCGCCACTGCGTCTCACCGTCGGCCCGGTCGCGGGCCACGCACTGCCAACGCCGCTCGTCGAGCTGCTGCAGCGTGGCCCACCCGGCCAGCGCGCGGTCCAGCCGTTCGCGGTCGGTCCAGAAGCCGATCACCTCGTCCCGGGACCGGTCCACGGTCACCCCGCGACGCACCACGTACCAGCCGTCCTGCCGCTCCGGCTGATGCCGGCGCCGTCGGCGGGCCGCCGCCCGGCCCACGCCGACCGCCGTCGCCGCGGTGACGCCGAGCAGCGCCCACCTGGTTCCGTTGTTGGTCATGACGTCTCTCTCCTCCACCCGGACACCCGGGCATGGACAGCTCTTACGGGCAGCGCTACCCGGGGTCCGGCAGTCGAAACGACCCGCTGTTTGATCGACGGAAATGCGGGCAGATGCTGCTCAACACCGACCGCGATCCTGTCCGCCACGGAGCTGTCATGTCCTCGTTCAGCCCTACTGGAGACGCCCGGCCCACCACCCGCCGGTGGGAGGTCGAGCACGAGGGCGCCGGCACGTCGCCGGTCCGCCTACCGATGACGTACGTGCTGCCGCTGCGCTGGCACACCGACACCGGCCTGGCCGAGCTGACCGACTACCTGCGCTGGCTGGGTGACCGGGTCGAGGTGCTGGTGGTCGACGGCTCACCCCCGGACCTCTTCGCCCGGCACGCCGAGGCGTGGCGGGGGCTGGTCCGGCACCTCCCACCGGACCCGAGCGAGCGCGGGCTCAACGGCAAGGTGCTCGGCGTACACACCGGCGTCCGGGCGGCCGGCCACGAGCACGTGGTGATCGCCGACGACGACGTCCGGTACGACGAGGCCGCGCTGTCCGCGGTACACCGGTTGCTCGACCGGGCCGATTTGGTACGACCCCAGAACTACTTCGACCCGCTGCCCTGGCACGCCTGGTGGGACACCGGCCGCACGCTGCTCAACCGGGCGCTCGGGGCGGACTACCCAGGCACCCTCGCCGTGCGGCGCGGCACCTTCCTCGCCATGGGCGGGTACGACCCGGACGTGCTCTTCGAGAACCTGGAGCTGATCCGTACGGTGCGCGCCCACCGTGGCACCGAGGCCGCCCCGGCCTGGCTGTACGTCCGTCGGCTGCCTCCGGACACCGCGCATTTCCGTGGCCAACGGGTCCGTCAGGCGTACGACGACCTGGCTCAGCCGGCTCGCCTGCTGACCGCGCTCGCGGTGCTGCCGGCACTGGCGGCGGCGGTCGCGTCGCGCCGGCCCAGGGTGCTGCTCGGCGCGGTGGCCGGGGTCGTCGCCCTGGCCGAGACGGGTCGCCGCCGTGCCGGCGGTGGCCGGGTGTTCCCGCCGACCACGGCGCTGGCGGCCCCGCTCTGGCTGCTGGAACGCGGTGTGTGCGGCTGGCTCGCGGTCGCCCAACGCTTCCTGCTCGGCGGCGTCCGCTATGGCGACACCCGAATCCGCCGAGCCGCCAACCCCGCCCGGCGCAACCCCCGGACCCGCGCGATCCTGCACTCCCGGTCGGGGCAGGACGGCCGGTAGACCCACCGATCGGCGCTCACCCACACGACAGCTCGCGGTCACCGGCGGTGGCCGCGAGCTGTCGTGCTGCGTTTTGGAGTGAGGTCAGGAGGTGGCGTGGTGCTTCGCCTGGTCCTTGACGTCCTGGGCGGCGGACTTCGTGTCGTCCTTGACCGCGTGCACGGCGTCCTGAGCGGTGGACTTCACCGACTCGGCGGCCTGCTGGGCCGGCTCGCGCAGCTCGCTGGCCACCTCGCCCAGCTTCTCCTTCACCGCCCCGCTGTGCTCGCTGACCTTGGCCTTGACCTGGGTGGCGGCCTGCTGCTCGCGGCGGGAGGCCGGGATCAGCGACGAGGCCAGCCAGCCGACCCCGAACGCGATCAGGCCGGCGGCGAGAGGGTTGCCCTGGGACTTCTGCCGGATCACCCGCGGCGCGCTGTGCGCGGCGTCGCTGACAGTGGTCGCCGCCGAGTGCGCGGCGTCGCTGACGCTGGAGGCCGCCGACGAGGCGCGGTCACCCACCGAGTGGGCGGCCTGGCCGGTGCCGTGGCCGAGGTCAGACGCGGTTCCCATGACCTTGTCCCTCACATTCTGCAGAGCGGAACGGGCCCGCTGCTTACGGTCGTCGACGATGCGGCTGGGGCTGACCTTGTACGCCAGCGCGTCCACATCGGAGCTGAGGCTGTTACGGGTGGCTTCGATCTCCCGGCGGATCTGATCGGGATCGGTGCTCATCGGGTGACTCCCTCCGGGTGCGGCTTGAGCGCGTCGGGGATCCGCTGCACGCTGTCGTTGGTCTGCTTGAGCCCGCGTACGTGCTGGGCGTTCTTCTTGGCCATCGAGTAGAGGACCGCGGCGACCACGGCCCAGATCACGGCCACGATCAACGCGGCCAGGCCGGAGTCCATGACGTTGTCCAGGAACTGCCACACGGCGATGGACACGAAGAGCGCCACCATGTAGCCGCCGAAGCCGGCACCGCCGAAGAGGCCTGCGGCCTTGCCGGCCTTCTTGCCCTCCTGGCGGATCTCGGCCTTCGCCAGCTCGACCTCCTGGCGCATCAGCGTCGACAGGTCGGTGGTGACCTGACGCATCAGGTCACCCAGCGAACTGCCCTTCACCTCCGACGCGGTGTGCGGGGCACCCGCGTCGGGGTGGTAACCGGAGTCCAGTCCGGACCCCTGCGTCGGCATGCTCATGCCGTCGTCTCCCTTCGGATGACTCGGCGGCTCACGGGCGGGGGTTGCCGCTGGACGGCACGCCCGGCAGCGGGTCGGTCTGGGTCACCGGCGGCAGCGGCTGACCGGTGCCGGAGTGCTCCGGGTAGTCACCCTGGCCGGGCGTCGGGTCGGCGTAGGTGCCGGGCGTCGGGTCGAGGTAGCCGCCCGGCGGGACGGCGTCCGGCACCGCGCGGGGCGCCGGCGGCGGCGTCGGGATCACCGCGGTCTGCTCCGGGTCGTACGCCCCGGCGCCCCGGTAGGACGAGGAACCGTTGCCGGAGTCGTCGCCAGCGGCCGAGATGCCTCGCGTCAGCCGGCCGGCCAGCACACCGAGGACCGCAGCGCCGACCAGGAAGGTGCCCGGGTTACGCCGCGCGTAGTCGCGTACCTCGGTGATCAGGTCGCCGGGCTCGCGCTCTTCGAGCCAGCCGGCGACGCCGTGCACCCGGTCGGCGGCCTGGCGGGCCAGCTCGCTCACCGGGCCGGCCTGGCCACCCTGCTCGGCCATCGAGCGCATCTCGTCGGCGAGCGAACGCAGCCCACCGGCGGCTCGGCGCTGCTGCTCACCGGTCTGGCTGGCGAGCTGGCTGCGGGCCTCGCCGTACAGGTTGCGGGCCTGTCGGGCCGCCTCACGCCCGACCTCGACGCCCTGCTCCTTGGCGGTCTGGGCGACGGCGCCGCCAGCCTGGGCGGCCTCCGACCCGACCTGGCGCGCCTGGTCGCGGACGCCACCGCCATTGGTCGACTGCTGCCCGTACGTGGAGGAGGTAGATGAAAGATCGTAAGTCATGATGTCCCTTCCGCTCAGAAAGTCGTCGCGGTTGTGCTGGGGGGATGCGGCGCGTTGCCGCCGCCGCTGACCATTCACCTACCCTGCGTTCTGCCTTCCATACCTCTTCGTGCATTTCTCTGCGCGACCCGCCGGATGGACTTCAAAATGGAGGATCGTCGGGCTGCGTCACGTCGCCGCTGCGGACAGTGAGGTTCGCGAAGGCCGGCAGATCCACGAAGGGGGCAGCGATGGCACGAGACGCACGGGGCGGCCGAGCGGCCCGCCCCCGACCCCGGGTCCAACTGGCCGCGCTGGTCGTGGCCGCGGTCTTCCTGCTGATCGGCGTCCTCGGCTTCATCCCCGGCATCACCACCGACTACGGCGAGCTGCGGTTCGCCGGGCACCACTCGGACGCGCACCTACTCGGGCTGTTCCAGGTGTCGATCCTGCACAACGCGGTGCACCTGCTCTTCGGGCTGGTCGGCCTGGTGCTGGCCCGCAGCGTCGCCGGCGCCCGCGTGTTCCTGGCCGGCGGTGGCGCGACCTACCTCGCCCTCTGGCTGTACGGCCTGGCGATCGAGGCGGTCAACCCGGAGGGCGGGGCGAACATCCTGCCGATCAACGACGCCGACAACTGGCTGCACCTCGCGCTCGGCTTCGGGATGCTCGCGCTCGGGCTGCTGCTGTCGAACCAGGCGGGCACCGGCGGACGCCTGGACAACCCCGCCGACCGGCACTGAACTGGACTTTTGTGGTTTCGCGGTCACGCCCACAGGGGTAATCGACCGGCGAAGGAGGTGCGATCATGCCTCGTTGGCTGCGGGACAACGCCCTGGCTGTCGCCATGCTGGGGGCGTTCTTGGTCTTTCTGGTGTTGCAGAGCGTCTTCGGTTGGCAGACCCACAATGAGGAGCTGACCGAGTTCGGGGCCGCGCCACTGAGCTGGCCGGCGTACCTGACCAGTGGGCACTTCGCCGAGTCGGTCTTCGAGAACTGGGAGTCGGAGTTCCTCCAGATGGGCGGGTACGTGCTGCTCACCGCGTACCTGGTGCAGCGGGGCTCGGCCGAGTCGAAGCCGATCGACCAGACCGACCGACCGGAGGACGACGAGCGGCGGGCGACCCCGCAGTCACCCTGGCCGGTACGCGTCGGCGGCCTGCCGCTGGTGATCTACCGGAACAGCCTCTCCCTCGCGCTGCTGCTGATCTTCGCCGGTTCGTTCGTCGGTCACCTGCTCGGTGGCACCGCCGCGTACAACCAGGAGCAGGCGCTGCAAAGCGGCGCGCCGCCGATCGGGGCGTGGGAGTTCCTCGGCACCAGCGACTTCTGGTTCCAGTCCATGCAGAACTGGCAGAGCGAGTTCCTCGCGGTCGGCGCGCTGATCCTGCTGAGCATCGTGCTGCGCCAGCACGCCTCACCGGAGTCGAAGCCGGTGACCGTCGAGCACGCCAGCACCGGCGCCTGAACCGGCGATGCGGCGGCGACGGGGCCGTCAGGCCGCGACCGGCAACCGTTTGGCGAAACAGACGCTGTACGGGTTGCCCACGTACTCGCCGTAGACCGGGATCGGCTGGTAGCCGCACGAGGTGTACAAGGCGATCGCGGCCGGCAGGTAGGTGCCGGTCTCCAGGCAGACCACCGAGTGCCCCTGCCGGAACGCGCACTCCTCCAGCGCGGCGAGCAACTGACGACCGATCCCCCGCCCCCGGTACGCGGGCCGGACGTACATCCGCTTGACCTCGCCGGTCTCGGCATCGATCGCCTGGAGCCCACCACAGGCGACCGCCCGACCGTTCACCACCACCGCCAGGTAGCGGACGTCGTCATGGGGGACGAAGACCTGCCCGTCCAACCCGCCATCGGCCTCGCGCAGCTCACGCTGCTGCGCGGTGACCATGGCGGCGATCTCCGGATCGATGGCAGGACGGGACTCGATCAGCATCACCCCACGCTAGGACGGGTGGATTTCGGGGAGGTTTCCGGAAATCAACCCCATCACGGAGCGCAACGAACTACTCGGCGTCGTCCTCATCGTCGATGTCGGCGTCGAGGTCGTCGGACGCGTCCGCGCCCACCTCGTCCGCCGACCGCACCCGGCGGGCCTTCCGGGCGGCGAGCCGGTCCGCGGCGGAAGCCCGGTTCGACTTCTCCTCCAGGCGGACGTCGGTGCCCCGGTTGCCGGGTACGAAGTCCACGCCGGCGAAGAGCGTCGGCTGCCAGTCGAACTCGCGCGCGCCGATCCGGACCAGATCACCGGGCTGCGCGCCGGCCTTGGCCAGCTTGTCCTCCACCCCGAGCCGGGCCAGTCGGTCAGCCAGGTAGCCGACCGCCTCGTCGTTGTCGAAGTTGGTCTGCTTGACCCAGCGTTCCGGCCGGACACCGCGGACGGTGAACGAGCCGTCCGCCTCGGCCGTGATGGTGAAACCGTCGTCGTCCACCGCCATCGGGCGGATGACGATCCGGGTCGGCTCGGCGGGCGGAGCGGCCTTACGCTCCGCGTCGACCAGCTCGGCCATCGCGTAGGTCAGCTCCTTGAGCCCCTCGCGGGTGGCCGCGGAGACCTCGAACACCTGGTAACCGCGCTCCTCCAGGTCGGGGCGCACGATCTCGGCGAGGTCGCGGCCGTCCGGCACGTCGACCTTGTTGATGGCGACCAGCCGTGGGCGGTCGGCCAGACCGCCGTACTGGCTCAGCTCGGCCTCGATGGCGTCGATGTCGGCCACCGGGTCACGGCCGGGCTCCAGGGTCGCCGAGTCGATGACGTGCACCAGCACGGCGCAGCGCTCGATGTGCCGCAGGAACTCCAGGCCCAAGCCCTTGCCGGTGGCCGCGCCGGGGATCAGGCCCGGCACGTCCGCGACGGTGAAGGTGTGGTTGTCCATCCGGACCACGCCGAGGTTGGGCACCAGGGTGGTGAACGGGTAGTCGGCGATCTTCGGCTTCGCGGCGGAGATCACCGAGATCAGCGACGACTTGCCGGCGGACGGGAAGCCCACCAGGCCCACATCGGCGACGCTCTTCAGCTCCAGCACGATGTCCAGTTGGTCGCCGGGCTCCCCCAGCTCGGCGAAGCCGGGCGCCTTGCGCTTGGCGTTGGCCAGCGAGGCGTTGCCCCGCCCGCCGCGCCCGCCGCGGGCGACCTCGAAGGTGGTGCCGGCGCCGACCATGTCGGCCAGCACGGTGCCGTCGGAGGTCTGCACCACGGTGCCGTTGGGCACCTTCAGCACCAGGTTGTGGCCGTTGGCCCCGTCCCGGTTCGAGCCGGCGCCGCCCTTGCCGTTGTCGGCCTTGACGTGCGGGTGGAAGTGGAAGTCGAGCAGCGTGGTCACCTGCGGGTCGACCACCAGGGACACGCTGCCCCCGTGCCCACCGTTGCCGCCGTCCGGCCCACCGAAGGGCTTGAACTTCTCGCGGTGGATCGAGGCACAACCGTGCCCGCCATCGCCGGCCTGCAGATGCAGAACGACCCGGTCAACGAATGTTGCCACGGCGTCAATCCTTCCAGCGAGGCTCGACCTCGCACTTCGAAAAAGGCTAAGCGGGCCGGGACCCGGAGGTCCGCGGCCCGCTTAGCCCGAGAACTACTGCTGCGGAACGATGCTGACGGTCTTGCGACCGCGCTTGGTGCCGAACAGGACCGCACCGGCCGACAGCGCGAACAGCGTGTCGTCGCCGCCACGGCCGACCAGGTCACCGGGGTGGAACTTGGTGCCACGCTGCCGGATGATGATCTCACCGGCGCTGACAACCTGACCACCGAAGCGCTTCACGCCGAGTCGCTGGGCCGCGGAGTCACGACCGTTACGCGAGCTGGACGCACCCTTTTTGTGAGCCATTGGAGGACGACCTACTTCCCGCTGGAGATGCCGGTCACCTTGACCTGGGTCAACGGCTGGCGGTGACCCTGGCGCTTGTGGTAGCCGGTCTTGTTCTTGAACTTGTGGATCCGGATCTTCGGGCCCTTGGTGTGCGCGGCGATTTCGCCGGACACCGCGACCTCGGCAAGCTTCGCCGCGTCGGTCACCAGGTCGTCACCGTCGACGAGGAGCACCGCGGTGAGCTTCACCGCGTCACCGGGGGCACCGGTGAGCTTCTCGACCTCGATCACGTCGCCCTCGGCGACCTTGTACTGCTTGCCGCCGGTCTTGACGATCGCGTACATCGGAGGCGGACTCCCTGTCGTTGAGGCTGCTGGCGGTCGTCCCCGCGGCGGCTCGCCGGGTAGCAGTGCACGGCGGCGCGGGCACACGGGAACTCGGCACACCAAAGGTGGGCCGCAGGCAAGAGTACGCCATTGCTGGCCCGGACCCCAAACCGGCCCGCCCTGGTCAGCCCGCGCAGAGCTGGTCGAGGCGCTGCTGGAGCCGGTCGAGTTCGGTCTCGTCGATCGACTCGACGTCGGCGCCGAGCGCGGAAACCTCGGTCCCGATGTCGGTGAGCAGAGTCTTGAGCTGCGGATCGTTGGTCCGCCCCGACTGCTCCCGGAGCACGGTCCGCCAGTCGGCAAGCGCCGACTCGGCCCGACCCCGGGCGGCTTCGGCCGTTCGGCTGTCCCCGGCGCCCACCGCCGCGAGCATGTGGCCCAGCTCCGCCACGTACGTCCGGACGGCGGTGGCGCTGGCCTCCTGCGCGGCGGTGCAGACCTCGGTGGCGTTGCCACCCGCCACCCCACCGCTGGCCGGCATGCCGGTCGGCCCGGACGAGGCACCAGCGGCCGACGAGCCGGCGGCCTCGGCTGCACCACCGGTGGGCCCGTCGGTGGAGCAGCCGGCCGCGCCGGAGAGCATGGTGAGCAGCGCGGTGACGACGAGCAGACGGCGCATCTTCTTCTCCTGAACTGGGACGGCCGATCGAGGGCCGGGTGGCCACAGCGGCGAGGTCCCTCCCCCGTCACATTGCCGGGAGAGGGACCTCGTCAAACACGTGGCCGGTCAGGCGCTCAGGGGCGGGTCCGCCGACGGGCGCCACCGCGACGCGACCGGCGTCGGCCGCCACCACCCTCGGTGGTCTCCTCGTCGCCCTCACCGTCGGCGAGCGCGTCCGGGTCGTCCGCCGCGGCCAGCCGAGCCGACTCACCCTGCTGAGCGTCGGAGATCGCCGGTGCGGCGGCGGTGTCCGACTCGTAGCGGGACAGGTCGTAGCCCATGGTGTCCTGGTAGTCGGTGACCGGTTCGGCGGTGGTGTCGGTGTCGACGACCTCCACGACGGCCCGCTCGGCCGGCGCGCTCTTGCGTGCCCGGCGGCGGGACGAGGTGGCAGCCGGCTCGGCCGCCGGAGCGGGAACCACCGCCGAGGCGACCGCCTTGACCTTCTCCCCCGCACCGGCGGGGCGCGGCTTCTCCGGCACCGGCTCGGTGTGGATGATGACGCCCCGGCCCTTGCAGCACTCGCAGGTCTCGCTGAACGCCTCCAGCAGGCCCGCGCCGATCCGCTTACGGGTCATCTGCACCAGGCCGAGCGACGTGATCTCGGTGACCTGGTGCTTGGTGCGGTCCCGGCCCAGGCACTCGGTGAGCCGGCGCAGCACCAGCTCACGGTTCGACTCCAGCACCATGTCGATGAAGTCGATCACCACGATGCCGCCGATGTCGCGCAACCGGAGCTGACGGACGATCTCCTCCGCCGCCTCCAGGTTGTTGCGGGTGACGGTCTCCTCCAGGTTGCCCCCGGAGCCGGTGTACTTGCCGGTGTTGACGTCGACGACGGTCATCGCCTCGGTGCGGTCGATCACCAGCGAGCCGCCGGAGGGCAGGAAGACCTTGCGGTCCAGGCCCTTGATGATCTGCTCGTCGATCCGGTACTCGGCGAAGACGTCGCTCGTGCCGACGTGCCGGCGCACCCGGTCCACCAGGTCCGGGGAGACGTGCGACAGGTACGACTCGACGATGTCGTACGACTGCTCGCCCTCGATCACCAGCTCGCGGAAGTCCTCGTTGAACAGGTCCCGGACCACCCGGATGACCAGGTCGGGCTCCCCGTAGAGCAGCGCCGGGGCGCCACCCTCGGCGGCCTTGGCCTGGATGTCCTCCCACTGCGCCTGGAGCCGCTTGACGTCACGGGCCAGTTCGTCCTCGGTGGCGCCCTCGGCAGCCGTCCGGACGATCACGCCCGCACCGTCCGGAACCAGCTTCTTGAGCACGTCCCGCAGCCGCTTGCGCTCGTTGTCCGGCAGCTTGCGGCTGATCCCGGAGGCGTTGCCGTTGGGCACGTAGACCAGGTGTCGGCCCGAGAGCGCGATGTGGCTGGTCAGCCGGGCGCCCTTGTGCCCGATCGGGTCCTTGGTGACCTGGACCAGCACCGAGTCGCCGGAGCGCAGCGCCTGCTCGATCGAGCGGGCCCGCCCCTCCAGCCCGGAGGTGTCCCAGTTGACCTCACCGGCGTACAGCACCGCGTTGCGGCCCCGGCCAACGTCGACGAACGCGGCCTCCATGCTCGGCAGCACGTTCTGCACCTTGCCCAGGTACACGTTGCCGGCCATCGTCCCGGAGGAGTTGCGGGTGACGTAGTGCTCGACCAGCACGCCGTCCTCCAGAACGGCGATCTGGGTGCGGTCACCGCGCTGGCGAACCGCCATCACCCGGTCGACGGCCTCCCGGCGCGCCAGGAACTCCGACTCGCTCAGGATCGGCGGCCGGGTACGGCGCTGCTCCCGACCGTCCCGGCGGCGCTGGCGCTTGGCCTCCAGCCGGGTCGAGCCGGACACACCCTGCACCTCGTCGACGGTCCGACGCGGCTCGCGGATCTTCACCACGGTCGGCACGCCGTCGTCGGCCGCGCCCTCGGTGTCACCGGCGCCCCGACGGCGGCGGCGGCGACGACGACGGGTCAGGCCGTCCCCGCCCTCGGACTCCTCATCCTCGTCGCCCTCGGCCTCAGCCTCGGCGGTCTCTTCCTCGTCGGCCTGCGCCGCCTCCTCGGACTCCTCGTCCTCGGCGTCGTCGGCCCCGCCCTTGCCCCGGCCCCGGCCCCGGCGACCACGCCGGCGGCGGCGGCGCGCGGCGGCGCTGTCCTCGTCGTCCTCATCCGCCTCGGCGGCCTCGTCGGCCTCCTCGGTCGGCTCCTCCTCGGCCTCGATCGCCTCGACGGGCTCCACCGGCTCCACCGGCTCCACCTCGCGGCGACCACGCCGACGACGGCGGGACGGCTCGGCGGCTTCCTCGACGGCCGGCTCCTCGGTCGCCGCAACGGGCTCCACCGGTCGGGTCACCGGCACAGCGTCCGGCTGGGGGGCCATGAACAGCACGGTGGGCGCGGAGAGCGCAGCCCGCCGACGACGGGTACGCGGCTGCTCCGGCTCGATCTCGGCCGGCTCAGCCGTCACGTTGGAGACGGCCGCACCCGGTGACACCTCGCCGGAACGCTCCTGCGCCCCGCTGCTCCAGGCCAGCTCGGCGGCGGAGGCGCTCGGGAGTGCCTCGGAGTCGTTCAGCTCGGCCTCGGCCTCACGCAGGTCGGACTCCGCCGGCTCCTCGACGACCGGCTCCTCGGCCGGCTCCTCGACGGCGGGCAGCTCGTCGGCGGCGGCCGGCTGCTCGGTGGCGGGCGGCTCCTCGACGGCAGCCGGCGTGGCCTTCTTGCGCCGGGTACGGGTCACCTTGACCGGCGGAACCACCTCGCCCGAGGCCGCCTCCGCGGAGGCGGCGACCAGCGGCTCCTCGGCGGTCGTCTCGACGGGGGTTGCCTTGCGGCGACGCCGGGGGGTCTTCGGGGCGACGTCCAGGTCACCGGAGATCGGGGCGAAGACCTCCGCCTGCGGCGACTCGACGCTGCCGGCCCCACCGGTGGACGCCTCGGCCGGGGCATCGGTCTGCTCCGGCTGGTTGAGCGGGGCAGCCCGACGACGGGTCGCCCGGGTACGCCGCACCGGCGCGGCCGGCTCGGCGGTCTCACCGGGAGCGCTCTCCGCACCGGCCGGTTCCACCGAGGCCGAACCGACCGCGGTGGTGGAGGTCTCGACGGCGGCGCCGTCGGCCGTGGTGCTCTGGTCGGCGGTCTCGCTGGCCGGCTGTGAACCGGTCCGTTCGCCGCCCTCGGGCTCGTTCTCGAGCATGGACGTTCTCCAGTTCTGGCTAGCCCGGGCGCGGGTGAGCGCTGCCACGCAGGGTCGCCGCAAAAGTGTTTCCGCCGGGCGCGCGTGGTGCGCGACCGCCGAAGTCTGCCTGCCAGAACACCGACCGTCGGTCAGTGCCCAACGATGGCTGCCCCGTCGCGGTCCGCATCCAACGGATCCACGATCGCACCCTGCGCGGTCAACGTGCCCTGAGCCAGCCGGGTCACCCTCGGCGAAACCGGCGGCTCCAGGTCGGCCACCACGCGGAGGCCGGAAAGGACGTCATCGGGCCGTACGGACGGGGTGACCTGCCGCACGACCAGTTCGAGTATCGCACACGGTACGGCCGGCGCCCCGGAAGGCGTCGGCGTAGGCGGTAGGACATCGATCGACATCACGGCGGCACGAGCGTCGAAAGTGCGTCGACCCTGCTTGGTCATCCGCTCGACCAGCACCTCCTCGGCCGCGACGAAGGCGTCCACCGCGGCGCGCAGCACCGCTGTGTCGACCTCGGGCAACTCGATGTGCCAGTGCGACGCCTCGATCCGGTCCGGCAGGTTGCCGCCCTCGGCGATCACGGCGTCCAGGACGTCCAGCCCCGGCGAGAGCGCGGCGTCCAACGCGGCGCGTAGCGCCTCCGGGTCCACCTCGGCCTGAAGGGCGATTTCCAGGTACTCCGCCTCGCTCGCCACCCCGGTGGGCGCGGCGCTGGCGTAGGAGATCTTCGGGTGCGGGTGGAAACCCTGGGAGAAGGCGACCGGCACAGCGGCCCGGCGTAGCGCGCGCTCGAACGCCCGGGCGAAGTCCCGGTGCGAGGTGAATCGCAGCGGCCCGCGCTTGGCGTACCGGATGCGGACGCGCTGGACGACCGGTGCCTGGCCGCCCTCGGGTTGAGGCTTTCTGGCGATCGTGGGCTCCTCGGGTGTACCTGCGTGTCCGCCCATCCTGGCGCAGGGCTCGTGACGGTACGCAGCCGGGGCGGTCGAATGGCCCCGGCAGACGGGTACAAACCGGTCGTCAGGGCCACGACCACCGCGTCGGTGGCGGCCCACAGGCCCTCCAGCCGGCCGTCGCGAAAAGCCGATGGCCGGCCGATGACCCGGAGGTCACCAGCCGGCCACCATGATCGAGACCGGTTACCGCTCTCTCGGCGGGGCGGGCGGCGCCCCACCCGGCGGGCCGTAACCGGGCGGCGGGCCGTAACCGGAGGGCGCGCCACCGGAGGGCGGGCCGTAATTGGAAGGGGGGCCGTAACCGGAGGGCGGGCCACCGGAGGGCGGGCCGTAACCGGGCGGCGGCGGGTAGCCGGGAGGCGGGGCGTAAGCGGCGTCCGGCGACGGGTACGTGCCGGCGGCCGCTCGGTCGAGCACCTCGTCCGGGATGTCGGCGGCCCGGGCCGCCTCCCGCCGGTACCGACGGCGGTTCCAGATGAGGAACACCGCCAGCCCCAGCAGCAACACCAGTACCACGGCGATGCCGATGCCCACCACCATGACCTGCTGGTCGGTCGGACCACCGCGATCGCCGTGCTGGGTGACGTCGAACTCCTCGTCCGCGCCACCGGTGCGGGCCGGGCCCGGGTCGGTCGCCGCGGCCGGATCGAGCAGCGGGTTGGCGGAGACCGGCGGCACGTTCGCGGTCAGCGCCCGCATCGGGTCGATCACCCCGAAGCCGTACTGCGGGTCCCGGCCGGACGGGCCCGCATCCCGGGCGGTCCGGATGATCCGGTTGATCACGTTGGGAGCGCTGAGGTCCGGATACTTCGATCGGATCAGCGCGGCGAGACCGGAGACGATCGCGGTGGAGTCGGAGGTTCCGTCGCCCCAGCCGTAGCCCGCCTCGTTGAGGACGTTGTAGATGCCGTCGCCCGGAGCGGCGACCACCGCTTCCGGCCCCTGGACGGAGCCGGACCAGAACGCGCCACCCCGGGTCGTCCCGGTCACCGCGATCACACCCGGGGTGTTGGCAGGGCTGTCCACGGCGACGCTGCCCCTGGCGGTGTTGCCGGCAGCGGCCACCACGACGACGTCACGGTCCAACGCGTACTTGATCGCGTCCTGCTCCACCGGGTTGGCGAGGCCCGGCCCCCCGATGGACATGTTGATCACCTTGGCGCCGCCGTCGACGGCCATCCGGATGCCCCGGGCAACCCCGGTGTCGCTGTAGGCCCCGCCGTCCTTGCGCATCTTGATGGGCAGGATCTTCACACCGGGGGCGACGCCGGCCACCCCGTCGCTGCTGGGTTTCGCCGCGATGATGCCGGCCATGTGCGTGCCGTGCCCGTCGTCGTCGGACCGACCGTCTCCGGAGGTGCCATAGCTGCGACCACCGGCGAGCACCTGACCGCGCAGGTCCGGATGGCTGGCCTCGACGCCACTGTCGATGACAGCCACGACCACGCCCCGCCCGGTCGAGATCTCGTGCGCCTGCTCGATCCGGAGCTCGTCCAGATACCACTGCTCGGCGCGTCGGGGCGCGGCGGCCGCCGGCTGGGCGGCCCCCACCACCAGGAACCCCGCCAGCAGGCAGGCGACCACCGGCCGGAGGCTTCCGACGTTCACCCTCATGCGTCCGTCCTCATCGAAGGATGCCCGGGGACGCCCCGTCACCAGGGCCCCACGGATCGTCGTCCTCAGTCAACCACGACGAGTGCTCGGAGCCGGTGTTACCACCACCGTGCCCGGCGCCACCGGCGCCGCCCATCATGCCGCCGCCCATCATTCCGGCGCCGCCGACGCCGGCACCACGCGCGCCGCCCGCCATCCCGGCGCCGCCGGCGCCAGCGGCGGTGCGCAGCGCGTTCGCCGCGCTCGTCATCGGCGGCAGCTTTCCGTTGCCGCCGCCCACCATGCCGGGGATGCCGCCCACGCCGATGCCGCCGCCCGCGCCCAGGCCACCGCCGGCGCCGATCCCGCCGGCCGAGCCGACGCCGGCCCCGCCGCCGAAACCACCGCCAGCGCCACCGAGGCCTGCGCTGCCGACCCCGCCGCCGCCGATGCCTCCACCAAGACCGCCGACGCCACTCGGGCTGGCGCCAGCCAGGCCGCTGCTGTAGCCGGCGTCGTCGTCCGGGTAACCCGGGTAGCTGGAGCCCGTCGACGGGGGCGTGAACTGATCGGTGCCGCCGGAGGGCGAGCCATCGCCGATCCCACCGGGCTTGGTCGGGGAGAACGGGTCGACGGTGGACGTCGGACCGCCCGTGTCGCCGATGCCCGGCGGCCGACTGCCGATCGTGGGGCCGCCACCACCGATGTCGGGCTTCCCGCCGAAATCGCCCCCACCGGTGTCGGGCCGCCCCGTCGGCGGGACCCGGGGGTCCCGTTCGATGTCGTTGGAGCCCTCGGTGCCATCCGGCCGGTTCACGGTGAGCTTGGGACGCTCGGTGTAGACCGCCTGGGGCAGCGGCGCCATCGCGGTGTTGGCGGCCTGCTGGTTGTCCCGGTACCAGTTGTCCAGGTGGGCCTTGGTGTCCCACCAGCCGCCCCGCTTGTTGTCGCCGGCCTGGCCGTCGACCTTCATGGTCGCCTCCAGGTCGTCGGCCTTGTCGCGGAACGCGCCGTCGGCGTACGAGCCGGGGTTGCTCTGGTAGTCCTTGCGCAGCGCGGCGAGGAAACCCGACGAACTCTCGCCGTCGCGGGCATCGTCGAGCTCGGTGCCGTTGGGCAGGCTCCACTCGTTGAACCCGAAGTCGTCCATCAGTGGGATCGGGATCGTGGAGACCGACTTGCGGATGTCGCCCTCGATCCGCGTCAACGCGCCGCTGACGTTTGTCGCGTCGGTGATCAGATCCTCGATCTGCTTGCCGATCTTGCCCAGGTGCTCGCGGTACGCGTCACCACCGCTGCCCTTCCAACCGGCGAGCATCCCGGGCAGGCCGCCGACGTGCGGGCGCTCCTGCCCCGTCGCGATCGGGCCGACGAACGATCGACCGACGAGCGCGTCCCGCAGCTGTTGCAGGCCACTGGAGAGATTGCTCCAGCCCGCTCCGACCGATCCGACCGTCTCCGGGTCCGCGGAGAGCGTCACCTCGCGGACGCACCGCTCCCAGGTTCCTCCAGCCATGACGTCCCCCTCAGGCCGTGTACGGGTAGGTGGGTGCGCCGCTGGCAGTGGGCGGCGGCGCCGCAGACTCCAGCAGCCGCTCGATCTCCTTGCCGTTGGCGCCGTTACGCGCCTCGGTGTCGCGGAACGCCTTGGCGATCTCCTCGGTGCCCTCCTTGAGCGCGGCGAGCTTCTGGGAGAGCGTCGTGAGGTGCGCTTCCATGTTCACCGTTGACGTCTCCAGGGCCCGCCACTGCATGCGGGCGTCCTCGTACGCGCCGAAGGGCGTGCCGTTGGGAACGGTCTGGGCGTTGTTGCTGTCGCCCTTCATCCGCTCCTTGATGCGTTCCATCTCGTACTTGAGGGTGTCGTCGATGTACTGCCTGAGCCGCTCGACGTACGTGGCGGCGGCGTCCAGGTCTTCGACGCTGACGTGCAGGTCGCCGATGCTCGGCGGCGGGATGTTCCCCATGCGCTTCCTCCCCCGTCCCCGACCCGCCGGGTCGGTCCATGTCAGACGCAGCGTATCGAGTCTGACCTAGTCGGGGCAGCCCCAGCCACCACCGCCTGGTACAGATGGCGGCCGATCTCGGGGAACGTCCGGTGCGGGCCCACCGCGCGGCCAGGCCTGAACAGCGCAACGGGCCCGCGAGACGCGGACCCGTTGGGCGACATGTCGGATGTGGAGGGTGGTGGGGCACCACCAGCCGGCGCTGCGCGAAGGCAGCCCGGTCAGGGGTGGGAGTGGCCGCCCGAGGGGACCTTCATGCCGTTGCCGCCCAGCGGGGTGAGCGGCAGCAGCTTCTTGCCGGTGGGGCCGATCTGGATCTCGGTGTCCATGGATGGGCAGACGCCACAGTCGAAGCAGGGCGTCCACCGGCAGTCGTCCTGCTCGAACTCGCTGAACGAGTCCTGCCAGTCCTGCCAGAGCCAGTCCTTGTCCAGGCCCGAGTCGAGGTGGTCCCAGGGCAGGACCTCCAGCTCGTCGCGCTGACGGGTGGTGTACCAGTCGAGGTCCACCCCGAACGCGGGCAGCGTCTCGGCCGCCGCGTCCACCCAGCGCTGGTACGAGAAGTGCTCGCTCCACCCGTCGAACCGGCCGCCGTTCTCCCAGACCTTGCGGATGACCGAGCCGACCCGGCGGTCACCCCGGGAGAGCAGCCCTTCGATGAGCGACGGCTCGCCGTCGTGGTAGCGGTAGCCGATGGCCCGACCCAGCGAGCGGTCCGCGTTGATGGCCTGCTTGAGGATCTTCAGCCGATGGTCGATGACCTCCGGACGATCCATCGCGGCCCACTGGAACGGGGTGTGCGGCTTCGGCACGAACCCGCCGATGGAGACCGTGCAGCGGATGTCCTTGGAGCCGGTCGCGGCCCGGCCGGCCCGGATCACCTCGTGCGCCATCTCGGCGATCTCGAGGACGTCCTCGTCGGTCTCGGTGGGCAGGCCGCACATGAAGTAGAGCTTCACCTGCCGCCACCCGTTGGTGTACGCGGTGACGACCGTACGGATCAGGTCTTCCTTCGACACCATCTTGTTGATGACCTTGCGGATCCGCTCCGACCCGCCCTCCGGGGCGAAGGTCAGACCGGTACGCCGCCCGTTGCGGGACAGCTCCTGCGCGAGGTCGATGTTGAAGGCGTCCACCCGGGTCGACGGCAGCGACAGCGAGACGTTCGTGCCCTCGTACTGCTGGGCGAGGCCCGAGCACATGTCGCCGATCTCGGAGTGGTCCGCCGAGGAGAGCGACAGCAGACCGACCTCGGAGAAGCCGGAGAACTCCAGACCCTCGCGGACCATCTGCGCGACCGTGGTGATCGACCGCTCCCGCACCGGTCGGGTGATCATCCCGGCCTGGCAGAACCGGCAACCACGGGTGCAGCCCCGGAAGATCTCCACGGCGTACCGCTCGTGCACCGTCTCGGCCAGCGGAACGAGGGGCTTCTTCGGGTACGGCCAGGCGTCCAGGTCCATCGTCGTGCGCTTGTGCACCCGGAACGGCACGTCCGCCCGGTTCGGCACGACCCGCTGGATCCGGCCGTCCGGCAGGTAGTCGACGTCGTAGAAGCGCGGCACGTAGACGCTCTCGGTGCGGGCCAGCCGCAGCAGCAGCTCGTCGCGGCCGCCCGGCGAGCCCTCGGCCTTCCACTCCCGGACGATCGCGGTGATCTCCAGGACCGCCTCCTCGCCGTCACCGAGCACCGCGGCGTCGATGAAGTCGGCGATCGGCTCCGGGTTGAACGCGGCGTGCCCGCCGGCCACGATCACCGGGTCGGCGTCGGTGCGGTCGGCGGCCAGCATCGGGATGCCGGCCAGGTCGATCGCGGTGAGCATGTTGGTGTAACCCAGCTCGGTGGAGAAGGAGATGCCGAACAGGTCGAACCCGCGCACCGCCCGGTGCGCGTCGACGGTGAACTGCGGCACGCCGTGCGTGCGCATCAGCGTCTCCAGGTCCGGCCAGACCGCGTACGTCCGCTCGGCGAGCGTGTCGGGCAGCTCGTTGAGCACCTCGTAGAGGATCTGCACGCCCTGGTTGGGCAGGCCCACCTCGTACGCGTCGGGATACATCAGCGCCCAGCGCACGGTCGCCGAGTCCCAGTCCTTCGTCACCGCACCCAACTCGCCCCCCACGTACTGGATGGGCTTGGAGACCTGGGGTAGCAGCGGCTCGAGCTGGGACCACACGGAGTTGGTCGCGGCCGCGCGCGGCGTCGTGGACGGGGCACTCATGATGCCCAAGGGTACGCGTTCGTCCGGCGGCGATCGCGCGCACGCCCGATCGGCGGTGGTGGCGGCGCGGTACTAACCTCGGATCGGCGCGAGAGGAGATTGCCGCGATGCCGGAGCCCCAGCCGGGAGCACGGCCGGCCGACGGGAGCACCCCGGGCGCGGAGCCGGAGCGGGACCGGGCGGTCGCCGACGAGCCGACCTCCCCACCCGTACCCCCGGACCAGCCGGACCCCTCGGACCAGCCCGACCCACCGGACGAGCCGGAACCCGCCGCGACCGCGGAGGTCCCGGCGCCGAGGTGGAGCGGTTCGGCCCCGGTGCCGCCGCCGCTGCCCCGCCGGTCCGCCTGGGGCGAGTCGGCCGAGCCGACCCCTCCCCCGCCGGTCTCCGTCGGGCCGCCGGAGCACCAGACGCCGGTCGACCCGTGGGCTGGCGTGGACACCGGCGGCTGGGACCTGCCCTCCGCCGAACTGCCCCCGCTGCCGCCGACGATGCCGTACCCAACGCCGCCGGCCACCCGGCAGTGGTCCGGGCCGCCCGCTCCCCCGGCCGGGTCGCACCCGGTGCCGCCGCCGGCTGCCCCGAGCGCACCGCGGGCCATCGGACCCGTGCCACCGGCCCGACCGATGTCGCCACCCGCGCCGACGAAGGTGCCGAAGGTGCCGAAGCAGCGCCGGGGCCGGCGGTCCAGCGCGCCACCGCCGGCACCGCCGACGCCGCCCGGATGGCAGGCCCCCAAGGGGTACGTGCCGGTCCCGGTCCGCCGGCGACGCCGCTGGCCGTGGCTGCTGCTGCTCACGCTTGCCTGCTGCTGTGGCTGCCCCGCCTACTACGGGTTCCCGATCTCGGCCCAGTACCCGGCGCGCGCGGCACTGCCCGCCCAGGTGGACGACCTCAGCCTGCGGCAGGACACCCGGAGCACGGAGACCGCCCGGACGTTGGAGAGCGAGGTACGCAAGGAGCACTGGCTGGCCGAGGACACGTTCGCCGGCGTCTACGCCACGACGAGCGGCAAGCGGGTGACCGTCTTCGGTGGCACCGGTTTCCGGCTGAGTCCGGAGTCGGACGCGGAGGCCGAGATCAGCCGGCTCACCGAGCGGTACGCGCTGGACGCCCCGGAGAGCGTGGACACCGGTGTGCGGGGCAGGCACGAACGGTGCGCGGTGGGCAGCGCCGACGGCAGTGACGTGGTGGTCTGCACGTCGGTCGACCACGGCAGCATCGCCACCGGCGTGTTCACCCGACTCTCCGTCGCCGACAGTGCCGAACTGCTGGCCACCCTGCGCGCCCAGATCGTCCAGCCCGAGCGGGGCTGAGCCGCCCGCCGGGCCGTCGGCCGGCGCGGTGCGCGCACTGGCGGCGGCAGTCGTGACGCAGCGTCACATCGCGCCGAGCGGACGCAGCAGAAGGCGGTATGCCTCTGAGTCATATTTATGACTCAGAGGCATACCGCCTTTGAGAGCGAGTGCTTCTCGACCGGGGCTCGCGGGCCGAGAGACCGGGCCGCAGGCCAGCATGCGCCCGTCGGGTCAGGCGTCGCGGGTCGGGTCCGGGTGGGCGCGCGGCGGGGCGTAGCGGGGCACGTACTCCTGGCCGGTGAGTTTCTGGATCTCGCTCATCAGCTCGTCGGTCATCTGCCGCAGTGAGGTGCGGTCGTCCGGTCGGCCGGTGAAGTCCAGCGGCTTGCCGAATCGAACCGTGATCTTGGCAGTGCCCGGCCGGGGCACCCGGGCACCGATCGGCTGCGCCTTGTCCGTGCCGATCATGCCGACCGGAATGATCGGCACGCCGGCCGAGATCGCCAGCCGCGCCGCGCCGGTCCGCCCACGGTAGAGCTTGCCGTCCGGCGAGCGGGTGCCCTCCGGGTAGACCACCACCAGGTCACCGCCCTTGAGCGCCGGGATCGCCGCGTCGAACGCGGACAGCGCCGCCCGGCCACCGGCCCGCTCGACCGGGATCGCGCCCAGGCCGGTGAGGACGAACTTGGAGATCGCACCCTTCACGCCGGTGCCCTTGAAATATTCCGACTTGGCCCAGAACGCCAGGTGCCGGGGCACGACCGTGCCGAGGAACAGTTCGTCGGCCACCGAGAGGTGATTGCCGGCGAAGACCGCGCCACCGATCTCCGGCACGTGTTCCAGCCCCTCCACGGTCGGGCGGAACGCCAACCGCAGCGTGGGCGCCACGGTGAGCTTGCCGATGGTGTAGAGCAGGGGCACTGGTCCTCCGGCAGATCAGGTGCGAACAGGCGGTGTCACGGTAGCGGACGCCTCCACACCTCCCGGACGGAGGTGGTGAGGCGTCCGCACCCTGGCGATGGTCCGTTATACCCGGCGGACGACCACCGTTACCCGCTCACCGTCGCCGACCTCGCCAGCGAAGCCGTCCAGACCCTCGGCGAAGTCCACCGAGTCGGCCAGCACCTCCGCGGAGACGAAGTCGACGTACGCGGCCACCGCCGCGCGTACCTCGTCGGACGCCGACACCGACACCACGATCCGGTCCGAGACGTCCAGGTCGGCGTCCCGGCGGGCCTGCTGCACCACCCGCACCACGTCGCGGGCCAGCCCCTCGGCGGCCAACTCCGGGGTGACGTCGGTGTCCAGCACCACCACGCCCTCGCCGCCGGGCAGCGGCGCGGAGTGCTCGGCGTCGGCGGCGACCAGGCGCAGCTCGTACTCACCCTCGGCGAGGGTGACGCCGGCGGCCACCGGGGCGCCGTCGACCAACTCCCAGTCGCCCGCCTTGACCGCCTTGATCACCTGCTGTACCTGCTTGCCGACCCGCGGGCCGAGCGCCCGGGGCACCACAGTCAACACCTGCTCGCAGTACGCGGACAGCTCCGCGCTGAACTCCACCGCCTTCACGTTGACCTCGTCGGCGACCAGGTCGGCGAACGGTCGCAACTGCTCCGCCACCGGCGAGGCCACGGTGAGCTTCGACAGCGGCAGTCGTACCCGCAGCCCCTTGGCCTTGCGCAGCGACAGCGCCGCCGAGGCGACCGCCCGCACGTTGTCCATCGCGGCGACCAGGTCGTGGTCGGCCGGGAACTCGCTCGCCTCCGGCCAGTCGGTCAGGTGCACCGACCGCTCCCCGGTCAGCCCGCGCCAGATCTCCTCCGCGGTCAGCGGCGCGAGCGGCGCCACCACCCGGCAGAGCGTCTCCAGCACCGTCGACAGGGTGTCGAAGGCGTTGGCGTCACCGGACCAGAACCGGTCCCGGGACCGGCGCACGTACCAGTTGGTCAACGCGTCCAGGTAGGACCGGACGGTGACGCAGGCACCGGAGATGTCGTACGCGTCCATCTGCGCGCCGACCGTCGACACCAGCTCGTTCGTCTTCGCCAGCACGTACCGGTCGAGCAGGTGGGTGGAGTCGGTGCGCCGCCGCGCCTGGTACCCGTCGGCGTTGGCGTAGAGCGTGAAGAAGTACCACACGTTCCACAGCGGCAGCAGCACCTGCCGGACGGCGTCGCGGATGCCCGCCTCGGTGACCGCCATGTCCCCACCGCGCAGCACCGGCGAGGACATCAGCATCCAGCGCATCGCGTCCGAGCCGTACGAGTCGAAGACGTGGTAGACGTCCGGGTAGTTGCGCAGGCTCTTGGACATCTTGCGCCCGTCCGAGCCGAGCAGGATGCCGTGGCTCAGGCAGTTGCGGAACGCCGGCCGGTCGAACAGCGCGGTGGCCAGCACGTGCATCGTGTAGAACCAGCCGCGGGTCTGCCCGATGTACTCGACGATGAAGTCACCCGGGTAGTGGTGCTCGAACCAGTCCGCGTTCTCGAACGGGTAGTGCACCTGGGCGAACGGCATCGACCCGGACTCGAACCAGCAGTCCAGCACCTCCGGCACCCGACGCATCATCGACTGACCGGTCGGGTCGTCCGGGTTGGGGCGGACCAGATCGTCCACCGCCGGCCGGTGCAGGTCGGTCAGGCGTACGCCGAAGTCCCGCTCGATGTCGGCGAGCGAGCCGTAGACGTCCAGGCGCGGGTAGTTCGGGTCGTCGGACTTCCACGCCGGGATGGGCGAGCCCCAGAACCGGTTGCGGCTGATCGACCAGTCCCGGGCGTTGGCCAGCCACTTGCCGAACGAGCCGTCCTTGATGTGGCCGGGCGTCCAGTTGATCTCCTGGTTCAGCTCGACCATCCGGTCCCGGAACTGGGTCACCGCGACGAACCACGACGACACCGCCTTGTAGACGAGCGGGGTGTCGCAGCGCCAGCAGTGCGGGTAGGAGTGGGTGTAGGTGTCCTGCTTGAGCACCACCCCCCGGTCCTTCAGCTCCCGGATCACCGGCTTGTTGACGTCGAAGACCTGCTCACCCTGGTACGGCGGGACCAGCGCGGTGAACCGGGTGTGGTCGTCCACCGTGACGATGGTGGGGATGCCTGCGGCGTTGCAGACGTTCTGGTCGTCCTCACCGAACGCCGGTGCCAGGTGCACGATCCCGGTGCCGTCCTCGGTGGTGACGAACTCCGCGCCGAGCACCTGGTAGGCGTTCTCCCCGGCCTGCTCGACGAGGAAGTCGAACAGCGGCGTGTAGCGGCGCCCGACCAGGTCCCGGCCGTACACCGTGCCGACCTGCTCGTAGCCGTCCAGTTCCTTGGCGTACGCGGCCAGCCGCGCCGCCCCCACCAGGTAGCGGTCCCCGTCGCGCTCCAGCACCGCGTACTCGATGTCGGGGCCGACGGCGAGCGCCAGGTTCGACGGCAGGGTCCACGGCGTGGTGGTCCAGACGCCCAGCTTGACCGGCCCACGCACCAGCTCCGGGGCGGACTCGTCGGCGGTCAGGCCGAACCACACCGACAGGGTGGGGTCGTGCCGGTCCCGGTAGACGTCGTCCATCCGGGTCTCGGTGTTCGACAGCGGCGTCTCGCAGCGCCAGCAGTACGCCAGGACCCGGAAGCCCTCGTAGATCAGACCCTTGTCGTGCAGGGTCTTGAAGGCCCACATGACGCTTTCCATGTAGTCCAGGTCGAGGGTCTTGTAGTCGTTGTCGAAGTCGACCCAGCGGGCCTGCCGGTTGATGTACCGCTCCCAGTCCTGGGTGAACTCCAGCACCGAGGTACGGCAGGCCTCGTTGAACCGGGCCACGCCCAGGTCGATGATCTCCGCCTTGCTGGTGATGCCGAGCTGCTTCTCGGCCACCACCTCGGCGGGCAGGCCGTGGCAGTCCCAGCCGAAGCGCCGCTCGACGTGCCGGCCGCGCATGGTCTGGTAACGCGGCACGACGTCCTTGACGTAGCCGGTGAAGAGGTGACCGTAATGCGGCAGGCCGTTGGCGAAGGGCGGGCCGTCGTAGAAGACGTACTCGTTCTTGCCGTCGGTGCCGGCGGGACGGGCCTCGATGCTGGCCTCGAAGGTCTTGTCGGCCGTCCAGTGCTCCAGCACCCGGCGCTCGACCGCGGGCAGGTCCGGGCTCGCCGGTACACCGGCGGCGGTCGGGTCGTGCAACGGATAGGCCATCGGGGGTCGCTCTCCTCATGCAGCTCACTCAACGTGGGTCTGCGAGGACGAACCTTCCGGGTACGCCTGAAACGGCGCTCCCGGGTGGCCCGCGGTACCACCCCGCTTGACGGTCAGGATCGACCGCCCGCTCATTGCCGGCTGTGACGGGCCGCACCCGTCCGGTTCTACTGGGCCGGTTGCCCGGCTGTTCTTCCGGAGGCTCACCGGTGATGGCCGGGTCATCGCCTTACGGTGTCCAACGATACTCGACGCGCCCACCGCCGCGCCTCCGAGTAACGGCGAACGTGACCAGCGGCGGGAGAGCCGCCTTGACGCGTTGTGTGCCGCTCCCCAGAATTCAGCGGTGGCCACGATAAGTTACGCCGAATACCGCGCGATGCGCCGGTTCCCCGCCCTCGACGGGCTCCGTGCGATCGCCGCGGTGATCGTCGTCGCCTTCCACTTCGGGGGGCCGCGATGGACCTGGCTGTCCGGCTGGGTCGGCGTCCAACTGTTCTTCGTGCTGTCCGGCTTCCTGATCACCACGCTGATGCTGCGCGAGGAGGAGTCGCGGGGACGGGTGTCGTTGCGGTCCTTCTACGTCCGGCGCATCTTCCGGATCCTGCCGGTCTACCTGGTGGTGGTCGCCGCCACGTACGCCCTCGCGCACCTCAACGGCGCCAGCGGGAAGCTCCGCGAGTCGATGCCGTACTACCTGCTCATGGTCAACGAGTTCGCACCGAACCAGGCGTTTCCGCACTCCTGGACGATCGCGATCGAGTGGAAGTTCTACCTGATCTGGCCGATGCTCGCCTTCGCGTTCGTCACCGCCGCGTTCCTGCGCCGGATGGCGGTGACGGTGCTGGCCATCGCCGCGCTCGTCGCGCTGATCCCGTTCGAGAAGGACTGGCCGTACTGGCCGATCCACTACGTGTCGATCCTGATCGGCTGCCTGCTGGCGGTCGTCATGCACCACCCGCGGGGGTACGCGCTGTTCCGGCCGTTGACCCGTCCCGTGGCGTCCCTCGCCGTGCTCGCCGGGTTCGTCGCCGTGCACCTGTCGCTGCCGTACTGGCCACCCGCCGAGGACGGCCACTCGGAGTTGATGATCGGCGTGTACGCGGTGGCGGTGGCGCTGCTGCTCCCCGCCATGCTGGCCCCCGGTCTGCCGACGAAACTGCTCTCCTGGCGACCACTGGTCTTCGTGGGCGAACGCTCCTACTCGCTCTACCTGGTGCAGTACCTCGCCATGACGACGGTGATCGCGCTGGTCCCGTCGTACGCCGGGCACAGCACCCGGTTGTTCGTGGCCACCACCGTGGTCGGCCTGCTCGCCGCCGACCTGCTCTACCGCTGGGTGGAGCAGCCGATGATCGGGGTGGGACGTCGGTTCTCCGGGCGGGGCAAGGTGGTCCCCCCGGTGCCGGCCGTCGAGCCGCCGTCGAACGCCCCCGCCGAGCCGGCCGCCCCCTCGGCGCGGACGGTACCCGGCATGCCGACCCCCGCGAACCGGCCGGAACCGTCCCCGCCGCTCAGCGACGACACAGTGGTGCTGACCAGCGTCCCCGACCGCCGCTGATCATGAGGTTGACGGGGCGGTGGGCCGCCATTCCGCCCGCCAACCTCATGATCAACGAGCTGGGGTCAGGGAGCCGGCAGGGTGGTGCTCCACAGCGAGGCGCCGTCGCGGTCGCGCAGGTGCACCGTCAGGGCCTCGGACTCGCCGTCGATGGTGACCTCGCCGAAGTGCTGGAAGCCACCCGCCGGGCCCGTGTTGGCCACCGGCGGCGCGTGCACGAAGGCCGCCTGCGGCCCGAACGTGCCGTCCAGCGCGTTCGGGCCGAACGCACCGGCGTGCGCCGGCCCGGAGACGAACTCCCAGAACGGGGTGAAGTCGCCGACCGCCGCCCGGGCCGGGTCGTAGTGGTGCGCGGCGGAGTAGTGCACGTCGGCGGTCAGGAAGACCATGCCGGTCACCCCGGCCCGGTGGGTGGCCCGCAGCACCTCGGCGAACTCCAACTCCCGGCCCGCCGGCGCACCCGGGTCGCCCTGCGCGACACCCTCCTGCGCGCCGGGACCGTCCGGCACCACCACGCCGATCGGCAGGTCGTTGGCGATCACCTTCCAGGTCGCCGTGGAGCGCTTCAGCTCCCGGATCAGCCACTCCCGCTGCTGCCGGCCGAGCAGACCACGCTTCGGGTCGGCGTACGTGTTGCCGTCGTTCGGGTCCTTGTGGGTGCGCATGTCGAGTACGAAAACGTCCAGCGACGGCCCGTACGACAGCCTCCGGTACATCGGCCCGTCGACGGGCACCGGTAGCCACTCGTTGAACGCCTGCCGGGCCCGGGCGGCGAGCACGTCCACCCGCCGCTCGGTGTAGCGCGGGTCGTCCAGGATCTCACCCGGGTACCAGTTGTTCAGAACCTCGTGGTCGTCCCACTGGTTGATCTGCGGCACCGCCGCGGCGAACTCCCGCAGGTGTTCGTCGAGCAGGTTGTACGCGAACTGCCCGCGGTACTCGGCCAGCGTCTCGGCGACCTTGCTCTTCTCCGGGGTGACCAGGTTGCGCCAGATCCGCCCGTCGGGCAGCGTCACCGACTCGACCAGCGGGCCGTCGGCGTACACGGTGTCGCCGCTGCACAGGAAGAAGTCCGGCCGGGTCTGCCGCATGGCCCGGAAGATCGACATGCCTCCGAAGTTCGGGTCGATCCCCCAGCCCTGCCCGACCACGTCGCCGGTCCAGACGAACTTCACGTCGCGTCGCCGGTGCCGCCCCGGCGCGGTGGTCAGCGTCCCGGTCAGCGGCTCGCTGACCACCCCGTGCCGATCCAGGCTCTCCACCCGCACCCGGTAGTGCAGCCGCTCGGAGTCCGGCAGGCCCCGCAGCCGGACCTTCCCGGTGAAGTCGCCGTCCGGGGTGAGCACCGGGCCGCGCAGCGTACGCGCCCCCCGGAAGTCCGGCCGACGGCTCACCTCGACCAGCATCCGGCCCGCCCGGTCGGCCCGTGTCCAGACCAGCGCCGAGTCCGCGGTCACGTCGCCGCTCTGCACACCGTGGGTGAGCACCGGGCGCGCCGCCGGGCGCCAGGCCGGGGCGGCGTTCGCACCGGCACCGCCCAGCAGGGCGCCGCCGGCGGCTCCGGCACCGACCACCAGGCCGGTCCGCAGCAGGGTACGTCGATCAAGCTCGGTCATGCTTCCTCCCGATCATGGGTTGACCCCGTGGGTCTATCGGGTGGAGATGACCGTGAGCGGCGGCCCGGGTGACGCGAACGCGAACGCCGGTCGTCGGTCGCTGGTGGCTTGCCGCCCACCCCGGTCGCTTCGACGGCATGAGCGGGGTCACAGCCGCGGTTGTCACGACCGACCCCGCCTCATTCGTCGTCAAGGTGTCGGACCGATCAGGAGGTAGTCGTGCAACGGATGAACCCGGCCGAGGTCGCACCGCAGGCGTACAAGGCCGTCTTGGGGTTGGAGAAGTACGTCCAGACGAACGTCGACCACACCGTGCTGGAGCTGGTGAAGCTGCGGGCGTCGATGATCAACGGGTGCGCGTACTGCGTGGACATGCACAGCCGGGACGCGCTCGCCGGCGGCGAGTCGAGCCAGCGGCTGTTCGCGGTCGCCACCTGGCGGGAGGCGCCCTTCTTCGACGAGCGGGAGCGGGCCGCGCTGGCCCTCACCGACGCGGTGACCAAGCTCGGTGAGCACGGGGTGCCGGACGAGGTGTGGGATGAGGCCGCGAAGGTCTGGTCGGAGAAGGAACTGGCCGACCTCGTCATCGCGATTGCCACAATCAACGTGTGGAATCGGATCGGGGTGACGATGCGGCTGGAGCCTCCGGCCCAGGCGTGACCACCAAGGCGGCAGCAGAGGCGGCCGGTGCGCTCGAGGCGCACCGGCCGATGCTGCTTGGGCTCGCGTACCGCCTGCTCGGCAGTCGGCACGACGCGGAGGACGTGCTCCAGGAGGCGTACCTGCGCTGGCTGGGTGTGGACCGGGCCCGGGTCGACGAGCCGCGCCGGTACCTGTCCCGGGTGGTCACCCGGTTGGCCCTGGACCGACTGCGCGCCCGACAGGCGGCCCGTGAGACGTACGTCGGGACGTGGCTGCCCGAGCCGGTCCCGACCGCGCCCTCGCCGTTCGGGCCGTTGGACCGGGTGGAGCTACGCGACTCGCTCTCCACCGCGTTGCTGCACGTCCTGGAGCGGCTCACCCCGCCGGAGCGGGCGGTGTACGTCCTGCACACGGCCTTCGACCTGCCGTACGCGGAGATCGCCGAGATCCTGGACCGGTCCGCCGCCGACTGTCGGCAGCTGTACCACCGGGCGTCCGAGCGGGTACGGCAGGAACAACGCCGGTTCACCGCCAGCCGCCCGGAGCGGGAGCGGCTGTTGGACGCGTTCCTCGCCGCCGCCCGCGACGGCGACCTGGCGAGGCTCACCGACCTGGTGGCCGCCGACGCCACCGCGTGGAACGACGGTGGCGGTCGGGTGCGGGCCGCCCTCAACCCGGTCACCGGCGCGGACCGGATCGCCCGGTTCTACGCCGGTGTCTACGGCCCGCGTCACCGGGTCACCATGGATCCGATCGAACTCAACGGGGAACCCGCGATGCTGATCACCCGCGCGAACGGCAGTCGGTACACGTTGACCATCGCGGCGGCCGACGGGCGGATCACCGAAATCTACGTGGTCGGCAACCCGGCGAAGGTGCCGGCGATCGGCTGAACCCGGGTGTCGTCGGTCGGCCCCGGGCGGAGGGGGCGTCAGCCCAGCTCGGGGAACCAGAGCGCGATCTCGCGCTTGGCGCTGTCCGTCGAGTCGGAGGCGTGCACCAGGTTCTCCCGGTTGGACAGCGACAGGTCACCCCGGATGGTGCCGGCGGCGGCCTTGCGCCCGTCGGTGGCGCCGACCAGCCCGCGGACCACGTCGATGACCTGATCACCGGAGAGCACCAGGGCGACCAGCGGGCCGCCGGTCATGAAGTCCTTCAACGGCGGGTAGAACGCCTTGTCGACGTGCTCGGCGTAGTGCTCGTCGGCGAGCGCGGCGTCCATCGTCCGGTGCACCATCGCGTCGATCCGCAGCCCCTTGCGCTCGAAGCGGGAGAGGACCTCGCCGACCAGGCCGCGGCGAACCGCGTCGGGCTTGATCAGAACGAGGCTGCGCTCATCCGGGCTGTTGCTGGACACGCTGGGTTCCTCCTGTACGCGCTGAACGCTCGGGATCGGTACGGTCAGCCTAGCGACCCGGTCCCGGCGCCGGCGCGGCGGCCGGTCTTTCCCCCGGTGGCCGATCCGGCCTAGCCTGGCCCTGACCCCCGGGAGGTCCACTGTGGCGAATGGCGGGAACCGACCCATCGCGCCGGTACGCAAGCTGATCGGCACGGTGCTGGGCACCGTGGCCACGTTCGTCGTCCTGTTCGGGCTGGGCATGACCAGTTGGGCCATCGTGGCTCTCGGCGTCGCCCTGCTGGTGCTGGCCATCGCGCTGGCGACCGTACGCGGCGGCGGTCGCACGTGGGTCGTAGGTGTCGGGCACGTGCACAGCGCCTCCGAACCACCCACCCAGTACGCGTTCGGCCGTTGCGAACTGCAACTGGTGATCGACGCTCCTGGGCTACCGCCGCGATCCAAGAAGATCATCGAGCCGAGGGTGCCGGTCTCCAAGTGGCCCTCGCTGGGCCAGACCCTGCCGATCCGGGTCGCGTTGGACGACCAGCGGCACGTCAAGGTGCTCTGGGACGAGGTGCCGACCCACGCCGAGACCGCCGCTGCCGTCGCCGATCTCCCGCCGGAGTTCGCCGACGCGGAGGCGATGGACGAGCTGCTGATCCAGCAGGACGCGCCACCGTGGGCCGACCGGGCACCCGACGACGAATTCCGCGACGACTTCCGGGACCCGGTCGGTGACCCGTTCCGGGACCCGCTCGGCGACCCCCTGCGCACCGACCCTTCGCGGACCGATCCCCGGCGCGACGACCTGCGCCGTGACGACCTGCGACGTGACGACCCGCGCCGTGACGACCCGGGTGTCGTGCCCGAGGAGCGCGAGCCCGTGGTGATGCACCAGAGCCCGGGTGGCCCGGTGGTGTTGGAGGGTGTCGTCGTCGAACCGCAGGCCGGTGGGCTGCCCCGGCGGGCAACCCCGGCGCCGCGCCCGCCCGCCGAGGAGCGCTTCGACGAGCCCGCCGCCGACCGATTCGACGCGGCGGCGGAGGACGGCACGACCATCCCGCCCACCGAGGACCCCGTCGACCCGCTCACCGCACACCGCTCCGACCCACCGCCCAACGCGCAGCGCTCCGACCAGCCCAGCACGCAGCGCTCCGACCAGCCCAGCGCAGAGCGCTCCGACCAGCCCAGCACGCAGCGCTTCGACCCACCGCCCGCGCAGCGGTCCGGTCCCGGCGCGGCCGACCCACTGGACCCACTCGACCTTCCGCTGGACGATCCCTCCCCGGCCGGGGCCGCACGGGCGACCGTCACCGACGAGGAACTGGACCAGGCGATCTTCGGGTTCGATGCCGGCTCGGCAGCGGACCCGGCCGCTCCGATCAGCGGGGTGGGCCTCACCCTGCTGGTCACCGACCTGCCCCGGTCGCTCGGCTTCTACCGCGACGTGCTCGGCTTCAGCGAGGTCGACCAGGGCGCGCACAACGCCGTCCTCGCCTCCGGGACGACCCGGCTCGTGCTGCGCGAGGTGACCGGGGCAGCGCCCATCAGCCGCCGGTTGGTGCACGTCAACCTCGAGGTGAACGACATCGAGGCGGCGTACGAGCGGCTGCGCGGGTCGGGCGTCCGATTCACGTACGCGCCCCGGGTGGTCAACCGGGGCACCAAGCTGGAGGTGTGGGCGGCGGCCTTCCGCGACCCCGACGGCCACGGCGTCGCGCTCACCCAGTGGCGCGAACGCGCCGACGCCTGACCCGGCCCGAGTCCCGCCTTCGCACGCCGCCAGGGACGGCACTCGCCCTCGGACGCCGCCGACCGGGGACGGCGCTCGCCATCGGACGCCGCCGACCGGGTCGGCGTCAGCCGAGAATGACGCGGCGCACGTGCAACGCGTACGCCCAGACCAGGGCGAAGATGATGCCCAGCCCGAGCAGCGACCAGTGCAGCAGACCGCCCAGCAACAGCAGACCCTGGAGCACGGTGCCGGCGTTCCAGGCCCAGGGGCGGCGCATCATGCCGGCGAGCACCACGGCGGCCACCGCCAGTGCCACCACCGCACCGATCGCGGCGCCGCCGAGGTCACCGCCGACCACCCGGATCGGCTGGATCGCCAGCAGCAGCACCAGCGCCTCGAGGCTGAGGGTGCCAGCACCGAGACCGCGTACCGCCCGCTCCGGGTCGCGCAACCCGGAGCGTCGCGGCTGCCCGGCCGTGGGCTCCTCCCCCACCGGCTGCTCGACCGGCGGGCCGGTCGGGTCCTCGGTGGGGCGCGGGTCCCGCTCCGGGCCGGTCATCGCTTCAGCAGCCGGCGCGCGTCGGCGACCGTCACCACGGAACCCGTGACCAGCACCCCGACCCCGCTCAACTCACCGGGGACGTCCTCCTCGGCCATCGCCACCGCCAGCTCGATCGCATCCGGCATCTCCTCGGCCGAAGCCACCCGCTCCTCGCCGAAGATCTCGGCGGCCAGCGCCGCGAGTTCCTCCGTCGGCATGGCCCGTGGCGAGCTGTTACGGGTGACCACCACCTGGTCGACCACCGGCTCCAGCAGCTCCAGCAGCCCCTCCGCGTCCTTGTCGGCCAGTACGCCGATCACGGCCACCAGCTTGCTGAACGCGAACTCCTCCTGGAGCGCGGTGACGGTGGCCTTCATGCCGTGCGGGTTGTGCGCACCGTCGAGCAGGATGGTCGGGGCGTTACGCACCCGCTCCAGCCGACCCGGGGAACTGGTCGAGGCGAAGCCCTCCCGGACCGCCTCGATGTCCAGCTGACGTCGAGCCCCCGCACCCAGGAACGCCTCCACGGCGGCGAGCGCCATCGCCGCATTCTGCGCCTGATGGGCACCGTGCAGCGGAATGAACACGTCGTCGTACACGCCGCCCAGCCCTTGCAGGGTGAGCACCTGACCGCCGACCGCGACCGCCCGACCCAGCACGCCGAACTCGCCGCCCTCCCGGGCGAGCGTGGCCCCGACCTCGGCGCAGCGTTCGAGGAGGGGGCCAGCGGCCTCCTCCTCCTGGGCTGCCGAGATCACGGTGGCCCCCGGGTGGATGATGCCGGCCTTGGCCAGCGCGATGTCCTGAATCGTGTCGCCGAGCCACTCGGTGTGGTCCAGCCCGATCGGGGTGATCACACAGACCCCGGCCTGGAGAACGTTGGTGGCGTCCTCGGCACCGCCGAGGCCGACCTCGACCACGGCGATGTCGACCGGCGCGTCGGCGAAGGTGGCGAACGCCAACGCCGTGGTCATGTCGAAGTACGTCAGCGGTTCGTCCGACCGCGCGTCGACAAGCTCGGCCAGCGGTTTGATCTCCCGGTACACCGCCGCGAACCGCTCCTCGCTGACCGGCTCCCCGTCCAGGCTGATCCGCTCCCGGACGGTCTCCAGGTGCGGGCTGGTGTACCGGCCGGTGTGCAGCCCGAACGCCCGCAGTAGCGAGTCGATCATCCGCGCGGTGGAGGTCTTGCCGTTGGTGCCGGTCAGGTGGATCGCGGGGTACGCCCGCTGTGGGCTGCCGAGCAAGTCGAGCAGCGACTCGATCCGGTCCAGCTCGAAAACCATGCGGGTGAAACCACGGGCGTTCAGCTCGGCTTCGACGGCGGCGAAATCGGTACGGTCGGTCACGAGGGCAGTGTCTCCAGAGCAGCGTCGATCCGGACCAGGTCGGCCTCGGCGGTGGCGAGCCGGTCGCGGATCTTCGCGACCACCGGCTCGGGGGCCTTGCCGATGAAGGCAGGGTTGTCGAGCTTCGCCCGGGCCTGCGCGACCTCTTTCTCAGCCGCCGCGCGGTCCTTCGTCAACCGGGCCCGCTCGGCGGCCACGTCGATCGAGCCCCGGGTGTCCAACGCGACACCGACCGCGCCGGGCATGGCCAGCGTGGCGCTTGCCTGGAAGTCGTCCCCGGCCGGATCCAGCCGGACCAGCGAACGGATCAGCGGCTCGTGGGCCGCGATACCCGCGCCGGACAGCCCGTCCAGGCGGGCAGCCACCCGCTGCGTCGGGCGCAGCCCCTGGTCGGAACGGAACCGGCGGATCTCGGTGACCACCCGCTGCACACCGACCAGCTCGGCCTCTGCGGCGTCGTCGACCAGCGACCGGTCGGCCACCGGCCAGGCAGCGGCCTGCACCGTCTCGCCGCCGGTCAGCGCGAGCCACAACTCCTCGGTGACGAACGGGATGACCGGGTGCAGCAACCGCAGCAACTGGTCGAGCACGTGCCCGAGCACCCGGCGGCTGGCCTCCGCGCGCTCACCGCCCTCGGCGAGCACCGGCTTACTCAGCTCGACGTACCAGTCGCAGACGTCGTCCCATGCGAAGTGGTACAGCAGGTCGCACACCTTGGCGAACTCGTACGCCTCGAACTGCTCGTCGACCTCGGCGGTGACGTGCGCCAACCGGGACAGGATCCACCGGTCGACGGTGGAGAGCTGCTCGGTGGGGGGCAGGTCGCCGGTGGTGTGCGCGCCGTTCATCAGGGCGAACCGGGTGGCGTTCCAGAGCTTGTTGCAGAAGTTGCGGGAGCCCTGGCACCACTCCTCGCTGACCGGGACGTCCTGGCCGGGGTTGGCGCCCCGGGCCAGGGTGAACCGGGTGGCGTCGGCGCCGTACCTGTCGATCCAGTCCAGCGGGTCGACCACGTTGCCGAACGACTTCGACATCTTCTTGCCGAACTGGTCGCGCACCATCCCGTGCAGGGCGACCACGTCGAAGGGCGGCCGGCCGTCCATCGCGTACAGGCCGAACATCATCATCCGGGCGACCCAGAAGAACAGGATGTCGTACCCGGTGACCAGCACGCTGGTCGGGTAGAACTTCGCCAGGTCCGGGGTCTGCTCGGGCCAGCCCAGAGTGGAGAACGGCCACAGGCCGCTGGAGAACCAGGTGTCCAGGACGTCCTCGTCCTGGTGCCAGCCCTCGCCGCTCGGCGGCTCCTCGTCGGGGCCGACGCAGACGATCTCGCCCGCGGGGCCGTACCAGACCGGGATGCGGTGCCCCCACCACAGCTGGCGGGAGATGCACCAGTCGTGCATGTTGTCGACCCAGGCGAAGTAGCGTTTGGCCAGCTCGGCAGGCTCGATGCGGACCCGGCCGTCACGCACCGCGTCACCCGCGGCCTGGGCCAGCGGGGCGGTGTTGACGAACCACTGCAGCGACAGCCGTGGCTCGACCGTGGTCTTGCAGCGCGAGCAGTGCCCGACGGCGTGCACGTACGGGCGCTTCTCGGCGACGATCCGGCCCTGCTCCCGCAGCGCGGCCACGATCGCGGGCCGCGCCTCGAACCGGTCCAACCCCTCGAACGGGCCGGGCACGGTGATCACGCCGCGCTCGTCCATCACGGTCAGCGCGGGCAGGTCGTGCCGCTGGCCGATCTCGAAGTCGTTCGGGTCGTGGGCGGGCGTCACCTTGACCATGCCGGTGCCGAAGGACGGGTCGACGTGCGTGTCGGCGACGATCGGGATCCGACGGCCGGTCAACGGCAGCTCGACCTCGGTGCCGATCAGGTGCTGGTAGCGCTCGTCGTCGGGGTGCACCGCCACGGCGGTGTCGCCGAGCATCGTCTCGGCCCGGGTGGTGGCCACCACGACCTCGTCGCTGTAGCGGATCGAGATCAGCTCGCCGTCGTCGTCGGTGTGCTCGACCTCGATGTCGGAGAGCGCCGTGAGGCAGCGCGGACACCAGTTGATGATCCGGTTGGCCCGGTAGATCAGGCCGTCGTCGAAGAGCTTCTTGAAGATCGTCTGGACGGCGCGGGTCAGCCCCTTATCCATGGTGAAGCGCTCGCGGTCCCAGTCGACGGAGTCGCCGAGGCGGCGCATCTGGCCGAGGATGGCGCCACCGGACTCGGCCTTCCACTGCCAGACCCGCTCGACGAACTTCTCCCGGCCGAGATCGTGCCGGGAAAGCCCCTCGGCGGCGAGCTGCCGCTCGACCAGGTTCTGGGTCGCGATGCCGGCGTGGTCCATGCCCGGCAGCCACAGCGCCTCGAAGCCCTGCATCCGCTTACGCCGGGTCAACGCGTCCATCAGCGTGTGCTCGAACGCGTGGCCCATGTGCAGCGAGCCGGTGACGTTCGGCGGCGGGATGACGATGGTGAAGGGGGGCTTGTCGCTGTCGGCGGAGGCCCGGAAGTGCCCGCCGGCTACCCACTGCTCGTACCGTCGCTGCTCTACCTCACCGGGCTGATACTGGCCGGCAAGGGTCGGGGCGTCGGGGCGTCGGGCATCCAGTCTCTCGGTCACCGGACAAGTCTACGGAGGGCTTCCGCAGACCTGACGTGCGCCACCTGCCGTTCGCGTACGGTGTCGGCTATGTCCGACGCACATCTCACCGAGCGGTCGCGCGACGGCGGTCGCGAGCCGGTCGAGCTGACCGAAGAGCCGATCCAGCTGAGCACCCGGGACTCCGGAGGCGACCCCGACGAGCGGTCCGGCGGCTGGTCACGCCGCCGCAAGATCGGTTGGACGGCCGCACTCGTGGTCGGCCTCGCCGGCGCCGCGGTGCTCGGTGTCGGTGGGTTGCGGGTGGCGCAGCAGAAGGACACCCAACTGACCTCACCCGATCAGGTGGCGGGTCTGACCCGCGACGACAGCGAGCGGGCGAAGAGTACGGCCGACTACCTGCGCAGCGGCCTGGCGGCGAACATCGAGCTGGACCGCAGTTTCGGCACGGTCTACCGCGACCCGGCCGACGACAAGCGCTCGGTCCTCATCTTCGGGGGCACCACCCTGCTGTGGCAGCCGGAACGGGACCTGGACAGCCTCTTCCGCCTCATGTCGGACGAGACCGGCGCGGTGAACGGTCTGCGCGAGCTGCCCGCGGGCGGCCTCGGCGGAGTTCTGAAGTGCGGCAGCACCAGCGGCGAGGGCGGGGACTTCGCGGTGTGCGGCTGGGCCGACCACGGCAGCGTGGTCATGGCGATGTTCCCGGGCCGGTCGGTCAGCGACGCCGGCGGCCTGCTGCGCAGCCTCCGCGACGGCATGCAGACCCGAGACTGACCAAGCACCGCATCCGCGCCCTCCCCCGTCCCCCGCCGCACGCCGCCGCCCGCCGCCCGAGGCCGCAGACCGCCCCCGCAGGCGCCAAGGTCACGCAACATCCTGGTTGCAGTGGTGTCACCCCGCCGGACAGGCCACTACATCCTGGTTCGAGCGTGACCTTGACCGATTCCAGCCCGCAGACCGAGCCCAGCCCCAGCCCTCCGGCCGGACTGTGTGCACGGCGGTGCGGCGGTCGCACCAGTCCTGTACCGGGACACGCGGGTCGACCGCGCGCGGGTGCGGACGTTCGTCAGGGAACGCAGAAAAGGCCACCCCGTTAGGGGTGGCCTTTTCTGGAAGATTGTCCGGCGGCGTCCTACTCT
>NZ_JBITGG010000024.1:0-114919 GCF_044456765.1 Micromonospora sp. NPDC050784 | reverse complement strand
AGCCAGCAAAAACTGACCAGTCCGGGGTATAAATCATAATTGGCACTGGCTTTACAAGCACCCTGTTGAGTTCTCAAAGAACAACCACACACCGACCAGAAGCCCCACACTCAGTGGAACCCCAACCGGGGCCTTTTCGAACCACATCCCTAACGCTTTCCAGCGCCAGGCACTTTTACTACGTTACCCGCTCGTTTCCGCCGTGTCAAACCGATATTTCGCGATTCGTCGTGCTTCACCCGAGAGTTCGGATAGTCTTGCTTGTTCGAGTCCACGATGACGCACGTCGTTGCCGACGTTCGTTTCTGTCGTGGGAAGCCGCAGACCGGCCGATCACCGCTTCGCGGCTCTCCGCCCGGCTCCTGCCGGCTTCAGAACTCTACCCGGTCGGCTCCGCGTTCGCAACCCCGCATCCGGAGTGTTCCGCACCGCCCGATCTCAGTCTCGCTCGGCGTTGCCGCCACGAGCCTGGCGCCCGTTCTCGGCCGGTTTGTCCGGCCTCCCCCGTGCAGAGAGAAAGTTACGCGGACGGCCCGGAGAAGGCAAATCAGGGTTCATCACTGGTTCCGACGATGAGGACGCGACGGTCCCCGGCGCAGCCGAGGACGCGGGCCGCCTCGACGTGCCAGAGTGTCAGTCATGAATGAGTCCGGGCACGGCGCCATGGTGTTCGCCGAGGAGGCGCTGCTCGGCCTCATCGGGCCGTTCTGGCAGGTGGTGATCGGTGCGGTCGTGCTGGTCGTACTCGTGCTCTCGGTGGGACGTCTGGCCCGACGGGGCAGGTCCCGGATGACCACCGCGCTGCTGGTCACCGCGGCGGCCATCGCCGGGTTCGCGGTGATCGGCGTCCTGCTGGAGGGCTGAGGCTCAGAGCCGGCGGTTGGCCAGGCTGGGCAGCTCGGCGCGGATCGCGTCGAGTCGTTCGAGGTCCAGGTCGACGACGGAGATCCCGGGGCCGTCCGGCACCTGGCCGAGGACCGTCCCCCACGGGTCGACCACCATGCTGCGGCCGAAGCAGGTGCGACCCGGCTCGTGGTCGCCGGTCTGGCCGGCCGCCGCCACGAAACACTGGTTCTCGATCGCCCTGGCCCGCAGCAGGACCTCCCAGTGGTCCCGCCCGGTGTGCATCATGAACGCGGCCGGAACCACCAGCAGCTGCGCGCCCCCATCGGACGCGAGCAGCCGGTACAGCTCCGGGAAGCGCAGGTCGTAGCAGATCGACAGGCCGACCCGCACCCCCTCGACGTCGACCACCACCGGTTGGGCGCCGGGCGCGACACTCGCCGACTCCCGGTAGGAGACCCGACCGGGGATCTCCACGTCGTACAGGTGGATCTTGCGATAGCTCGCGGCCAGGCTGCCGGCACGGTCGAAGACCAGCGAGGTGTTCCAGGTGTGGTCCGGATCGGGGCCGGCCTCGTGGAACGAGCCGGCCACCAGCCAGATCCCGAGCCGCCGGGCGACCCCGGCGAAAAAGCTGCCCACCTCGCCGTCGACCGGCTCCGGTTCGGGCAGCCCTGCGGCGGGACCCAGGTAGTCGACGTACTCCGGGAGGACGGCGAGGTCCGCGCCGCCTGCGGCGGCGCGCTCCAGTAGGGCCTCCGCGGCCGCCAGGTTGGCCTTACGGTCGTCCCGGGCGTTCAGCTGGCAGACGGCGACACGCATGAGCAAAGGGTACGGCTGGAGGGCGCTGACGGACAGCGTCACGGTCTCGGCCGGCGCGGGTGGTCACGGGCGAGCGGCGCCGAACACGATCACGCCGGCCGCTCAGGATCGAACGGCCGGCGTGACGCGGTAAGGATCAGGCGGACTTCTCTTCGCGGTCGCGCCGAGCCCGACGCCCGGTGAACTCACGCGGCACGATCGTCGGGTTGACGTTCTCCAGGACGACCTCGCGGGTGATCAGCACGCGGGCGGCGTCGGGGTTGCTGGGCACCTCGTACATCGCGGAGAGCAGAACCTCCTCGATGATGGCCCGCAGACCACGGGCACCGGTGCCCCGCAGCATCGCCTGATCGGCGATGGCCTCCAACGCCGGCTCGTCGAACTCAAGCTCGACACCGTCCAGCTCGAACAGGCGCTGGTACTGCCGAACCAGGGCGTTGCGCGGCTCCGTGAGGATGCGCACGAGAGCGCTGCGGTCCAGGCTGCGAACGTTGGTGATCACCGGCAGCCGGCCGACGAACTCGGGGATCAGCCCGAACTTGAGCATGTCTTCCGGCATGACCTGGCTGAAGATGTCGTCGGTCGACCGATCGGACACCGACCGGAGCCGGGCACCGAAGCCGGTGCCGCCCTGCCCGGTACGGGACTCGATGATCTGGTCGAGACCGGCGAACGCGCCACCACAGATGAACAGCACGTTCGTGGTGTCGATCTGGATGAACTCCTGATGCGGGTGCTTACGGCCGCCCTGCGGCGGCACGTTGGCCACCGTGCCCTCGAGCATCTTGAGCAGGGCCTGCTGCACGCCCTCACCGGAGACGTCCCGCGTGATCGACGGATTTTCCGACTTGCGGGCGATCTTGTCGACCTCGTCGATGTAGATGATGCCGGTCTCGGCGCGCTTGATGTCGTAGTCGGCGGCCTGGATCAGCTTGAGGAGGATGTTCTCCACGTCCTCGCCCACGTAGCCCGCCTCGGTCAGCGCGGTGGCGTCGGCGATGGCGAACGGCACGTTCAACATCCGGGCGAGGGTCTGCGCCAGGTGGGTCTTGCCACACCCGGTCGGGCCGAGCAACAGGATGTTGGACTTGGCCAGCTCGACGGCGTCACTGCCGGAGCCCGGCGCACCAGCCGCCTCGGCCTGGATCCGCTTGTAGTGGTTGTAGACCGCTACGGCGAGCGCCTTCTTGGCCTGATCCTGACCCACGACGTAGGTGTCGAGGAACTGGCAGATCTCCATCGGCTTGGGAAGCTCTTCCCACTTCACCTCGCCGGACTCGGCCAACTCCTCTTCGATGATCTCGTTGCAGAGATCGATGCACTCGTCGCAGATGTAGACCCCTGGGCCCGCGATGAGCTTCTTGACCTGCTTCTGCGATTTGCCGCAGAAGGAGCATTTCAGTAGGTCGCCGCCGTCACCGATCCGTGCCACCTACGTTCTCCCTGCACTCATCGGCCGGAGACCCGGCCCTGACCTGCGGACGTTGCGCGCCGTCCGGCTTAGTTCGCGCCGCCGGCCGAACCGGCGAAGCGGTACGGACCCGACGTTACCCGCTGGCGGGGCATTCTCCGACCCCCAAAACGGGTGTGTCAGAGGTCGGCCAGGAACGGAGCCCCCGGCCAACCTCTGACCCGATGCTGCTCAGCGGGCGGCGTTGGCCGCCAGCAGACCCTTCTTGCGACTGGTCAGAATCGTGTCGACCAGCCCGTACTCCTTGGACTCCTCGGCCGTCATGATCTTGTCACGGTCGATGTCCTTGCGAACCTGCTCGATCGGGCGGTTGCAGTGGCGGGACAGCATGTCCTCCAGCTGCGTACGCATCCGCAGGATCTCCCGGGCCTGGATCTCGATGTCCGAGCCCTGCCCGTAGCCGCCCTCGGTGGCCGGCTGGTGGATGATGATCCGCGAGTTCGGCAGGGCCATCCGCTTGCCCGGAGTGCCCGCCGAGAGCAGCACTGCCGCCGCACTCGCCGCCTGCCCGAGGCAGACCGTCGAGATGTCCGGACGGACGTACTGCATGGTGTCGTAGATCGCCGTCATGGCGGTGAACGAACCACCCGGCGAGTTGATGTACATGATGATGTCGCGGTCCGGATCGGTGCCCTCGAGCGTCAGCAGCTGGGCCATCACGTCGTTGGCCGACGCGTCGTCCACCTGGACGCCGAGGAAGATGATCCGGTCCTCGAAGAGCTTGTTGTACGGGTTCGACTCCTTGACCCCGTACGACGTGCGCTCGACGAACGACGGCAGCACGTAGCGGTTGTGCACGGCCGCGAACTGGGGCGGCAGGCTCAGATCGGTCATCGTCAGCTCCTCAGCTCAGGGTCCCGGCGCCATCCGGAACCTGTGCGGCCCCGATGATCACCTTGTCGATGAAGCCGTAGTCCATGGCCTCCTGGGCGGTGAACCAACGGTCCCGGTCCGAGTCGGCCTCGATCTGCGACTGGCTCTGGCCGGTGTGGTGCGCGACCCGCTCCTGGAACATCCGCTTCGTGTAGAGCATCTGCTCCGCCTGGATGGCGATGTCGGACGCCGTGCCGCCCAGACCACCGGACGGCTGGTGCATCATGATCCGTGCGTGGGGCAGGGCGTACCGCTTGCCCTTGGTGCCCGCGCAGAGCAGCAGCTGGCCCATCGAGGCAGCCATGCCCATCGCCACGGTCGACACGTCGTTGTCGATGAACTGCATGGTGTCGTAGATCGCCATGCCGGAGTAGACCGAGCCACCCGGCGAGTTGATCCACAGGTTGATGTCGCGGTCCGGGTCCTCCGCGGCGAGCAGCAGCAGCTGCGCGCAGATGCGGTTGGCGACCTGGTCGGTCACCTCACTGCCCAGGAAGATGATGCGCTCCTTGAGCAACCGGTTGTAGACCGAGTCGTCGAGGTTGCCAATGGAGTCGCCACCGCGCGCGTCAATCGCCCGGAGCGACTTCTTGGGGATGTGCATGTCGGTCATGGCAGCCCTTCGCTCTCCGTACCGTCTTTCCCGACACTAACCGCTGTGCGGGGCGGCAGAGTCCCGGTCGGGGCACTGTTCGCTCTCAGCGCAGCTGTGTCGGGCGTACCCGCGGCGCGGGCTTCCGGGCTACCCGGCAGTGCTTGCTGCCCGGGCGTACCCGGCAGTGCCTGCTGCCCGGGCGTACCCGGAAAGGGAAACGGCCGCCGTCCGCCGCTCAGCGGCGGACGGCGGCCGCACCCGACGATCAGTGGTCGTGGTTGTGCTCCGCCTCGTTGGCGGCGCGCAGCGCGTCGAGGGTGATCCCGTTGCCGGCCGAGTCCTTGATCGTGATCTTCTCCATGACGGCCGCGAGCGCCTTGCCCCGCCGCACGTCGCCGAAGACGGCGGCGGCCGCGCCGGAGCGCACCAGCTGGTCGTAGTACTGCTGCGGGGCCATCCCGGCACGCTGCGCCCGGTGCACGATCTCGTGCCCGAACTCGTCGTCGGAGACCTGGACGTCCTCGGCGTCGGCAAGCGTGTCCAGCAGGAGCTGGACCTTGACGCCCTCGGTCGCCGCCTCGGTCAGCTCGGCGTCGATCTGCTCCTCGGTCTTGTCCTCGGCAGCGAGGTACTCCTCCATCGAGGCGCCGATCCGCTCCAGCTGGTCGACCATCGCCTGCTTGCGGCTCTCGACCTCCTCGCGGACGACACCCTCCGGGGCCGGGATCTCGGCGGCCTCGACGAGCTGGGCCAGGGCCTTGTCCCGAGCGGCGTAGATCTGCTCGACCTGCTTGCCCTGGGTGACCCGGTTCCGCAGGTCGCCGCGCAGCTCCTCGATCGTGTCGAACTCGCTCGCCATCTGGGCGAACTCGTCGTTCAGCTCCGGCAGCTCCTTCTCCTTGACCGTGCGCACGGTCACCGCCACCTCGGCGTCCCGACCGGCGAAGTCGCCGCCGACCAGCTGGGTGGTGAAGGTGGTGTCGTCGCCGGCGGCGAGGCCGACCACGGCCTCGTCCAGGCCCGGCAGGAGCTGCTTGCTGCCCACCTCGTGGGAGATGTTGCTCGCCTGGCCGCCCGGCACGTCCTCGCCGTCGACGGTGGCGTTGAGGTCGATCTGGACGTAGTCGCCCTCGGCGGCGGCCCGCTCGACGGTCTTGAGGGTCGCGAAACGCTCCCGCAGGTTCTTCACCTGCTCGTCGATCTCGCTCTCGTCGATCTGCAGCTCGTCGACGGTCACCTCGATGGTGCTCGCGTCCGGGATGGTGATCTCCGGGCGGACGTCGACCTCGGCCGTGAAGTTCAGCGAGTCACCGTCGTTGAACTCGGTGATCTCGACCTCCGGGCGCCCCAGCGTCTTGAGGTCGTGCTCACGCACCGCGGCGAGGATGTTCTCCGGGATGGCCTCCTGGACCGCCTCGTTGAGGACGGTGCCCCGGCCCACCCGCTGGTCGATCACCGCGGTCGGGACCTTGCCCCGGCGGAAGCCCGGAACCTGGACCTGCGAACCGATCTCCCGGTACGCCTTCTTGAGGCTCGGCTCGAGCTCGACGAACGGCACCTCGATGGCGAGCCGCACGCGCGTCGGGCTCAGAGTCTCGACGGTGCTCTTCACAGGCGTACTCCTTGACGGATCTCAGTTGAGTCTGGGCGTGATTCAGCCCATCGAGTGTAGGCGAGCCGGCCTGACGCTCCGGCATCGCCCGGGAGCCGCACTGGGCGGCACCCGGGGCGGCCCGGCCGCGGACGACAGTCGGGGTGGCGGGATTTGAACCCACGGCCCCTCGCTCCCAAAGCGAGTGCGCTACCAAGCTGCGCCACACCCCGTGGCGACGTGCAGTCTATGCCGTCGCCACGCCTCAGTCGGTGCCGGGGCACCAGGCACCCGGACAGAACCCCCGAAAATTACCATTCCACCCCGGACGTGCCGCACCAAGATCCGCACAACGGTGCCCATGATCCGCACAACTTCACGGATGTGGTGGCCTCCACGAGCCGCGAGGCCACTACATCACGGATGTTGTCCGGATCATGGCGGCGCCGTACCGCGGCGCCGGAGACGACACGGCACCGCGGGGGCGGTGGCGCGGTTACGCGTCGGGCACCGGCATTGGGTACGCTAGGGGCGCGTCCTGTTTCGGCGGGATGCACGCGGGCGTAGCTCAATGGTAGAGCTTCAGTCTTCCAAACTGACTACGCGAGTTCGATTCTCGTCGCCCGCTCCAACGCCCTCCGGCCCAGGTCGGAGGGCGCTTTTGTGCGCGGCGGGGTGCCCGGAGCGCGTCCTGCACAACCCCCGCCGCCCACCGGCCGGGCACCGGAAGTGCGATGTTCGCCGATACGGCTCCTGTGCGGGCGACGGCGGATGGCCGAGACTGTGGCGATGTCACCCGATGGTGTGGGCGCCCCGCGCAGGCAGGTCGTCACTGCCGCTCTGCTCATCGCCGCCGGCGTACTCGTCCTCTTCGTGCCGGCGGGTGAGGAGGGCAGGGTTCTCGTGCCCATCAGCGAGGGTCACGGGCTCTCCGCCGTGGACGGGGTCGGCGCGGCGCTGCTGGCGGCGGGTGGCACCTGGCTGGAGGTGCTCGTGGTACGACGTCTGCCACACCTCGCCCTGCCCCCACGAGCCCTGTTCGCACTCGGCCTGCTGGCCGGCCTCGGAGTGGGGCTCCTGGTCGCCTCGGTCTTCTCGGGATTCTTCTGGTGGTGGGCTGTCGGCGCCAGCACGCTGGGCATTGCCGTCCTCGTCCTCCTGCCCCTCACGGCGCGTCGTTGACAAGGACCTGCCGCACCTCGTGCGCGTCACAGGCGGGGTCGACACAGCAAGGCCCAGGTGGACCGCACGGTGGCGGCACCTGGGCCCTCTCGGCGAGGCCGAGGTGCCGTGTCACTTCAGGTGGAACCGTTCGTCGACAGCGAGAGCCGCCAACTGCGGCACGGAGAACGGCAGCTTCGTCAACGCCGGCCGGCTCTCGTCGAGCCGCACGCCCTGGGCCACGAAGACCACCACGCCGTCCGGGTGCCGGTACGCCGACCACTGGTCGAGCCGATCGTCGCTGCCCGCTCGGACCACCACACCGACCCGCGTCGCGCCGACCGTCTCGACCTGGCACTCGCCGCGCATGCCCCAGAATTTCTGGGCCAGGTCGCACGACTCGGTCGGCATCGGGTTGCCGGCTTCGTGCACCTCGACGATCACGCGCCCGGTGCCCTCGCCCTGGGCCACGGCCACTGAGGACATGTAGCTCCACACGTCGACGCCGTTCACCTTCTCCTCGAACTGCGCCTGGTGGGTCCGCAGCGTCCGCTGCTCGGCCGACTGGCTCGGCGGGTCCTCCGGCGCGGTGAAGCCGGCGGGTACGACCGAGACAACCTCACCGAGCAGGTGGACTCCCTGGTCGTACTTGGACCCGGCCCGCGCGGTCCGGTCCTCCTGCGGTTGACCGTTCGGCCCGGTCGGCCACGGCTCCTTGGTGTCCCCCGACGCGTCCGGAGCCAGTGGCCCCTGACCCGCCGGTTGGTAGACGAGGCCGTCCGGAGTGGCGACGGCCGCGAAGCCGGTGACCGCCAGCACGACAGCCGCCGATCCGAGGGACGCCCACACCGCGCGCCGGCGGAACTGCGTCCGCCGAGCCACGCCGAGCGCGGCTGTCGTACTCAATGGTGGTGGCGGGGTTGTGCCCGCCATCTCGCTGCGCAGCCCCTCGCGCAACTCTTCCTCGTTCATCGCTCCCCCATCTCGATCCCGCTGTAGGTGGGTGACAGGAGGCCGCGCAGCGTGTCGAGCCCGCGTGCCGCCTGGCTCTTCACCGTCCCTGGAGAGCACTCCAGCAGCGCCGCGACGTCCTCGATCGACAGGTCCTCCCAGTACCGCAGAACCAGCACGGCCCGTTGGCGCGGTGCGACCCGCGCCAGCGCCTGGAGCAGCACCAGTCGGCTCTCCGGCGAGTCGGGCGGGGCCACCTGCTCGGCATCCTCGCCACCCACCCGTTCACGCCGCCACCAGCCGCGGCGGCGCTCGTCGAGGAAGGTCCGGATCAGGATCTGGCGAAGGTAGCTGTCGAGCACCTCGTGCCGCGAGATCCGGTTCCAGACCCGGTAGAGCTTGACGAACGCGGTCTGGACCAGGTCTTCGGCACGGTGCCAGTCGCCGCACAGCAGGTATGCGGTGCCGCGCATGGCACCGGACCGTGCCGCGAAGTACTCGGCGAACGCCTTGTCGCGATCGCTCATTCAGGCCTCCGATCCCCGTTTCGAGTTAGTCACGCGGGGTCTGGCCCAGGGGGTTGCTCCGGAACTCCCGAACGTGTCACCGGATCAACGAACCTCCACCTTGACAGGTGTCGATCTATGCACTGGTGTAAGGACCAAGCACATCGACGTCCGTCACAGGAGGGCACATGATCGTCCGACGACGGTGGACAGCTGCCGCCACCACAGTGATCCTGTTCAGCGCAGTGTTGTCCCATCCCGGTTCCGGAGCGGCGGCCCCCGCCGCCCCGGCCGCCCCGATCACTCTGAGCGCCACCGAAACCGCAGTGGTCCGAGTCCAGCTCCGCGATCAGGCCCAGCTGGACCGGCTCGTCGCCACCGGCGCGGACCTGGCCAACCGGCCCCGGGCACGGGACGGCCGGATCCTCGCCGACCTGGTGCTCAGCGGGGCGCAGCTCGCCGACCTGACCGCGCAGGGCGCGACGGCCGTGCAGATAGTGCAGCGCGCCGGGGACGGCAGCCGGCACTACGCCGACAGCGTTCGCGCGGCTCAGGCCCGTACCGCCGTCGGACTGCGTACGCCGGCCGCCGGCCAGCGGTCCACCGCCGCCACCGCCGTGGACACCCTCCAGGTGCAGCAGGCGTACTGGTGGACCACCACCGGACAGACGTTCCTACAGGCCCAGGTGGCCACCACCGCCACCGACGACCCGGATGTGGAGATCACCGTCAGTTGGCGGACGGCGGACGGCGCCACCGGCTCGTTCCCGCTGTACCGGTTCGAGGACTCCGGCGAGTACCAGTACCACTACGCGCTCCCCCAGCCGGTGCCGAGCCGACCGGTTCAGCTGAGCGCCACCTCCAGCCTCGGCGGGGTCAGCCGGGCGGTCACGCCGACGCTCTGGCCGAACGCCTCACCGCCGCCGCTGCCGGCCGGCTACCAGAAGGACTTCATCGACGCGTACCTCACGCCGGTGGACATCCAGGCGCGGATCAAGCGGCTGGCCCGCCAGTACCGGGACCTGGTGGACGTGATCGACCTGCCGAACAAGACCCAGGGCTACCGACGCAACGCCGCCGGCTACCTGGGTGACCCGGCGGTGGCAGCCCTGGTGGTCGAGTCGGTCCGCTTCGGCGACCAGAACATGAACGGCGTGCAGGTGCGGACGGTCGACCCGGGCCGGGCGAACCGGCCACTGACCGTCGGCTACCGCGACCGCGTCCTCACCGTGTCACTGGCCACCGACACCGCCGGAAAGACGGTGAGCACCACCGACGAGGTCGCGGCGGCGATCAACGCCCGCCAACCGGACCGGTTCCGGGCCATCGTCGAGGACGGCTCGGCCGGACTGCCCATGCCCCTCGCCGGCCCCACCCGACTCGACGACGGCCTCCAGGGGACCGAGGTCCCGGCGCGGCCGTGGACGGTGCAGGCGCTGCGCCTCGGCGTACACCGGGACGGCTCCCGGGTGGGGGTGCTCGCGTACTCCCAGGAACACGCCCGGGAGTGGGCCACCCCGCTGGTGACGCTGGAGTTCGCCGAACGGATGCTGGCGAACGCCCGGACCGACCCGGCCACCCGTGAGCTGCTGGAGCAGGTCGACATCTTCGTCATCCCGATGGTCAACCCGGACGGTGCGAACTACTCGTTCAACGACTTCAACATGCAGCGCAAGAACCTCGTCAACCACTGCACCGGGGCGGCCCGCGACCCGAAGAACCGCACCTCGTGGGGCGTCGACATCAACCGCAACTACACCGTCGGGTCGTACTTCGACGGGTACGTGGGCGCCAGCGCCAACTGCCTGTCCGGTACCTACGCGGGCACCGCCGAACTGTCCGAGGCGGAGAGCCGCAACGTGATCGCGCTCGCCGAAAACCACCCGAACATCAAGTTCGCGATGAACGTGCACTCCTACGGCGGGTACTTCATGTGGCCGCCGGGGGCGTACCGGGCCGACGGTCGGGTCACCCTGCCGCGACCGTCGATCGACGAGTCGACGCTGTTCCTCAACAGCGCCCGGCGGATCGTCGGCGCCATCGCCCAGGAGCGCGGCACCGTCACCTGGCCGTCACAGACCGGACCGGTCGCCGACGTGCTCTACTCCGCCGCCGGCAACTCGGCCGACCAGCTCTACTACGAGCTGGGCATCTTCGCCTGGGACTTCGAGGTCGGCAACGACCGGTGGAACCCGGCGACCAACCAGTGGGAGGGCGTCGGCTTCCAGCCGCCGTTCGACGAGGCGCACGGCGAGTCCCAGGAGTACGCCGGCGGGCTGGTGGAGATGGTCCGGGTGGCCCGCGACTACGCCGCCGCCGAATCCGCCGGCTGATCCCTCAGCGGTGCCGCGTCCACTCGTCGGGGCGCGGCACCGCTGGCCGAATTTCACCCGTTTCCACCGGGTACCCGGTGGGTAGGGCCCGTCCATGGACACGAACACCACTGCCCACCTGGTAGGTGGCCCCCAAGACGGCAGCACCCACGAGACCGGCAACGAGGCACTCGTCGAGGTGAAGATCGACGGCCTGATGCACCGCTACATCAAGACCACCAAGCAGCACGACGATGGTCGACCGCTCTACAACTACGACGGGGCGGTCGCCCCGGACGGCGGCGAGCCCGGCGTCGAGGATCCGGCCGCCCGGGTCGCGTCGCCCCGAGCCGACGCCGAAGGGCACGGCGGCACCCACTGACCGCCGCACCATCGGGATCACGCAAGCCCACGAAGGCCGTACCGGCCGGCCACGGATGAACCGCGGCCGGCCGGGTAAGCGGCGACCTTGCCTGGTGGGGAGACGACCGGGTGCACGGGTGGGCGGTCCTGGACCGGCCCACCCGTGCACGCCCGGTCAGTTCGAGGAGATCCAGTTCCAGGCCGAGACGACCCACTCGGTCTGCTGGAGCCACGCCACCCCCAAGCCGGCGAGGAACACCGCCGTCGCCAGGTGGGCACCTCGGGCGGTGCGCCGGACCCGACCCAGTTGCCGCTCCAGCACCACCCGGCCGACCAGCCGGAACAGGGCGAACAGGCCGACCGCCACCAGCAGGCTGAGCACCAGCACCAGCAGCGGCCCGCTCAGGTCACCCTGGCCGGACAGCGCCCAGATCCCCCAGCACACGAACGCGAAGAGGCCGGCCGCCGCGCTCCACTCACCGCCTCGACGCAGTTGCGCCATCCGCGAGCTCAGCGAGCGGCGGGGCACTGGTTCACCGGGCCAACCAGTGCCGGTCGGCTCCTGCTCGACCACCGGGAACGGCTCCGTCCGCGGGGTGCGCGGCTCTCCCACCGGAGCGACCCCCCGGCGGAACCCGTCACGCTGCGGCGGCACCCCGACGCCGGCCTGCGGTGGCACCTCCACGGTCCGCTCCGCCCACGGCTGCGTCTGGTCTGCCATCTCGTCCTCCCCCTGACCGACGGCACAGCACCGCCTGGATTCGAGGGTAGCCAGCCGGCAAATCGGTCGCCGACCCCGGCCGGGACGCGAGGCCCCGCGACCGTGCCGGATCAAACCCCCGCAGGGTACGGTCGGCTGATGGGTGACCCCGACCGACGACGGCGACGGCTACGCCACCACGGCGACACCGAGACGGCCAGACCGGGTGCCGACGCTCCGACGGTCAGCACCCCGGGCGTGCATGACGGCGACGGCCCGCCGCCGCGACGCAGGAGCACGGGCGGCGACGAGCGCGACGGCGAGCGAGGGCTGCGCGGGTTGGTCGGTTCCGGCTCGTCCCAGGTGGGGCTGAGCGCCGCGCTACGGGCCCGGGACGCCGCCCGCCCCACCGACGACGACCTGGCCGAGGCGGAGGCCCGGGTGGTGGTCGTCCGGCGGAACTGGGTGCCCCGCGAGGAGTTGCCCCGCTCGCCGCGCTAGTCGCCGCACGGTCAGGGCAGGTCGGGCAGCTTCCGGGTCCGCTCGTACTCGGCAACCTGGGCGATCCGCCGAGCGTGCCGCTCGTTGCCGGAGAACGGGGTGTTCAGGAACGCCTCGACGATGCCGGTCGCCTCGTCCAACGTGTGTTGACGGGCACCGATGGCGACCACGTTCGCGTCGTTGTGCTGACGGGCCAACTGAGCGGTCTCGACGCTCCAGGCCAGCGCGGCGCGGACGCCAGCGACCTTGTTCGCGGCGATCTGCTCACCGTTGCCGGAGCCACCGATGACCACGCCGAGACCCGTCTCGTCGGCCACCACCTGATCGCCCGTGTGCAGGCAGAACGTGGGGTAGTCGTCGTCCGGGTCGTAGCCGTGCGGGCCGACGTCGACCACCTCGTACCCCTGCATGGCCAGGTGGTTGGCCAGGTGCACCTTCAACTCGAAACCGGCATGATCGGATCCCAGGTAGACGCGCATACCGGGCAGTCTGTCAGGCCGCGCTCGGGGACGTCACTGGGGCGGCGTCCCCGAGCCGGGTTCGTCACACGGTCGTGGGGATGGCGCTCAACGCGGCAGCTCGGCGACGACCAGACCGCCGCGCGCCTTCGGGGTGAACCAGGTGCTCTTGCGGGGCATCTTCTCCCTGGCCAGGTTGACCGCGACGAAGTCCGCCACGGTCACCGGCGCGATCAGGATGGCCAGCTCGGCCCGCCCGGCGTCGACCTCACCGGTGAGCCAGCTCGCCGGGTAGTCACCGCCGACGTAGGTGATCCGCTTGTCGCCCGGGTCCAGACCGAGAGCGTCGCGCAGCACCAGCCGCTCGACCAGGGCGTGGTCCAGGTTTTCCAGGCGGGCGGAGGCGGTGGCGGGCAGGCGCACCGCGTACCCCTGGCCGTCGAGGCGGAGGTGCACGGTGCCGCCGGCCTCCGGGACCTCGACCGGGCCATCGATCGGCGCGACCTCGGCGCCCGCGGCCCGCAGCCGGTCGAGCAGCTCGGCCGGGGTGGTGGTCAGCTCGCTGACCAGCCGGTTGTACGGCTGGATGGCCACCGACGCGGGGGTGGTGACCACGGCCAGGAAGCGCGACAGCCCCCCGGTCTGGGCGGCCAGGCTGCGGTGGTTGCCGTCCGCGACGACCAGATCCCCGCCGCCGGCGAGAGCGGTCAGCGTGGCCTGCTCCGGGCCGGGGCCGAGCAGCCAGATGGCGTGCGTGCGCCCCGCCTGGTCGGTGTCCGTCGCGGCGGGCGCGCCGGCCGTGTCGGTCGCCGCCGCGAGCGCGGCGTGCAGCTCGTCGCCACGCCCGGTCTGGAGCAGGAGTACGGGTGAGAGCAGGTGGCCCAGCGCCTCGGCCAGCGCCACCCGCTCGCGCACCTTGGCGATGAAGACGTCCTCGTTGCGGATGACCAGGCCCGGCTCGTCCGCCCGGGTGGAGATCTGGTCGGTGTCCACCATCGCGAACAGACCGTACGCCGGCTCCTCGCCGGGTGCGCTGATCCGGTAGAGCACCACCACCTGCTCGGCGGGGGTGTAACTGCCGTCGGCCTTGGCCTCGGCGAGGCGGGCCACCGCGTCCGGCAGCGCGTCGAGGAACGACTTGCCCAGGCTCTGCGGGGCGCGGTGCGGCATCTCGATGCCGAGAGCGCTGTGCGGGTTCGACTCGATGATCGCGGTGATCTCCGCGTCGTCGGCGAACTCGTCGTAGTTTTGCGCACCGGTGCCGCCAGTGGTGACCCAGGCCCGGGTGATCGGATGCACGACCGTCATGCCCACTGACGCTACCGGCGACGGTGTCGCCGCCGACGGGGACCCGCGGGGCGTCCACCAGATGAAAGCGCCGGGTCGGGCCCGGCTGGTCAGCCGGCGCGGCCGGAGGTGCCCCGGCGGTGCCGACCCGCGCTCGCCGGCCCACCGTTGCCGCGTCGACCGCTCCCGATCGGCCCGGTGTTCACGGCGCGGCGGGGCGACGCGGGTGGCCCCGGCACGGGACGGTCCGGGGGCGGCGTCGGCACGGGCCGCGGGCTCAGCGGCGGCGTCGGCACCGGGCGCGGAGGAGCCGGCGCCGGCGGCGGGGGTGCCGGTTCGGCCGGTGCCGCTCCCGCCGGCACCAGGGCCGGCGCGGCGGTCGGCACGGCATCGACGGGCGACGGCAGCGGGTCGACCGACGCGGGCGGGGTGAGCCGGGAGGTCACCGGGACCCGCGCCACGCCCACCACGATGGGCGGCGCGAGCAGATCCACCAGGTGGGCGGGTAGGTCCGGGCGGACCGTCGGCCAGCGGGAGTCGTCAACGGACCAGTAGTCCGTACCGGGAGTCTCGATCACCCCCTGCCGGGTCAACTGATCGTCACCGGACGCACGGTGCTTGGCCATCGGGATTTGCCTCCACGAACTGCGGCGTGCGGCCCTGCGGGTCGCTGCGGCGGACACCGAGGGAAACGACGCCCCCCGCCTCCCGGTGACGCCACACCCGTGCGCCGACCTCGGCACCCGACCCGAAACGCCCCCGTCCGCGCAGCTGACGAAGCATGGACGGGGGCGTCGTGGTCGTCGCTCAGTCGAAGATCGGGCCCTGCTCGCGGGTGCGCTTGAGCTCGTAGAAGCCCGGGGTGCCGGCGACCAGCAGCACGCCGTCCCAGAGTCGGCCAGCGGCCTCCCCCTTCGGAGCCGGAGTGATCACCGGGCCGAAGAACGCGACCGGGGCGCCGTCCGGGCCGGGCGCGTGCACGACCGGCGTGCCCACGTCCTGCCCGACCGGACGCATGCCCGCCTCGTGGCTGGCCCGCAGCGCCTCGTCGTAGTCGGTGCTGTCGGCGGCCGCGGCCAGCGCCGGGTCGAGGCCGGCATCGGTGAGCGCGGCGACGTACAGCTCCGGACCCCGCTCCTGCTTCTGCAGGTGGATCCGGGTGCCGAGCGCGGTGTAGAGCGGGCGCAGCGCGTCAGTGCCGTAGCGCTGCTCGGCGGCGATGCAGACCCGCACCGGGCCCCAGGCGGTCTTCAGGAACTCCTTGTAGTCCTCGGGCAGCTCGTCGCGGCCGTCGTTGAGCACGGCCAGGCTCATCACGTGGAAGCGGATGTCCACGTCCCGGACCTGCTCGACCTCCAAGAGCCAGCGGGAGGTGATCCACGCCCACGGGCAGGCCGGGTCGAACCACATGTCGGCGGTGACACGATCGGTCACGGTGAGGTCCCTTCGCGACGGGTGGCGCCGACGGTCGGCGTCTGAGGAAATCTTCACCCCGCAGCGCATCGACCGGCACCCGAATGAGAGCGTGACCTCGGCCACCGCGGGCTGCCCGTACATGGAAGACTCGAATCGGGCCGGCCGTCACGAGCGGTAGGCGAACGGGCGCCGCCGGGCGTACGGCGACATGTGGGATGGAGACGAACAGTGCCGGGAGTGCGCAACCTGACGCAGGTCGAGGCGACCGAGCGGGCACGCCTGCTCAACGTGACGGGGTATGACATCAGTCTGGACCTGTCCACCGCCGTGCTGGCGGCCGACGGCCGCACGTTCAGGTCGACGACCGAGGTTCGGTTCCGCTGCTCCGAACCGGGCGCGAGCACATTCATCGAGTTGGCCGCCGAGTCGGTGCGGTCCGCGACGCTGAACGGCACGCCCGTCGACCTCTCCGACTGGTCCGCCGAGAAGGGCCTGACCCTGTCCGGGTTGGACGGCGACAACGTCCTGGTGGTCGACGCCGACTTCGGTTACTCCAACAGCGGTCAGGGTCTGCACCGGACCGTCGACCCGGTGGACGGCGAGACGTACCTCTACAGCCAGTTCGAGACGGCCGACGCGCAGCGGGTGTTCGCCTGCTTCGACCAGCCCGACCTGAAGAGCGTCTACACCTGGCACGTCACCGTGCCGGCGCACTGGCGGGCGGTGTCCAACATGCCTGTGCAGCGCGAGGAGCCGGCGGGTGAGGCGCTCAAGACGCTGCACTTCACCGAGTCGCCCCGGATGAGCACCTACATCACGGCGATGTGCGCCGGGCCGTATCACGAGGTGCGCGACGCTCACGACGGCATCGACCTGGGGGTGTTCTGCCGGGCGTCGATGGCACAGTACCTGGACTCCGACGACCTGTTCCTGATCACCAAGCAGGGCTTCGACTTCTTCCACGAGAAGTTCGCCGTGCGCTACCCGCTGCCCAAGTACGACCAGCTGTGGGTGCCCGACTTCAACGCCGGCGCGATGGAGAACTTCGGCTGCGTGACGCACGCCGAGTCCCACTACCTGTTCCGCTCGCAGGTCACCGACTTCGAGTACGAGCAGCGGGCCAACACGATCCTGCACGAGCTGGCCCACATGTGGTTCGGTGACCTGGTCACCATGCGCTGGTGGAACGACCTGTGGCTGAACGAGTCGTTCGCCGAGTGGGCCAGCCACTGGTGCAACACCAACGCGACCCGGTTCACCGAGGCGTGGACGACCTTCCTGTCCATCCGGAAGAACTGGGGCTACCGGCAGGACCAGCTCTCCTCCACCCACCCGGTCTACACCGAGATGCCGGACATGGAGGCCGTGGAGGTCAACTTCGACGGCATCACCTACGCCAAGGGCGCGAGCGTGCTCAAGCAGCTCGTCGCGTACGTGGGCGAGGAGCCGTTCGTGGCCGGGCTGCGGGCCTACTTCGGCAAGCACGCCTGGGGCAACGCCACCTTCGACGACCTGCTCACCGAGCTGGAGGCCGCATCCGGGCGGGAGCTGCGCAAGTTCGCCGCGCAGTGGTTGGAGACCGCACAGGTCAACACGCTGCGGCCGGAGGTGACCATCGGCGCGGACGGCACGTACGAGCAGGTGCTGGTGCGGCAGGAGGCGCCGGCGGCGTACCCGACGCTGCGGACGCACCGGATCGGCGTGGGCCTGTACGACCTGACCGATGGGCGGCTGGTCCGTCGGGAGCGGTACGAGGTCGACGTGACTGGCGAGCACACCGACCTCGCCCCGCTACGTGGCGTCCGGGCGGCCGACGTGTTGCTGCTCAACGACGACGACCTCAGCTACACCAAGCTGCGCCTCGACGAGCGCTCGATGGCGACCGTGGTGCAGCACATCGGTGGCTTCGACTCGTCGCTGGCCCGCGCACTGTGCTGGACCGCCGCGTGGGACATGATCCGCGACGCCGAGTTGTCCGCCCGCGACTACGTGGCGCTGACGCTGAGCGGGCTGCCCGCGGAGACCGACATCAACCTGGTCACCGCCACCCTGCGGCAGGCGACCACCGCGCTCACCCTGTACGCCGACCCGGCCTGGGCACCGACCGGCTGGGCCGACCTGGCCCGTACCGCCCGCGACGCACTCGCCGCCGCCGAGCCCGGCAGCGGCTTCCAGTTGGCCTGGGCCCGTGCGTTCACCTCAGCGGTCCGCTCCGAGGAAGACCTGGCGACGCTGCGCGGTTGGCTGGACGGCTCTGGCGTGCCGGCCGGGCTGACCATCGACACCGAGCTGCGCTGGTCGGTCCTCGCCGCGCTGGTGGCCAACGGTGCCGCCGGCGCCGCCGAGATCGAGGCGGAGCTGAGCGGTGACCGCACGGCCAGCGGCGAGCGGGAGGCCGCGTACGCGCACGCGTTGATTCCGACGGCCGAGAACAAGGCCGCCGTGTGGGCCCTGCTCACCGGCCCGGACGCGCTGCCCAACTGGCGGCACCGGGCGCTGTTGCAGGGCTTCGCCCACCCGACGCAGGTGGAGCTGGTCGCCCCGTACCGGGAGCGCTACTTCGCGGCGGTCGCGCAGGTGTGGGCCACCCGGGACAGCGAGCCGGCACAGGAGTTCGCCCAGCTGGCGTATCCGACCTACCTGGTGGAGGACGACACGGTGGCGGCCACCGACGCGTGGCTGGCCGGTGACGGGCACCCCGCCCCGCTGCGTCGGCTGGTGGCCGAGGGCCGCGACGGCGTGGTGCGGGCGCTGAAGGCCCGCGCGAAGGACGCCCAGAGCGCCTGAGCAGGATTGTCCGGCCCGGGGCCGGCGTGGGCGTGAGCCCGCGCCGGCCCCGGCCTGTCAGTTGGGAAGATCGTGCTCGAACAGGGAAATAGGGGCCTCAGCCGCAGCTGAGACCCCTATTTCCTGGTTCGAGCACGATCATCGCGCCTGTCCGCACGTCGTCTGTGCAGCTCAGCCCTTGCCGGCGTGGCTGGCGAGCTGGTCGAGGCCGTTGATGATGCCGCCGGCCAGGTCACCGCCGCTGAACGCGCCGACCATGGAGAGCGCGGCCAGCTTGGCGTACGTGTCGGGGATGCGCTTGCGGGCGTACCGCCCGGTGATGATCTCCAGCTGACGCTGGTTGGGCGACACGGCGATCAGCACCGACTTGTCGGGCTCGGCGAGCTGACGGTGCAGCCGCTGGGCGTGCTCGCGGATCGGCTCGTCGAGACCGCCGACGAAGACCGAGAAGACCAGGCCGGTGCCCTTGTCGGCCAGGCGCAACGCCTCGTCGATGCGCAGCAGCTGGCGGGTCGAGAACGGCCCGTCGAGCACCTCGGGCGGATTTTCCGACCCGGTCTGCTTCTCACCAACGGTCACTTGCGCCTCCGGTTCCACCGGCCGGCGCCTCGACGCTGGCCTGCTCAAGCTTGTGGCTGGTCAGCGCGGGCGCCTGCGCCCCCGCCGTCAGCGCGGTGCCGGCCGAGTCGGCCAGCTGCTCCGGGCGGCCCAGAAACCAGACCGGAGTGAAGTCGAAGGGCCGGCCCGGACGGTAGCGCTTGGCGCCACCGCCACCGCCGGTGGCACCCCCGCGGCTACCGGCGTACGACAGGCCGGCGATGACCAGCACCGCGGCCAACGGGATGCCGACGAAGACCAGCAACGTCTCGGTAACAGACAATCCCAACGCCCCCAGGCGGAAGAAGGACGACCTCGAACAACCGGGTCGGATGGACGCTCACGCTGCCGACCGCCCGACTCCGTCGCCATTCACGTTAGCGGAGTCGACGGCCCGCCAGATTGCGGGGTGCCGATCCCATCCGTCACTGGAGTTCTCCAGTTGCGCAGCGGTAGCGATAAGCCGCGCGTCGTCGCCGTACCGGCCGGTGAGAAGCACCCCGACGGGCAGGCCGTCGGTCGTGGTGCCCAGCGGCAGCGAGACGGAGGGATCACCTGTGACGTTGAAGATGGCGCAGTAGGGCGAGAACCGGCGTTGCCGGTCGAAGTCGGCGGCCGGGTCCGCATCGGCGGTGAACCAGCCGACCGGTGCCTGCGGGGCGGCCAGGGTGGGACAGAGGAGCAGGTCGCAGCCGGCGGTGCGACGGGCACCGAGGCGCACCTGGGCCTGCAACTCACCGAGGGTGGCGGCCAGGGTGCCAGCGGAGAGCTCGGCGCCCCGGGCCCGGAGCAGCCGGGTCAACGGCAGCAGCTCCACCTCCCGCTGCGGCGGCACCGGGGCGAGCGCCAACACGTACCAGATGATCTCGAACAGCGGCCACGCCGCCGGCCCGAGCGGCGGCGGCACCTCGACCACCTCGTGGCCGGCCGCCGTGAGCAGCGCGGCGGCCCGGTCCACGGCGGCCACGCAGTCGGGGTGCACCGGTTCGTCGGCGAGCATCGGCGTGGTGAATCGGCCGATCCGCAGCGGGCCGGGCTCGGCCCGGCGCGCGACGGCCAGGTAGCCGCCGGGCGGCGCGGGCGGCGGCAGGTAGGGCTCGCCGGGCACCGGGACGGCCATGACGTCGAGCAGCGCGGCGACGTCGGTGACCGTCCGCCCGAGCGGGCCGCTGGTGGGCAGGCCGAACGCGCCGGAGCCGATCGGCCCGCCGGAGACGAGGCCCCGGCTGGGCTTGTAGCCGACCAGGCCGCAGAGCGACGCCGGGATGCGCAGCGAACCACCGCCGTCGGACCCCTGGGCGACCGGGACCAGCCCGGCCGCGACCGCCGCCGCCGCGCCGCCGCTGGACCCGCCGGCGGTGTACGCCAGCTGCCACGGGTTGCGGGCCGGCGGCGCGACCCGGCCCTCCGAGTAGAGCGAACAGCCCAGTTCGGAGGTGGTCGTCTTGCCGAGGCTGACCAGACCGGCGGCCTTGATGAAGCGGACCACGTCGGCGTCGACCGGCGGGACGAAGTCGAGGAAGGCGGCCGAACCGAAGGTGGTGCGTACCCCGGCGGTGAGGGTCAGGTCCTTGATCGCGGTCGGCACGCCGTGCAGCGGGCCGCGCTCCTCGATCGGCACCGCGTCGGCGGCACGTGCGGCCTGTCGGGCCAGGTCCGGTGTGACGGTGACGAACGCGCCCACGGTGTCGCCGAGCGCCGCCACCCGGCGCAGGGAATGGTCGACCAGGTCGACGCTGGACAGCTCGCCGCGGGTCATCGCGGCGGCCTGCTCCAACGCGGTCAGGTCGTGCGGCTCGGCCATGCCGCCATCCTGCCGGCCGTCGGCCCTTCGCGCAGCCGACACGCGCTGGCGACCGGAAACGGACCAACCGGACGGCCGACGCCGCGCTGCGTCGTGCTCAGCCGTGCAGGAAGCGCAGGGCGTTGGTGGAGAGGAGCTTGTCGCGTTGGTCGTCGGTGAGGAAGTCGGCCGCGTGGACCACCGCGCCGGCCGGCCGTTCGCCCAGCGGGTACGGGTAGTCGCTGCCGACCAGCACCCGGTCCTCCCCGAGCGTGTCGACCAACAGCCGCAGGGCGGGCGGCGCGAAGACCACCGAGTCGACGCTGAACCGGTCGAGGTAGCTGCTGGGCGGGCCTGCGGACGCGCCCCGGACCAGGTCGCCACGGCGCTGCCAGGCGTTGTCGGCACGGCCGAGCCAGAACGGGAAACTGCCGCCGCCGTGCGCGAAGCAGATCCGCAGCGTCTCGGGCACCCGGTCGAAGACGCCGCCGAGGATCATCGCCAGCACCGACAGGTGCGTCTCGGCGGGCATCCCGGTGAGCCAACGAGCCATCCACCGGTCCAGTCGCGGCCCGCCGGGCATGTCCCACGGGTGGACGAAGACGGGTGCGCCCACCTCGGCGCAGTGCTGGAGGAAGGTGACCACGCCGGCGTCGTCCAGGTCCCGGTCGCCGACGTGGTTGCCGATCTCCACGCCCACGTGCCCGGCGGCGAGGCTGCGGTCCAACTCGGCGCAGGCGGCGTCCGGGTCCTGGAGCGGCACCTGGCAGAACGGCACCAGTCGGTCACCTCCGGCCGCGGTGACCTCCAGCGTCAGGTCGTTGAAGATCCGGGCGACCTTCACCGCCTGGTCGGCCGGGCGGTCGTAGCTGAAGAAGACCGGGGTCGGCGAGACCACCTGCACGGCCACGCCATCGGCGTCCATGTCGGCCAGTCGGCGCGACGCGTCCCAGCACTCGGCGCCGACCGGGCGGAACTCCGTCTCCCCCACCATGATCATGGCGGCCCGCTCGGAGTCGACCCGCAACCACGGCCAGCCGGACCCGCCGCAGGCCGCGCCGAGGTCCGGCCAACCCTTCGGTACGACGTGCGTGTGCACGTCGACCACGCCTGCGGGCATCAGCCCTTGCCCGGGTGCAGGGTGCCGCAGTTGGCGCAGGTGCGCGCCTGCTCATCGGCGTAGAACGCCTGGAACACCGGGGGCAGATCGGCGGCGATGTCGCGGACCTGCAACTCCACCTCGTGCACCTTGCTGCCGCACTCCGGGCAGTACCACTGGAACGTCTCCAGCGTGCCCTCCTCGCGGACCCGCTCGACGACCACGCCGATCGAGCCGGCCTCCGGCCGCTGCGGCGAGTGCGGGGTGTTACGCGGCAACATCCACATCTGACCCTCGCGTACGTGCACCGTACGCGGCCCCTCCGGGGTGACCAGGTTGATGTGCATGTTGCCCTTGACCTGGTAGAAGAACTCCTCATACGGGTCCACGTGGAAGTCCGTGCGCTGGTTGGGCCCACCCACCACCATCACGATGAAGTCGTCCCCGCCGGGGAACATCTCCTTGTTGCCGACCGGGGGCTTGAGCAGGTGCTGGTTGTCCGCGATCCAGCCCGGAAAGCTGAACGGCTCGGCGATCTCACTCACGACTGACCTCCCGAGGGAAGAAGGGCCACGGCCTGGATTTCGATCAGCAGATGCGGGTGCGGCAACTGGTGCACCGCCACCGTCGTACGGGTCGGTCCGGAGGCGTCGAAGAACTCGGCCCACACCTCGTTGTAACCACCGAAGTCGTTCATGTTGACCAGGTACGTCGTCACCTGGACCAGGTCGGTGAGGTTCGCGCCGACCGAACGCAGCAGGTCCCGTACGTTCTCGATGACCGCCCGCGTCTGCACCCGGATGTCGAGGTTGGTCGTGCCGAACCCGTCCACCTCGACCCCGGCGAAGGTGTTGTCCGCGCGCCGCGACGACGTACCCGAGACGAAGACGAACCCACCGGCGACCTTGACGTGCGGAAAAGCCCCCCGCGGCACGGCCTTCCCGGCCACCACCCGGGCGGTCACGACGACGCCCGCAGCGAGGCCGTGCCGAGCTTCTCGACGACGGCGCGGACGTGGGCACCGGGGCGCAGCGGCACAGCGGCGGTGGCGGCACCGGCCAGGAAGACCCAGCCGGACTCCAGTCGTACCCCGTGCCGGCCCGCCAGGCGGATGCCCTCGTCGAGCGCCCGGCGTGGATCACCGAGGATCGCCGCCGTCGAGCCGACCTGCGCCACCCGCCCGTCGACCTCCAGCAGCACACCCAGGTTGTCCAGCCCGGCGGGCACCGGCGACCACGGCCCGATCACGAAGGCGGCGGCCGAGGTGTTGTCCGCGATCACGTCCGGCAGGGAGAATCGGAAGTCCGCGTACCGGGAGTCGATCAACTCGATGGCCGGGGCGACCGCGCGGACCGCCGTGGCGAAGTCGCCGACCGGCTCGCCCGGCTCGGGCAGCCGGTCCAGCAGGAACGCCACCTCCGGCTCGACCCGGGGATGGATGTACGCGGCCGGGTCCACGGCACCGCCGTCGGGCACCCGCATCGCGTTGGTGAGCCGCCCCCAGATCACCTCGTCCACGCCGACCTGGGCCATCTTCGCCCTGCTGGTCAGCCCCATCTTCAACCCGACCAACCGCTCACCGGCGTTCAGCCGGCGTTGCAGCAGCGCGGCCTGCACGGCGTACGCGGTGTCCACGTCGAGGCCGGTCTCGGCGGCGAGCTGCGGGATCGCGGTGGCCGTGTCGGCCGCCGTACCCAGCTTGTCGGCGATCCCCGCGACGTCCACGCCGATCATGCTGTGCCACCTTCCGTTCGCGACTGCGGGGCTCGCAAACCCGGCTCACTCCTCGCGCTCACAGCCTGCTCCTGGTCGGCGAGGTCGAGTGCCACGTCCACGATCATGTCCTCCTGGCCGCCCACCATCCGGCGGCGGCCCAGCTCGACCAGGATCGACCGGACGTCCACTCCGTACTTCGTGGAGGCCCGCTCGGCGTGCCGCAGGAAGCTGGAGTAGACCCCGGCGTACCCCAGGGAGAGCGTCTCCCGGTCCACCTGGACCGGCCGGTCCTGCAGCGGGCGGACGATGTCGTCGGCCGCGTCCATCAACGCGAACACGTCGCAGCCGTGCTTCCAGCCGTGCAACTCGGCGACCGCCACGAAGACCTCCAGCGGGGCGTTTCCGGCGCCCGCGCCCATGCCGGCGAGGGAGGCGTCGACGCGGACGGTCCGGCCGTGCGGCGCGTCCGGGCCGGCCGGCGCCGACCCGGTGACCCGGCCGTGCTCGACGGCCAGCACGCTGTTGGCCACCCCCAGCGACAGGTTGTGGTGGGCGTGGATGCCGATCTGCGTCTCCGGGGCGAGGACCTGCCGGTACGCGTCGACCCGCTGCGCCACGTCGGACATCAGCAGCCGTCCGCCGGAGTCGGTGACGTAGACGCAGTGCGCCCCGTACGACTCCATGAGCTTGGCCTGCCCGGCGAGCCCGGCCGCGTCGTTCATGTGCGACATCATCAGGAACCCGGCCACGTCCATGCCGTTCTCCCGGGCCCAGGAGATGTGCTGGGCGGAGATGTCCGCCTCCGTGCAGTGGGTGGCGATCCGGACGCTTGTCACCCCGAGCGCCTTCGCGGCCTTCAGGTCGGCGATCGTGCCGATGCCCGGCAGCAGCAGGGTGGTCAGTTTGGCCGTGGTCAGCACCTCGGCAGCCGCGGAGATCCACTCGGCGTCGCTGGCGGCCCCGTGGCCGTAGTTGACGCTGGACCCGGCGAGGCCGTCACCGTGCGCCACCTCGATGGCGGCCACCCCGGCGGCGTCCAGCGCGGCGGCGATGGTGCGTACGTGGTCGACTGTGTACTGGTGGGCGATGGCGTGCATGCCGTCGCGCAGCGTCACGTCCTGGATGTACAGCTCGGTCATGGCGCGGCCACCTCCGAAGAACGCCTGGCGACCAGCCGCTCCGCGGTACGCAGCGCGGCCGAGGTCATGATGTCCAGGTTCCCGGCGTACGCGGGCAGGTAGTGCCCGGCACCGGAGACCTCCAGGAAGACCGACACCTGCAGGGCGGTGAGCCGCCGCCCGAACGTCGGCAGGTACGCCTCGATCCGGTCGAACTGCACGTCCTGCTTGAGCCGGTAGCCGGGGACGTACTCCTGCACGGCCGCCACCATCTCCGCGACCGAGGCGGCGATGGCCTCGGTGTCGGCGTCGGCGTCCGGGCAGAGGCAGTAGACGGTGTCCCGCATCAGCAGCGGCGGGTCCGCCGGGTTCAGCACGATGATCGCCTTGCCCCGCTCGGCACCCCCCACCACCTCGATGGCCCGGGCCGTGGTCTCGGTGAACTCGTCGATGTTGGCCCGGGTGCCCGGCCCGGCGGACTTCGACGCGATCGACGCGACGATCTCCCCGTAGGCCACCGGAGTCACCCGGCGCACCGCGGCGACGATCGGCACGGTGGCCTGCCCGCCGCAGGTCACCATGTTGACGTTCGACTCGTGCAGGTGCTCGTCGAGGTTGACCGGCGGCACCACGTACGGGCCGAGCGCGGCCGGGGTCAGGTCGACCACCGTGCGGCCGTGCGCGCGCAGCACCTCGTCGTGGCGTCGGTGCGCGCCGGCCGAGGTGGCGTCGAACACCAGCTCGACGTCGGCGAACTCGGGCAACGCGACGAGCCCGTCCACGCCCTCGGCGGTGGTGGCGACGCCGAGCCGGCGAGCGCGCGCCAGGCCGTCGGAGGCCGGGTCGATGCCGGCCATCGCCACCATGCGCAGGCTGTCACTGAGCCGCAACACCTTGATCATCAGATCGGTGCCGATGTTTCCCGAGCCCAGCACCGCCACGCCGGTCATTAGTTGTCTCCCTTGCTGAAACTCGTCCGCACCGAGCCGAGCCCGGAGATGCGGGCCTCGTACGCGGCCCCCGGGGTGACCGGGACCATCGGACCGAGCGCCCCGGAGAGCACCACGTCCCCGGCACGCAGCGGGTCGCCGGCGCGGGCGAGGGTGCCGGCCAGCCACTGCAGGGCGTGCAGCGGGTTGCCCAGGCAGGCCGCGCCCGCGCCCACCGAGACCGGCTCGCCGGCGTGCTCCAACACCATCCCGCACAGTCGCAGGTCCACGTCGGCAAGCCGGCGCGGAGTGGTGCCGAGCACGAAGAGCCCGCTGGAGGCGTTGTCGGCGACGGTGTCCACGATGGAGATGTCCCAGGCGGCGATCCGTGAGTCGACGATCTCGATGGCCGGCAGCACGTGGTCGACCGCGCGGATCAGGTCGACAGTGCTGAGCTGCGGGTTCGGCAGGTCCTTGTCGAGCACGAAGGCGATCTCCGCCTCGACGCGGGGCTGGAGCAGCCGGTCGATGGGCACCTCGACCCCGTCGCCGACAGCCATGGCGTCGGTCAGCATGCCGAAGTCCGGCTGGAACACCCCGAAGGTCTCCTGCACGGCCCGCGAGGTCAACCCGATCTTCGCGCCGACCCGGCGTTCGCCGCGGCCCTGCCAGGCCCGCGCCTGGAGCTGCTGCACCCGGTACGCGGACTCGACGTCGCCCTCCGGCAGCAGCCGCCCCCGCAGCGGCGCGCAGGGCTTGCCGGTGCTGCGGGCGTCGGCCAACTCCCGGTTAGCGGCCTCGATGTCAGCTTCCATGCCCGCTCCCTCGCTACGGCTCACGACAGGTCCACGCAGACGTTCGTGAGTTCGGAGTAGAAGTTCAGCGAGTGCACGCCGCCCTCACGACCGATCCCGGACGCCTTCACCCCGCCGAACGGGGTACGCAGGTCACGCAGGAACCACGTGTTGACCCAGACGATGCCGGCGTCGAGCCGGGCGCCGGCCCGGTGCGCGACTCCCACGTCCCGGGTCCACACGGTCGCCGCCAGGCCGTACTCGGTGCCGTTGGCCAGGGCGTACGCCTCGTCCTCGGTGTCGAACGGGGCGACGTGCACCACCGGGCCGAAGATCTCCTCCCGGTTGGTGCGGGCGTCCGGGCCGAGCCCGGTGAGCACCGTCGGCTGCACGTACGACCCACCGTCGCGGGTGTCGCCGAAGGTGGGCGTGCCGCCGCCGGTGAGCACCTCGGCGCCCTCGGACCGGGCCAGCTCGTACGCGCCGAGCACCTTCTTCCGGTGCTGGTGGGAGATCAGCGGCATGGTCGCGGTGGCCTCGTCGGTCGGCCACCCGTACGCCAGCTCGCCGGCCCGCTTCGCCAGCCGGGCGGTGAACTCCTCGAAGACCGGGCGCTGCACGTAGATGCGCTCGGTGCAGAGGCACACCTGCCCGCCGTTGGTGAAGCTGGACCGCACCGAGCCGGCCACCGCGGCGTCCAGGTCGGCGTCGGCGAAGACCAGGCCGGCGTTCTTGCCGCCGAGTTCGAAGCTCACCGCCTTCACCCCGTCGGCGGCGGCCCGCATGATCGCGCCGCCGGTGGCCGACTCGCCGGTGAAGGTGATCGCGTCGACACCGGGGTGGCGGGTGAGGAACTCGCCCGCCGAGTCCGGTCCGAAGCCGTGCACCAGGTTGAACACCCCGGCCGGTACGCCGGCGGCGGCCATCACCTCGGCGAGCACCGTCGCCGAGGCGGGAGTCTCCTCGCTGGGCTTGACCACGACGGCGTTTCCGCAGGCCAGCGCCGGAGCCACCTTCCAGGTGAGCAGCAGCAGCGGCAGGTTCCACGGCACGATGACCGCGACCACGCCGACCGGCTTGCGCAGCGCGTAGTTGAGCGCCCGGCCGCCGGTCGGGGTGACAGTCGTGAACGACTCGGTGGGGGCGGTCGCCACGATCTCCGCGAACGCCCGGAAGTTCGCCGCGCCGCGCGGGATGTCCAGGGTGCGGGCCTGGGCGATGGACTTGCCGGTGTCGGCGACCTCGGCGGTGACCAGGTCGTCGAAGCGGCGCTCCAGCTCGTCGGCGACGCGGCGCAGCACCTCGGCGCGCTCGCGCTCCCCCATTCGACCCCACGGCCCCCGCAGCGCCGCCCGGGCGGCGGCCACCGCGTCGTCCACCGTGGACCGTGATGCCTCGTCCACCTCGAAGACCTGCTCCCCGGTGACCGGGCTGGCCTTGGTGAACGTCGTCCCACCGTCGACGAACTCGCCGGCGACGAAATTGCGCAACCGTTGCGGGCCACTCGGCGCGTGGCCGGCCATCAGTCGTGGATCCCAGTTGCCGGTCATCCGCGCCTCCCTCGGCTCAGTGCCGCGCCGATCGCGCCGACCAGCAGCAGCGCGGCCCCGCCGACGACCGCCCCGAGCACCCGGTGCTGTCGGCGCACCCGGCGGCGAACCTCCGCGTACGGGGTGGTGGAGAACGACACCAGCTCGTACTGGGAAACGTACCGGCCGGGCAGGGCCCGTTCCAGTGCGTGCTCCACCCGCCGCCGGGTCTGGAAGACCGGGGAGGCGACCTTGTCCCGCATCTCCACGAAGTTGGTGAGCGCCATCGTCGCGATGGCCTCGGCGTTCTCCTGTCGGCGTCGCTGGAACAGCGGCAGCGCCGCCAACCAGTCGTCGGCGCACTCGTCCAGGCAGCGGTCCAGCTCCACCACGTCCTCGAACGCGCAGTTGGCGCCCTGGCCGTAGAACGGGACGATGGCGTGGGCCGCGTCGCCGAGCAGGCCGACCTTCCCGTTGACCTGCCAGGGGGTGCAGCGCACCGTGCCGAGCACGCCCACCGGGTTGTGCTGGTAGTCGTCGACCAGGTTCGGGGCCAGCGGCACCACGTCCGGGTAGTACTCGGTGAAGTGCCGTTCGATCTCCGCCGGGCTGGTCAGCGAGGCGAAGCTGCCGGCGCCGTCGTTGGGCCAGAACAGCGTGCAGGTGAAGGAGCGGTCCGGGTTGGGCAACGCGATCATCATCGAGGTGCCGCGCGGCCAGATGTGCAGCGCGTCCGGGTCCAGGGCGAAGCCCCCGCCCAGCGGCGGAATCGTCAACTCCTTGTAGCCGTAGTCGAGGAAGTCCACGCTCTCGTCCAGCAGCCCGTACGCCAGCAGTTGCCCGCGCACCGCGGAGCCGGCGCCGTCGGCACCCAGGACGACCGACGCCTTCGCCGCGACCGGGCCCTGCGGGGTCTCGAAGCTCAGGGCGCCGTCGGTCGGGTCGAGCCCGACCAGCCGGTGGTCGAAGACGACCCGCACCCCGGGCAGTGCGGCGGCCTCGTCCAGCAGGGCGTTGTTCAGCGCACCCCGGCTGATCGAGTTGATCGCCCGGTCGCCGGCCGCGCTGTACGACTGGAACTGCTGCTCACCCTCGACCGGGTGGATCATCCGGCCGCGCATCGGCAGCGCGTCGGTCATCACCTGCTCGGCCAGCCCGATCCGGCGCAGCGCGTCCAGGCCACGCTCGGAGAGCGCCAGGTTGATCGAGCGACCGCGCTCGGCGGTGCCGGCGCGCGGGTCGGAGCGGCGCTCGTAGAGGGCCACCGGGTAGCCACGCCGGGCCAGGAAGCAGGCCGCCAGACAGCCGGCCAGCCCGGCACCGATGATCGCGATCTCGTCGCGCCGCGCGGTCACGAGGTCACCTGCCCGACGGTGGACGCCAGGGCGGTCGCCGCCCGCCAGCAGTCGAGGTACGTGGAGTACAGCGGCACCGGGGCGAACCGCACGACGTCCGGTTCGCGGGCGTCGGCGATGACCCCGTGTTCGTACCGTAGGCGTTTGGTCAGCTCGGCGGCGCTGCCGGACCCGATGCGCACGGAGAGCTGGCAGCCCCGGCGGGCCGGGTCGCGCGGGGTGACCACCCGCAGCGGCCGGCCGACGGTCACCTCGTCGAACAGCGACTCCAGCCAGCCGGTGAGGCGTTGGCTGCGGGCGCGCAGCGCGGTCATGCCCACCGCGTCGAACAGCTCCAACGAGGTGCGCACCGGCCCCATCGCGAAGATCGGCGGGTTGGAGATCTGCCAGGCCTCCACAGTGGCCGGTGGCCGGGACACCGGCGTCATCTCGAACCGGGTGGCCGCCGCGGTGCTCCACCACCCCTCGAACCGCTGCAGGTTCTCGTCGCCGAGGTGCCGCTCGTGCACGAAGACGCCAGCCAGCGCACCCGGCCCGGAGTTCAGGTACTTGTAGGAGCACCACGCGGCGAAGTCGACGTCCCAGTCGTGCAGGGCCAACGGCACGTTGCCGACCGCGTGGGCCAGGTCCCAGCCGACCACCGCGCCGGCCGCCCGGCCGGCAGCCGTGATCGCCGGGATGTCCAGCAGCTCACCGGTGAGATAGTTGACCCCGCCGAGCAGCAGCAGAGCCACCCGGTCACCCTCGGCGGCCAGGTAGTCGGTCACGTCCTCGGTGCGCAGGGCGTCCTCACCCGCGCGCGGACGCAACCGGACCACTGTGTCGTCCGGGTCCAGGCCGTGGAACCGCGCCTGGCTGCGCACGGCGTAGCTGTCCGAGGGGAAAGCGGCGTCCTCGATGACGATGCGGGTGCGCGCGCCGGCCGGTCGGTAGAAACTCACCATCAGCAGGTGCAGGTTGACCGTGAGCGAGTTCATCACCACGGCCTCCGCGGGCCGGGCGCCGACCAGTCGCGCGGCCGGCCCGGTCAACAACTCGTGGTACGGCAACCAGGGGCGCTCCGCCTCCAGGTGCCCCTCCACGCCGAGCCGCCCCCACGCGTCCAGGTCGGCCAGGAGTTCGTCGCGGGTGGCCCGGGGTTGCAGACCGAGCGAGTTGCCGGCCAGGTACGCCGACTCGGGGTGGTCGCCGCCGTCGGCCGGCGGCACGTGGAACAGGTGCCGGTGGCCGGGGTCGGCCTCGTCGCGGCGACGTGCTTCGGCCTCGCCTCCGGCGAGGCGACGCGGTTCGGCCTCGCCTCCGGCGAGGCGGTGTGCCTCGTGTTCTGGGGTGTGCATGTCTCGCTCTCCGGTCACATCGCGGTGCGGGCCGACCACAGCTCCGGGAAGACCACCCGGGCCATGCTGCGCTGCAACCACGCCAGGCCGGCGGAGCCTCCGCTGCCGACCTTGGCGCCCATCGTCCGCTGCACCGCCTTGACGTGGTTCCAGCGCCAGTCGCCGAACTCCTCGGCGACCGCGCTCAGCGCCTCGCCGAGCAGCCGCAGGTGGTTGTCCGGGCTGGCGTCGTCGTAGATCCGTACCCAGGCCGCCTCGACCGACGGCTGCGGGTCGTGTTCGACGGCCACGTCCCGGTCGAGCAGGTCGGCGGGGAGGTCGAAGCCGCGCCGGGCGAGCAGCGCGAGCACGTCGTCCCAGAGACTCGGGGTGGCCAGGGCGGCGCTCAGCTCGGCGTGCACCTCGGCCTGCCGGCGGAACGGGCGGATCAGCGTCGGGTCGCGCAGCCCGAGCAGGAACTCCAACTGCCGGTACATCGCCGACTGGAAGCCGGAGGCCTCGCCCAGCAGATTGCGGAACCGGTTGAAGTCGGCCGGGCTCATCCAGCGCAGGCCCTGCCAGGCGGCGTTGAGGCCCTCCAGGTGCAGCTTGGCTCGGCCCAGCGGGGCCAGCGCCTCCCAGATCTGGTCGGCGCGGATCAGCCGCTGGGTCTCCCGCAGCTCGTGGCAGGTCAGCCCGAAGTACAGCTCCATGATCTGGCTGACCATCAGGAAGGACATCTCACCCGGGTCGCTGCTGAGCGGGTGCTGCATCTTGTGCAGGGCGCTGGCCTGCACGTACGCGTCGTACGGCACCATGTCGGCGAACTCCAGGGTCGGCTCGCCACCGGTGCGCGCCGCCTGGGCCGCACGCTGCCCGGGGGTCACCGGTTGCACCGTGGCACGGCGGTTCGGCGCCCGCCGCTCCGTCTGATCCACCATCTCGTCTCCCTCCCCCGGACTAGCCGACGCCATGATCTCGCGGTCGGATCGGCCTGCGGAATGCCGAATCAACGGCTATCGCCGCCTTCTCCTGGCAAACCAAAGGCAACTAGGCGAAGTCGGTTCACGAAAGTAAGGTCTGAGCGTGGACGACATGGACTGGGCGCTGCTGCGCGAGTTGCAGGCCGACGCGCGGCTCTCCTTCAGCGAGTTGTCGCGGCGGGTGCACCTGTCGCCGCCGTCCGTCGCCGAGCGGGTCCGCCGGCTGGAGGAGGCCGGGATCATCACCGGCTACCACGCCCATGTCGACCTCAGCCGCGCCGGCCGCACCGTCGTCGCGCTGATCCGGATGTCCTGCTACGGCGCGCGATGCATCCTGCACGACCCGGCGGTGGCCGACTGGCCGGAGATCCTGGAGATCCACCGGATCACCGGGGACGCGTGCAGCGTGCTGAAGGTGGCGGCCGGCTCGATCGGCGCGTTCGAGGGGGTCATCGACCGTCTCGCCCCGTACGGCCAGCCGTCGAGCACGATGGTCCTCTCCTCCCCCCTGAACTGGCACCCGATCACCCCGCTCCCCGCCACCGGGCCCATCCCCCGCCCGCGCTGACCCGCCCGCCCTGCCTGCCCGCCCGTCTCCCCACGATCTTGCAGTTTCTGTTGGTGAAATGCCGGCTGAGAGCCGATTCGTCGCCGCAGAAAGTGCAAGATCGCGAGCGTGGGTGGGTGCGGGGTGGGGGTGGAGCGGGTTTGCCCCCGCGCCAGCGGGAAAGCAGCGCCCGTGCCCAGGGGAGGGTTCCGGCGGTCGTCGCCGGTTGGGGGGAAATCATGCAGGGAATCCGCACGATCAACCGCGCGCTCTCGTCCGTACTGACACTGGTGGGGCTGGTCGGGGCGTTCGTCCTGTTGTCGGCCGCACCGGCGCGGGCCGGCGAGAACACCTTCGTCGAGGTGACACCGAACAGCGCCCAGGCCGGTAGCCGGGTCAGCATCAAGGCGAGCTGCGACAACGACAACAACAACCGGCAGTCCAACGTGCACTCCGACGCGTTCGGGCACGTCATGCTCAAACCGGACAGAGGTTTCCTGACCGGACAGGTCACCATTCCGGCCGACAAGCCAGCCGGTGACTACGCGGTCGATCTGCGCTGCGAGAACGGCCAGACGGCGTCGACCACCTTGACCGTGCTGAACATGGCCTCACCCAGCAAGGGGCCGGCCACCGGTGGCGGTGGAATGGCCGGGGGCCGCGGCACCGGCTCGCTGCTGGTGCTCGGTGGCGTGGCGTTGGTGGCCACCGCGATCGTGCTCGGGATGGCCGGCGGCCGACGTCGACCGGGAGCCGGCTCCTGAGCCGGATAACCCATGACCCGCAGATCCGCGCGTGCGCGGCCGAATCGCCGCGCCCGCCTCCGGGCCCTGCCGGCGCTGCGCGCGTCCGGCCGGCTGGTCGCCCGCGTCTCCGGACGGCTGCGCCGGGTCGCCGGGCAGGCCGTGTCGGCAAGCGTCACCACCACCGATCCGGCCGCACGCCCGCTGCCGCCGAAGCGTCCGGCCGGGCCGCCGTCGGCCCGACACCGCTTCGGTACGAGCCCCGGGTTGCCGGTGCTGGCCATCGCCGCGCTGATGGTGCTGATCGTGGCGATGCTCGGCGTCGAGCAGGTGACCGGAATGAGTCTGCTGCCGGAGCGGCTCAGCGCCGGCCTGCGGCCACCGCCGAAGAAGTTCCCGGTGCTGCCGGCCAGCCCTCCGACCAGCCTCGCCATCGAGAAGATCGACGTGCGGGCGCCCGTACACGACGTGGGCATCGCCCCGGACGGCACGATCGCCGTACCGGACGCGGCCCGCGCCCAGGAGGCCGGCTGGTACGACCAGGGGCCCACCCCGGGCCAGTACGGCCCAGCCGTGATCGTCGGGCACGTCGACACCACCAGCGGGCCGGCGGTCTTCCACAAACTCCGCGAGCTGCGCTCCGGTGACGAGATCGAGGTCACCCGCACCGACCAGCGCGTGGCGGTCTTCGAGGTCAACTCGGTGGAGAAGTTCGACAAGGGCGGACTGCCGGTGGACGAGGTGTACGGCGACTTCAGCCGCCCGAGCCTCCGACTGATCACCTGTGGTGGCCAGTGGGTCGGCGGCGAGACCGGCTACGCGGACAACGTGGTGGTCTTCGCCTCGCTGGTCAAGGCGCGCTCGGGTGGCTGAGCAGCATCGACGTAGTCGGCGAGCCGGGCGGCCCCGGTGAGCATGGCCCGGCCTCGCTCGGTGAGACGTTGCCGCCACTGGCGCAGCGACGCGGCGAGCGGTTCGGCACCGCCGGCGTCGCGCACTCGACCCAGCACGCCGGCGATGTGGTCGAGCCGGTACCCGCCGCGGCGCAACAGGTGGGCGAGTTCGGCGTCACGGACGTCGTCGGGAAGGTAGAGCCGGTAGTGGGTCACCGGATCACGTACCGGCCGCAGCACCCCGGCCCGCTCCCACTTGCGCAGCGTCGCCGGCTGCAGACCGAGCCGGTGCGCCAGCACGCTGACCGGCACGGCCTTCCGGCTCTGCGGTTGCGGTCTCGTTCCGGTGAGCGTCGCCACCGCCGTCTCGACCGCGTCCAGGGTCTCCCGGTCGCGCTGGAGCAGGGCATGGCCCGCATCGATGGTGCGCAGCGCGGCGTCGATCTCACCCCGGTTGACGGCCCGCATGATCTCGCCGCTGGCCGCGTAGCCGTGGCCCGCGATCAACGCGAGGTAGGCACTCAGCGCCTTGGCGTGCAGTTCGGTGAAGCGACGGTAGCCGTTCGGGGTGCGCTGGGCCGGAGGCAGGACGCCGTCCCGCTCGTAGTTGCGCACCGCCTGCGCGGAGAGGCCGTGGGCCCGCGCGAGATCGACCGGTCGTCGAACCCCTGGGTTTGAAGGTTTTGTGGTTGTCACCGCGCTCCGCCGCTCGAAAGTCTCACACGCTGGTTCAACGATACGGTTCATGGAATGCCACCTTTTCTCGACCTGCTGGCGGTATCCCCGGACCTGCTCGCGCTCGGCGAACCGACGCATGGTGAGTCCGCCTTCCTTCAGCTCCGCAACGAGGCCTTTCTGTCGCTGACGGAGCACGGCTACCGCTCGATCGCCGTGGAGAGCGACCGGGCGGCCGGGCTGATCGCCGACGAGTTCGTGCAGGGCGTCGCCGCCGTGACGCTCGACCGTGCACTCGCCGAAGGGTTCAGCCACGGATTCGGCGCGGCCCCGGCCAACCGTGACCTCCTGCTGCGGATGCGGGAGTGGAACGCCGGACGGCCGGCCGGCGAGCGCCTGACGTTTCACGGCTTCGACGCCCCGGTGGAGCTGGAGAGCGCCCCGAGCCCGCGCCGCCACCTCGACCAGGTCTGCCACTTCCTCGGCCTGGACCGGTCCGCGGAGATCGACGACCTGATCGGGGACGAGGCACGGTGGAGCGACACGGCCGCGATCTGGGAACCGGGCCGATCGGTCGGGCGCTCGACCGACGCCCAGCGACTGCGGGTGCTCGCCGACGACCTGCTGACCGAGTTGTACCTGCGGGCGCCGTGGAAGTCAGCGGGCTGGCCGGCGGCGTTCGTGCACGCCACCGCCGCGGTCGCGTTGCTGCGGTACCACGCCGCGGCCGCCGCACCACTTGCCCAGGCGGAACGCTTCGCCCGCCTGGCCGCGGTCCGGGACGCGCTGATGGCCGAGAACCTGCTCGCGATCCGATCGGCCGAGGCACACCGCGGGCCCACGCTGGTCTTCGCGCACAACACGCACCTCCAGCGCCACCTGAGCACGATGACGCTTGCCGACGCGGAGGTGTCGTGGGCCGGCGCCGGAGCGATCATCGCGTCGCTGCTGGGCGACCGGTACGCGGTGATCGCCGGCAGCCTCGGCGCGAGCCCGGCGCTCGGCATCGGGGCACCCGCCGCCTCGACCTACGAGGGCAGACTCCAGCAGGAGACCGACCTTCCCCGGTACCTGCCGGCGTCCGACATCGCGGCGGCCGAGCAGCGGACGCACGACTACCGCTACTTCCCACTGGACCAGGCCACCATCGAACACGCCGACGCGGTCCTGCACATCCCGACCGGTGTCGACGCCGCCGTGCTCGCCGATCGGATCGTCGCGCTGCCCGGCGTCGAACAGCTCGTGGCGAGCGAGGAGAACGGATCACCCGAGGCCGCCTGGGGCGACCGGTTCTTCTTCGTCGGCCCGGACCGCCGCCAGCCGTTCGCCACCATCGTCGAGCACGACGTGCCCGGCTTCGACGAGGCCGCGCAACTGGACCGCCCCGGTGTCTTCCGCCTCAACCTGGAGCTGGGCCGGGCCGAGTTCGAGCGGCTGTTCGGCTTCCCGCCCAAGGCATTCGAGGAACACCGGCACGAGTTCGACTTCGCCCGACTGGACACCCTGACGCCGCACCCCGGCTACGCCCAGTACGGCTTCGCCAGCGTCGTCATGCCCGGCCCGCAGCTGCTGCCCGAGATCGACCGGCTCCTCGCGATCGCGTACCGCCGGGCGGTCGACCGCCACGAACGCGCAGCACGCCGGGCAACCCACCCCGGAGCCTGACCACGCCCTCCGGAGGGGTCAGGCGGCTGCTTCCGGCTCCCGCAGGTCCAGCCAGTCGGCCCAGCGGGGGTCGGGGGCGCGGTGCCCGAGCACCCGCCAGGCGGTGCCCTTCGGGGCGGTCGGCAACGCGTGTAACCGCCACCCCATCTCGGCCGGGGTCTTGTCACCCTTGGTGTGGTTGCACCGGGCGCACGCGGCGACCACGTTCTCCCAGGCGTGCCGGCCGCCCCGGCTGCGCGGGAACACGTGGTCGATGGTCTCGGCCGGGCCCCGGCAGTAGGCGCACCGCCACCCGTCCCGGGCGAAGATCGCCCGCCGGGACAGCCCGACATGCGTGCGGTACGGCACCCGGACGAAGCGCGTCAGCCGGACCACCGACGGCACCGGGAGCGCGTCCCGGGCGCTGTGCAGGATGCCGTCACCATCGGCGACGCAGACCGCCTTGGCGGACAGGACGAGGATCGCGGCGCGACGCACCGACACGACACACAGCGGCTCGTAGGTGGCGTTGAGGACCAACGCGCCGGAGCCCACCGTGGGTCGTATGTCAGGCATCGCGCTCACCCTCCCGGTTCAGCGGCTGCTGCGAACCGCCGCCGACCGGGGCCGGGCACACTGGCCCACACGGTCGACGCCGGGCCGATCACCGACGTCCGTTGCGCCAATAGTCCCTGATCGGACCCCGGATTGCACGTACTAATCTCTCTTCTGGTAAGCGGATCACCCAGGCCGGGACGCGGAGCCGCTCCAGCCTGGGCGGACGCGCCATGGTGCGGGCCCGGTTGCCGGTCGCACCGATGCCGGATGCGCCCATCGGCCCCTATGGTCACGGGCATGATCGACAGACTTTCCGCTGCGACCGTGCGCCACCGGCACGTCGTCCTGGCACTCGGGCTCCTCCTGGTCGGCGTGAACGCCGCAACCCGAGGGTCCACGTATCTGGTGGGGCAGCGCCTGTTGATCCTCATCTCCCTGGCAGCCCTGGTCCTGGGGGTCGTCGTCATGGGGGTCCGGGCCGCCTACTTCGTGGTGCAGCCGCAGATTCCGGCCTTCGCCACACCCGGGCCGGCCTGGACGGTGTTCTTCGCCCTGGGTTACCTCGGGCCCGCATCCACCCACGTCGGCGCACTGGTGCGCTCGACCAGACAGGGCACGCTGTCGACGTTCGACGTGGTTTTCGACGTTCTCTGGGTGGTCCTGGCCGCGCTGCTGGTGACGTGGGCGTGGCGGGGTCAGGGGATCCGGCTGCATCCGTCCGGGGTACGGCAGACGTGGGCGCTGGGCTCGCGCACCGTGCCGTGGGAGGCCCTCCAGGTCCCGCAGATCCCCTCGGCCGCCGACCCCCGCCTGTGGCTGGGAATGAGGATCACGCAACCCCAACTGGTTCGGCGGCGCGGCATTCCGCAGAGCCGGGGGGCGACGCGGAGGGACACCGTCGACGCCGGATTCCTCGCCGCGGTGATCGGGCACTACATCGCTCACCCCGAACACCGGGCGGCGATCGGGGGTCAGGCCGAGTACGAACGACTCCTTGCCGCGTTGCCCGGGAGAGGGTGAGCATCCTGCCCTGGACGGTAGGTCACCCGGCCGGTGGGTCGGCGGCGGGCGCTCAGGCCCCTTGCGGTACGAAGACAGGGTGAGTGCCGCCAGCGTGACGCCCCTAGCCCTGCCCGACACCGTCTCGGTGAGCTGCCAGGGCAGCACCTCCTGCGAGTGGATCTACCGGATCACCGGGTCCGCCTGGTTCGCCGAGGGAAGCTACTGGATCCTGCTCAAACCGCTTCGGGTGCTGCTGATCCTGGCACTGGCGATGGTGGCCCGCTGGGCGTTGCACCGGACGATCAACCGGCTGGTTCGGACGACCACCGACGGTGCGGTGCCGACGATGCTGCGGCCGCTGCGCGAGCGGGTGCCCACCGCCGCGGCCGACCCGGCCGAGTTCGTACCCGAGCGGCGCCGGCAGCGGGCCGAGGCGATCGGGTCGGTGCTGCGCAGCCTGACCACCGCGTTCGTCTTCGGCATCGCGCTGCTGATGATCCTGCGCGAGTTCAGCTTCGACCTGGCTCCGCTGCTGGCCAGCGCGGGGATCGCCGGCGTCGCGCTGGGCTTCGGCGCGCAGAGCCTGGTGAAGGACCTGATCGCCGGCCTCTTCATGCTGATCGAGGACCAGTACGGCGTGGGCGACAACGTCGACCTGGGCGAGGCGATGGGCGTGGTCGAGTCGGTCGGCCTGCGGGTCACCACCGTGCGCGACGGCCGCGGTGTGCTCTGGTACATCCGCAACGGCGAGATCATCCGGGTGGGCAACAAGAGCCAGGGCTGGGCTCTCGTGGTGGTGGACCTGCCGATCGGTTTCAACAGCACCGAGGAGGCCACGGCGGTTCTCCGGACCGCTGCCGCCTCGGTCGCGATGGACCCGGAGCTGTCGCCGGAGATCGTGGAGGCGCCCGAGGTGCTGGGTGTCGAGCAGGTGACGGTGGACGGCGCGGTCATCCGCACGGTGGTGAAGACGACCGCGGACGGGCAGTTCGCGGTGGGCCGGGAGTTGCGTCGACGTCTCGCGGAGGCGCTGGAGAACTCGGGGATCACCGCGCAGATCGCGGCCGCCCGCATCTATCCCGGCCTGTCGACCCGGCCGTTGCCGGAGGGCGAGACTGGTCAGGGCGGTGCCACCTGAGCCCGCGACACTGTCCTGGAATTCAGGGGTCGCGAGCCGGCCGGCCCCTCGGGTATCGTCCGTTCGTTCAGTCGGGGAGGCGACGAACGACCCGTTCGACCTAGCTAGTTGTCAGACGATCGGGCAGAATCCGGAGCACGCGTTCCCACCAAAGCGTGATCACATCCTCGCTGATCCGTAGATCTGACGAGAGCTTCCGGCCGGGCTGCCACGAGCGGCCGAGCCGGGGCCGATGGAGGCGACGGTGCCTGACGAGCGACCTTCCACGGAAGGCCCCGCCACGTTTCGCGAGGTGTTCGCCCAGCGCGAGTTCCGGGCTGTGTTCGTGGCTGGTGCGCTCTCCTGGGTCGGCGACTACGTCGCGAAGGCCGCCGTCACCCTGCTCGTCTTTCAGCAGACCCGGTCCGTCGCGCTCTCCGCCGCTGCCTTCGCGGTCAGCTTCCTGCCGTGGCTGCTCGGCGGTCCCGTGCTCGCCGCACTCGCGGAGCGGTACGCCTACCGACGGGTGATGGTGGCGTGCGACCTCATCCGGATGGCGCTGATGCTGCTCATCGCCATCCCGGCCCTGCCGTACCAGGCGGTGCTGTTGCTCATCTTCGCCGCCACGTTGGCCAACCCACCGAGCCAGGCGGCGAAATCCGCGCTGATCCCGCAACTGCTCACCGGGGACCGGCTGGTGGTGGGGCTGTCGCTGAACAGCAGCGTCGGGCAGGCCGCCCAGGTCGTCGGGTACGTCTTCGGCGCCGCCGTCGCCGCGATCGACCCGGAGGTGGCACTGCTGTTCAACGCGGCCACGTTCGGTCTCTCGGCGCTGCTGGTTCGCCTCGGTGTACGCCACCGCCCGGCGGTGATGAACCCGGCCCACCGCAGCCACCTGCTGCGCGAGACCCGCCAGGGGTTCGGCATCGTGTTCCGCACACCGGTGCTGCGGGCCATCGCGGTGCTGGTGTTCAGCGCGATGCTCTTCTCGATCGTTCCCGAGGGGCTGGCCGCGGCCTGGGCCAACGACGAGAGCCGTGGCGCCGTGAGCGCGGGCACCGCACAGGCAGCGATCATGGTGGCGAACCCGGTCGGCTTCATCCTCGGTGGGTTGCTGGTGAGTCGCCTGTTCGGTCCGGCTCGCCGGCTGATGCTGATGCGGCCGCTCGCGGTTCTCGCCCCGTTGTTGCTCGTACCGGTGCTGCTCGACCCCCCGCCGCTGGTGGTCGCGCTGCTCGCCGCGCTCTGCGGTTTCGCGGTCGCCGGCATGCTGCCGATGGCCAACGGGTTGTTCGTCCAGGCGCTGCCGAACGGGTTCCGGGCCCGTGCCTTCGGCGTGATGGCTACCGGCGTGCAGGTCATCCAGGGGCTCGCGGTGCTGGTCACCGGTGTACTCGCCGAGCGGTTCCCCATCCCGGTCGTGGTCGGGCTGTGGAGCGCAGCCGGGGTGGTGCTCATGGCGGTGGCCACGCTGCGCTGGCCGGACCGGCAGACCGTGGACGACGCGATCGCCGCCGCCTCGGCGGCCAACGCCGCTCCGCCCGCCGCCAACGGCCGGGTCAGCGACGGCACGGTGGGGGGTACGTCCGACCCGCATGCCGGTGACGGTCACCGCCGGCACGCGGTCACCTGACCCGGCGTGATCCGACGCACGCCGTGCGGGTCGGGTCGGCACCGGGCGCACCTGGCAGGATGGAACGGTGACCTCCGCAGGTGATTCCGACCGTCCCGGTGCGTCGATGACCCTCTTCGAAGCGGTCGGCGGCGAACCCACCTTCCGCAAGCTCGTCGATGAGTTCTACGCCGGCGTCGCCACCGACCCCCTGCTGCGGCCCATGTACCCGGAGGAGGACCTGGGCCCGGCCGCGGACCGGATGACCCTGTTCCTGATGCAGTACTGGGGCGGGCCGAACACGTACTCCGCCCAGCGCGGGCACCCGCGGCTGCGGATGCGGCACGCGCCGTTCCGGATCGGCGCGGCCGAACGGGACGCCTGGCTGCGGAACATGCGCCGCGCCGTGGACCGGCTCGACCTTGAGCCGGAGATCGCCGGCACCCTCTGGGACTACCTGGAGCGTGCCGCGTACTTCATGGTCAACGTCGAGGACGACCCGGCCAACCACGGCTGACCCGCCCGACCCGCGGTGGCGTCAGAGCAGCGCGCCCTCGTCGTGCAGCCAGTCCACGAAGCTGGTGGCGACCGCCGCGCCGCAGTCGAGCATCTCGACCAGGAGCGCGTCGTGGGTCCCGGCACCGAGCGGCACCTGAAGCTCGGCGTAGATCGGCAGCTGACCGCGTTCGGTCGGGTCACCGATGTACGCCTTGCAGAACCGGCGGGTGTGGTTCCACTCGTTCACCACCCGGTACGCCCGGTCGGCCCAGTCCGGCGGGACCGTGGCATGCGGACGTGCCCGCATGACCAGGATCTCGTCCTCCGGGCCTTCCAGGGTGACCAGCACGGCGTGCCGCTCCCACATCGCCAGCAGGTTGCCGTCGCCATCGGCCAGGTAGCGCACGTCGAGCAGGTCGAGTGCGTCACAGACCCGGCGCAGACTCACCGGCTCGACGGTGGCGGGCATCTCGGTCAGCACTGGCCGCTCGTTGGACGGGCAGTCGTCCCCCGGCTGGCGAGGGCTGGGCGGTCCAACGCGGACCGCGCTGTCGACTGTGATCCCGCTTCGGGTATCCGGATCGCCGCCGTCGGCGGGACCGGGGCGCCATGACCACCACGGCATCGCTCGCGCACCTCACTCCCCAGCGGATCCAGTCGCCTACGGTGCGTTGGATCCGAGGATGGACGGTACCCGGACAGCCGGGTTGAAGCACCCCCCCAACGACCGCCCCTGACCAGAAGAATGATCTGGGGTCATCCGTTCGGACGAGTACTCAGGGGTGTCACGGCAAGATCCGTGGCCTTCTGCAACCATGCCGCTCCGTGCGGTCCCACCAGGCCAACCCAACGACCGGCCACCCGCACCTGAACGGCGTTCCCGCCGTCGTCAGTCGCCGGGTCGGCGGCGGTGCCGAGGAAGCCCATCCGGACCACCCCCTGCACCAGCCGCTGCGGCACCTCGACCGGCGCGGCGGGCGTCCCGTCCGGGGTGATCAGCACCGCCACGTGGTCGAGCAACGCGTCACGCAGGGCCCGCTGGCCCACGGCACGGCCGGCGACACCCTGCTCGCTCGCGGTCCGCAGGGTGCCCGCCGCCGCGTCCGCGATCCGGCGCACCTCGGCGACGGGCAGCGCCTCCACCTGGCTGCTCCGCGTCGGCGGCAGCGGCCACCGCCACTGGGCGTCCCGGCGGGTCGGCAGGGCCGTGCCGCCCCGCTCCAGTTCGGCGAGCAGCTCCGTGGCTGCCACCGTGACGTCCTCGGCGACACCGTCGGCCGGCCCACCGGCAACCGTGCGGACCACCAGAACCTGCCACGGCAGCCGGGCCCACAGGGCGACCCGGCCGGGTGCGCCGGCCGGCCGCAGCCGGACCGGCGCGACCGGATCCAGCCGGACCAGCCGGGCCAGGAAGGCGCCCGCGTCGGCCACGCCGACGAGACCGTGCGTGGACGCCGACGCCGCCACCCGGCCCGGCTCAGCGGTGCCCGACTGGGTCACGCCACACCGCCCTGCGGCGCGTACGTGAGCAGGAAGTCTCGTTCCTCGGTGGTGATCCGCCGGGGCACCTGGCGGGTCAGGTCGAACGGCACCAGCACCGAGCGGGCACGGCTGGCCAGCACCTCGCCGTCGTACAGCTCGTAGGCGACGGTGAACCGGGAGGCCCGGATCTCCTCCACCCACAGCTCGATGCGCACGGTGGGCGCCGCCTCCGCGGTGGCCCGGCCGAGCGCGTAGTCGACCGGGCGCAGGTAGTCGACCTCGTGCCGGCGGATCACCACCCCGTCGGCGAACGAGCCGACTCCCCACGCCCGGCCACCGGCGAACATCAACGCGACCCGCGCCTCCTCGTACAGGGTGAGGAAGCGCGAGTTGTTGACGTGGCCGTACGCGTCCAGGTCGGACCAGCGCAGGGTGCAGTGGTAGACGAAGCGGTCAGACACCTTCTCGGCCGGTCAGTCGCGGGTCAGCTTGCGGTACGTCACCCGGTGCGGCCGGGCGGCCTCCGCGCCGAGGCGGTCGATCTTGTTCTTCTCGTACGCCTCGAAGTTGCCCTCGAACCAGAACCACTTGGCCGGGTCCTGGTCGTCACCCTCCCAGGCCAGGATGTGGGTGGCGACGCGGTCCAGGAACATCCGGTCGTGGGAGATGACCACGGCGCAGCCGGGGAACTCCAGAAGCGCGTTCTCCAGGCTGGACAGCGTCTCCACGTCCAGGTCGTTCGTCGGCTCGTCGAGCAGGATGACGTTGCCGCCGATCTTCAGGGTCAGCGCCAGGTTGAGCCGGTTGCGCTCACCGCCGGAGAGCACCTTCGTCGGCTTCTGCTGGTCCGGGCCCTTGAAGCCGAACGCGGCGATGTACGCCCGCGACGGCATCTCGACCTTGCCCACCATCAGGTAGTCCAGTCCGTCGGAGACGACCTCCCAGACGGTCTTGTCGCCGTTGAGGCCCTCACGGTTCTGGTCGACGTACGACAGTGAGACCGTCTCGCCGACCCGCACCGACCCGGCGGTTGGCTCCTCCAGCCCGACGATGGTCTTGAACAGCGTGGTCTTGCCGACGCCGTTGGGGCCGATGATGCCGACGATGCCGTTGCGCGGCAGCGAGAACGACAGGTTTTCGATCAGCAGCCGGTCGCCGAAGCCCTTGCTGAGGTTCTGCGCCTCAATCACCGTGCTGCCGAGGCGCGGACCCGGCGGGATCTGGATCTCCTCGAAGTCCAGTTTGCGGGTCTTCTCCGCCTCGCTGGCCATCTCGTCGTACCGGTCCAGGCGGGCCTTGGACTTGGTCTGCCGGGCCTTGGCGTTGGAGCGGACCCAGTCCAGCTCCTCGGTGAGGCGCTTCTTCATCTTGGCGTCGCGGCGGCCCTCGACGGCCAGCCGGGCGGCCTTCTTCTCCAGGTAGGTGGAGTAGTTGCCCTCGTACCCGATCGCCCGGCCACGGTCCAGCTCCAGGATCCAGCCGGCCACGTTGTCGAGGAAGTACCGGTCGTGGGTGATCGCCATGACGGTGCCGGCGTACTTCGCCAGGTGCTGCTCCAGCCAGGAGACGCTCTCCGCGTCCAGGTGGTTGGTGGGCTCGTCGAGCAGCAGCAGGTCGGGCGCCTCCAGCAGCAGCTTGCAGAGCGCGACCCGGCGACGCTCACCACCGGAGAGCTGGGTCACGTCGGCGTCCGGCGGCGGGCAGCGCAGCGCGTCCATGGCCAGTTCGAGCTTGGAGTCGACGTCCCAGGCGTCGAGGTGGTCAAGCTCCTCCTGGAGCTTGCCCATCTCCTCCATCAGCTCGTCGGAGTAGTCGGTCGCCATCTGCTCGGCGATCTTGTTGAACCGCTCCAGCTTGGCCTTGGTCTCGGCGACCGCCTCCTCGACGTTGCCGAGCACGGTCTTGGCCTCGTTGAGCGGGGGCTCCTGGGCGAGCATGCCGACGGTGTAGCCGGGCATGAGTCGGGCCTCGCCGTTGCTCGGCTTGTCCAGCCCTGCCATGATCTTGAGGAGGCTGGACTTACCGGCGCCGTTCGGACCGAGCACACCGATCTTGGCCCCCGGCAGGAAGCTCAACGTGACGTTGTCGAGCACGACCTTGTCGCCGTGCGCCTTGCGCGCCTTTTCCAGGACGTAGATGTACTGGGCCACGGTGCGGGCTACCTCCGTCGGTTGCTGTCGCTGATCGGCGGCGCGGCGCGGGCTGCGAGGACCGCCCGCCGCCGCCGGCCGGGAGCCGGCCGCGCGCACGCCATCGTCAATCCTGACAGGTACGGCGCGCTTCGCCCACATCACCCCGCCCCAGGAGTACGCGGGCGCGCCGCGTTGCCGCTCGGCAGTCCGCTTTTATCGTGACTCGATGTCTACCGAGTTCGTCATCGAGCTGCCGGACGAGCTGGCCGACCGGCTGGCCGAGGAACCGGACATCTCCGCCTTTGTGACGGAGTGCGTGCGAAAGGACATGGCCGATGAGCGCACCCTGCACACACTCCGGCAGGCGGGTTTCGCGCTCTCGCCGGCTCGCTTGGAGCAGGCCGGGCGGCCGGCCATGGACCTTGCCCAGGCTGCGGTGGAGGCGGCTCGGGCGATCACACCGATCATGACGGATCGGAGGGAGTTGCTCGGCGAGGTACTGCCGAAGGAATGGCCGATCATCGACCTCTGAGCCGCGGGCTGTCGACAAGATCACCTCTAGGATTCGGTCGGACCGAGGCGGGTAGGAGACTCCGGCACGGGGCACAAGACGCCGCAGCTACGCTCAGTACGCTCATCGCGGTGGACCCGTCAGTACCCGGAGGTGGCCGATCGTGACCGTCCGTAGCTCCTTTGTCGTAGTGGCGAACCGTCTGCCGGTCGACGAGGTGAGCACACCCGAGGGCCGGCAGTGGCGACGCAGCCCTGGCGGGCTGGTCACCGCGCTGCACCCCGTACTCGCCGAACACAAGGGCACCTGGGTCGGCTGGGCCGGTGGCACCGGCGCGGCACCCGAGCCGTTCGACCTGGAGGGGATCCGGCTGCACCCGGTCCCGCTCAGCGCCGAGGAGCTGGAGCGCTACTACGAGGGCCAGTCCAACGCGACGATCTGGCCGCTCTACCACGACGCGGTGGAGACGCCGGCCTACAAGCGCCGGTGGCGCGAGGCGTACCGCCTGGTCAACGCCCGGTTCGCGGAGGCCGCGGCCGACGTGGCGGCCGAGGGCGCGACGGTCTGGGTGCAGGACTACCAGCTCCAGTTGGTGCCGGCGATGCTCCGTGAGCTCCGCCCGGACCTGCGGATCGGGTTCTTCCTGCACATCCCGTTCCCGCCGATCGAGCTGTTCATGCAGATGCCGTTCCGCACCGAGATCCTGCGCGGTCTGCTCGGCGCCGACCTGGTCGGTTTCCAGCAGCGGCTGGCCGCACAGAACTTCGTCCGGCTGGCCCGGCACCTGCTCGGGCTGCGCTACGAGGGGCAGATGATCCAGGTCGACGGTCGGCAGGTGAAGGCGGGCGCCTTCCCCATCTCGATCGACACCCAGGAGATGGAGCGGATGGCCGCCGACCCGGCGATCCAGGCCCGGGCCAAGCAGATTCGCGCCGAGTTGGGCGACCCGAAGACGATAATCCTGGGCGTGGACCGGCTGGATTACACCAAGGGCATCGAGTTGCGGCTCAAGGCCTTCCGGGAGCTGCTGGCTGACGGAAAGTTGACAGTTCCCGACGCGGTCATGGTTCAGGTGGCCACGCCCAGCCGCGAGCGCGTGGAGCACTACCAGGCACTACGGGTCAAGGTCGAGCGCGAGGTCGGTCGGATCAACGGCGAGTTCGGCAGGGTCGGCGTGCCGGCGGTCCATTACCTTCATCAGTCGTACAGTCGCAGTGAGCTGGCGGCGATGTACGTTGCTGCCGACGTGATGATGGTGACCCCGTTGCGAGACGGCATGAACCTCGTGGCGAAGGAATACGTAGCATCACGTGCCGACCAGGGTGGCGCACTCGTCCTCAGTGAGTTCGCCGGTGCCGCCACCGAGCTTCGCCAGGCATTTTTGTGTAACCCGCACGACCCGGACGCGGTCAAGGACGCCCTCCTCCGGGCAGTGCACGTGGAGAAAACCGAGGCACGCCGCCGGATGCGGACAATGCAACGTCACCTGCGTACCCACGACGTGGGCCACTGGGCCAAGTCTTTCCTCTCGGAGCTCGGAGTTCCCGAGGCGGAGGCCGAGTGAACACGTCCGTCAACGATGGGGCGGCGGTCGCCACCGGGGTCATGGACCCTGAGTTGCGCTCCGCCATCGGCCGGATCGCCCGGGTCCCCCAGCTCCTGGTCGCCTGCGACTATGACGGCACGCTGGCGCCGATCGTGGAGGACCCGAGCACGGCCGTCCCGCTGCCCGAGTCGGTGGCCGCGGTCCGCGCGCTCGCCGCGCTGCCGCAGACCACCGTGGCGGTGGTCTCCGGCCGGGCGCTGCGCGACCTGGCCGCGCTCTCGCGGCTGCCCAGCGAGGTGCACCTCGTCGGCAGCCACGGCTCCGAATTCGACATCGGCTTCGTCGAGCGGCTCTCCCCCGAACTGGTCGCCGTGCGCACCCAGGTCCGCAACGCGCTGCGGGAGATCGCGGCCCAGCACCCGGGCATCCGTCTGGAACGCAAACCGGCAAGCGTCGCCATGCACACCCGCGGCGTCGACCCGCAGATCGCCGCCGCCGCCATCGAGGCTGTCCGCAACGGTCCGGCCACCTTCGACGGGGTCACGGTGACCCAGGGCAAGGAGGTCATCGAGCTCTCCGTGGTGGCCACCCACAAGGGCACCGCGCTCGACCAGCTCCGGACCCAGCTCGCCTCCAGCGCGGTGCTGTTCATCGGCGACGACGTCACCGACGAGAACGCGTTCGGCCACCTGCACGGTCCCGACCTCGGCATCAAGATCGGCCCCGGCGACACCAAGGCCAGCTACCGGGTCGCCGACCCGCTGGAGGCCGCCCGCGCGCTGGCGCTGCTGCTTGAGACCCGGCGGCACTGGCTGTTCGGTGAGCGGGCGGTGCCGATCGAACGGCACTCCATGCTGGCCAACGGTCGTACCGTCGCTCTGCTCACCCCCGAGGCCAAGGTGAGCTGGCTCTGCCACCCCAAGCCGGACTCGGCGGCGATCTTCGCCGACCTCGTCGGTGGCAGCCCGGCCGGTCACTTCAGCGTCGCCCCGGAACGCGGCGGCATCCCGCTGGGTCAGCGTTACCGCTCCGGCACGATGACCGTGGAGACCCGCTGGTCCGGGCTCACCGTCACCGACTGGCTGGACAAGCCGGCCCGGGAGACCACTCCGGACGACAGCCCGGCGGTCATCACCGGCGACTCGACCCTGATCCGGGTGCTCACCGGCAGTGGCAAGGCCCGGGTGGAGTTCGCGCCGAGGCCCGAGTTCGGTCAGGTCGCCGTGCAGTTGCAGCCGCTCGGCGACGGCCTGCTGGTGCTCGGCTCCAACGAACCGGTCGCGCTCTACGCCCCCGGCGTGGAGTGGGAGGTCCGCAACGACGGCGGTTACGAGACCGCCAAGGCCATCGTCGACCTCTCCGCGGCCGGTGGCCAGGTCGTGCTGGAGCTGCGCTTCGGCACGCACAGCCTGGAGCACCACCGGGTGCCGATCCACGAGCGGCAGGCCGCCGCCGAGCAGCCGTGGAAGGACTGGGTGGCCTCGCTGCGGCTGCCGTCCACCGCCCGGGACCTGGTCGCGCGCAGCGCCCTCACCCTGCGCGGGCTCTGCCACGAAGCCACCGGCTCGATCCTGGCCGCGGCGACCACCTCGCTCCCCGAGGAGCTGGGCGGCGTCCGTAACTGGGACTACCGCTACTGCTGGCTGCGCGACGCGGCGCTGACCGCCCGCGCACTTGTCGACCTGGGCTCCGTCGAGGAGGCCGAGGCGCTGCTGCGCTGGGTGGACGGCTGCATCGAGCGCACCGGCGGGCACCCGGAGCGACTGCACCCGCTCTACACCATCGACGGCTACGAGCTGGGCGCCGAGGCGGTCATCGACACGCTTCCCGGGTACGCCGGCTCCCGGCCGGTCCGGGTCGGCAACCTCGCCAACCACCAGTTGCAGCTGGACGTCTTCGGCCCGATCGCCGACCTGATCGCGGCCGTCGCCGACGCCCGCGGCTCGGTCCGCGACGACGAGTGGCGGGTCCTGGAGAACATGGTCGAGGCGGTCCGCCGCCGCTGGCACGAGCCCGACCACGGCATCTGGGAGGCCCGGCTGCCACCCCGGCACCACGTCTTCTCCAAGGTGATGTGCTGGATGACCGTCGACCGCGCCTTGCACGTGATGCGCGAGCACGGCGGCGAGGACCGGCCCGAGTGGAAGGACCTGCGGGACCGGATCGGCGCCAACGTGCTGGAGCACGGCTGGCACTCCGACGTCGAGGCGTACAGCGTCGCGTACGGGGACGAGGACATGGACGCCTCGTCACTCTGGATCGGGCTCTCCGGCCTGCTCCCGGGCGACGACCCGCGCTTCCTGTCCACCGTCCTGCGGATCGAGGCGGACCTACGCAGCGGCCCGGTCGTCTACCGCTACCACTGGGACGACGGCCTGCCCGGCCGTGAGGGCGGTTTCCACATCTGCACGGCGTGGCTCATCGAGGCGTACCTGCGCACCGGCCGCCGCACCGACGCCGAGGAGCTGTTCGCGCAGATGGTGCTGACCGCCGGCCCGACCGGCCTGCTCCCCGAGCAGTACGACCCGCTCGCCGAGCGCGGCCTGGGCAACCACCCGCAGGCGTACAGCCACCTCGGTCTGATCCGCTGTGCCCTACTGCTGGACAACATGCTCAAGCAGTAGTCGACCGCTCGTACGACGGGGCCGGAGCGCTTACGCTTCGGCCCCGTCGGTCACTGCGGGGACGGCAGGCTCGGTTGCCACCCGTACAGGCGGGCACCCAGGTCGGTGGGCACCGTCCAGTGCGCGTACGGCAGCACGGCGCTGCTGCCGGTGTGGATCAGGCACAGCAGTGGGGCGTCGCCGGTGTGGTCGAGCGCGAGCTTCGGTTTACGGGCCGCGCCGACGCCGCCGAGACCGAACAGGACAACCGGGTCCCGGACCGGCAGCCCCTGTGCCTGCCGGCCGTCACGCCAACCTCGGTACGCCGCGTCCAGCCGCCAGGGCGCGAGGTCGGCGAGACCGCGGTACAGGTTCGCCACCCAAGTGGGGGTGAGTTCGGCGTCGGAGAGCCGGTACGGCACGCCGGTCAGCAACGCGTCGAGCTCCGGATCCGTCTCCACCCCGGCGTTGGTCAGCGCCTCGGCCAACGCGCCACGGCGGACGGCCGCGACCCCGGGGGCGGCCTGCTCGACCCGATCGACCTGCCAGCGGAGCCCGGCCGGGGTGTTCGCCTGTCGGCGGTCCCACAGCCAGCGGGCGCCGTCCCAGCGGTGCCGCTGGTTGGCCGGGATCAGCTCGTCGATGCCGATGACCAACTCCTCGCCGTCGACCCGTGCGGTGAGCCACCGGCCCCGCAGGTGCGGCCGCTGCTCGCCGTAGCCGGCTAGTGCGACCACCGCCGACCGCAGGTAGGCACCGGTGTTCCCGCGCGGGAAGTGCCAGCACAACGCGGACCCGTCGATGGCGTCGAGGTCGGCGGCGGCCTCGTCCGACACCGCGCCGATCCGGACCAGCGGCGATGCCGCGCTGGCCTCGCGGTGGTCGAACTGTCGGCGCTCCCGGCGCTGCCGTATCTCGGCCCGTTCGGCCGACGGGCGGACCGAGTGCGCCGCCTTCTTCCCGGCCCACCGCAGCACCTCCGCCCCGGCCTCCTGCGGGTCGCCGAAGAGCCGGAACGCCAGCAGCTCGTGCTCGTCGGACCCGTCGTCCTCGGTCACCTGCACCTCGTACACCAGCTCGCCGGGCGAGTCCAGGTCATAGGCGGTGTGCGGGTCCCGGCCGAACTCGTTGCCGACGAGCGAGTCGCCCGGCTGTTGGCGATGGCCACGGACCACCGTGACCAGGACGCCCCAGGAGCCGTCCGCGTCCGTGCACCTCAGAGTTCGGACCGGAGCATCGCGCCATCGCGAGGGGAGGTCCTCGAAGGTGGTGGTCAGGCCGGGGCGTCCGAACCGCAGCGCGACGGGTGTGAGCAGTTCCGTCCGCCACTTCTCGTGAGGATCCTTCACGGTGAGCATGGTCGACATTGTGTCGACAGCCACCGACGCTTTCACCGCTCGCGACGGTCGGCGCCGCCGCAGCTGGCAATCTTGGACAGTTTCCGTTAGCACGTAACGGAAACTGTCCAAGATCTACCCTGCCGGCTCGTTCCCACGTCCGATCGGCGTCGCCGGCACGGTCGGAACGAACCATCGGCCGGTGGCTCTTCACCCGGACCCGCGTTCGGTCACCTGTCAGCTGTCGAGGGCGTTCACCACGTCGCCCACCACGACGACGGCGGGCGGGCGCAGCTCGGCCGTGAGCGCGTCGGCGGCCACCTCGCCCAGCGTGGACCGCAGGACCCGCTGGGTGCCCGTGGTGGCCTCCTGGACGACGGCTGCCGGCGTCTGCGGTGACCGACCGTGGGCGATGAGGGTGGCCGTGATGGCGGCGAGGTTCTTCAGCCCCATCAGGATCACCAGGGTGCCGTGCAGACCGGCGAGGGCGTCCCAGCGCACCAGCGAAGCCGGCGAGTCGGGTGCCAGGTGCCCGGAGACCACCGTGAACTCGTGCGCCACCCCCCGGTGGGTGACCGGGATGCCGGCCGCGGCCGGCGCGGCGATGGAGCTGGTCACCCCGGGCACCACGGTCACCGGCACGCCGGCCGCCGCGCAGGCCAGCAGTTCCTCGCCGCCGCGGCCGAAGACGTACGGGTCGCCGCCCTTGAGCCGCACCACGAAGGCGCCGGCCAGGGCCCGGTCGACCAGGATCTGGTTGATCTCCTCCTGGGCCCGGGACGGGCCGTAGGGGATCTTCGAGGCGTCCACCAGCTCGACGTCGGGGCGCAGCTCGTCGAGGAGCAGCCCGGGCACCAACCGGTCGGCGACCACCACGTCGGCCTCGGTGAGCAGCCGCCAGCCCTTCACGGTGATCAGCTCCGGGTCTCCCGGCCCCGCCCCGACCAGCGCCACCCGCCCGGACTGCCGCCCGCCGGTCCCGCCGGTCGCACCGGTCGCACCGGTCGCACCGGTCGCACCGGTCGCACCGGTCGCACCGGTCGCACCGGTCGAAGCGTCGGGCCCGCTCTGCGTCGGAGCGGTCTCGTCCGGTGCCAGGCGGACCGCGAGCAGGTCACGGATCGCGTCGCGGACGGTCATTGCACGCCGGGGATCGCCGCCGCCGAGCACCGCCACGGTGACCGGGCCGTGCCGGGTCACCGCCGGAGTCCAGGCGGTGGCGGCCGTCCGGTCGTCGGCCCGGACGCAGAAGATCCGCCGCTCGGCGGCGACGGCGCTCACCGAAGCCGCCGCCATCGGGTCGTCGACCGCGACCTGGACCAGCCAGGCGCCGTCCAGGTCCTCGGGCACGAACCGACGCTGCACCCAGTGCAGCCGACCCGCGTCGGCCCGGGCCCGCAGCGCCGGGGTCAGCTCCGGGGCCACCAGCAGGACGTCCGCACCGGCGTCCAGCAGCGCGGGTACCCGCCGGGTGGCGACCGCGCCGCCACCCACCACGACCACCCGCCGCCCGTGCAGGCGCAAACCAAGGGGGTACGGATTGGAGGTCACGCCACACCACCGAGGCGGGCAGCGCGTTCGTTGCGCGTGGTCACTTCTCGGCCACCCCGGCGGAGTCGAAGGTGGCCACCTCGTGCAGCACCCGGACCGCGCCGGTGACCACCGGCAACGCCAGCAGCGCGCCGGTGCCCTCGCCGAGGCGCAGCCCCAGGTCGATGAGCGGGTCGAGGCCGAGGTGGCGCAGCGCGGCCGTGGCACCGGGCTCGGCCGAGCGGTGGCCGGCGACCATGGCGCAGATCGCGTCCGGGGCGAACGCGGCGGCGGCGAGCGCGGCCGAGACCGCGATCACCCCGTCCAGCAGCACCGGCGTGCGGCGCGCCGCGGCCCCCAGGATCAGCCCGGCCAGGGCGGCGTGCTCCAGGCCACCGACGGCGGCCAGCACCCCCAGCGGGTCCGCCGGGTCGGGGGTGTGCCGGGCCAGCGCGGCCCGCACCACCGCCACCTTGTGCGCGTACGTCGGGTCGTCGACCCCGGTGCCCCGACCGGTGGCGTCGAGCGCGTCGACGCCGGTGAACGCGGCGATCAGCGCGGCGGCCGGGGTGGTGTTGCCGATGCCCATGTCCCCGGTGAGCAGGATGCCGGCGCCAGCGTCGATCAGCTCGTCGGCGATCCGGATGCCGGTCTGCACCGCCGCCAGCGCCTCGTCCCGGGTCAGCGCGGCGGTCACCGCGAGGTCGCGGGTGCCCCGGCGGACGGACGCGACAACCAGTCGCGGCACGACCGGGTCGAGCACAGCCGGGGCGGCCACGGCCGGGGCGTCCACGGCCGGGTCGAGCACAGCCGGTTCGGTGGGCAGCGGGGTGGCCACGCCGACGTCGACCACGGTGACCGAGGCGCCGGCCTGCCGGGCGAACGCGTTGACCACCGCTCCGCCGGCCAGGAAGTTGCCGATCATCTGCGCGGTGACCTCCTGCGGCCAGGGGCTCACCCCCTGGGCGTGCACCCCGTGGTCACCGGCGAAGATCGCCACCGCGCCCGGCTCGGGCAGCGGTGGGGGGCAGGCGCCGGCCAGGCCGGCGAGGCGTACCGAAAGCTCCTCCAGCGCGCCCAGCGAGCCCGCCGGCTTGGTCAGCCGGCCGTGCAGCTCCCGGGCGGCGGCCATGGCCGCTTCGTCCGCCGGGCGGATCGCCGCGATCGTGGTCTCCAGCATCATGCCTCCATGGTCTCGCGCAGCACGTCGATGAACGCGTCGGTGGTGTTTCGGTCGCGTACGGCCACCCGCAGCCAGTCCGGGCCGAGCCCGGGGAACGTGTCGCCTCGGCGCACCGCCCAGCCGCGCTCGCGCAGGGCGGCCCGGATCGCTGTCGCGCCCGGCAGGTGCAGCAGGACGAACGCGCTGGCGGGACGGCCGACGACGCGTACACCGGGCAGGTCGGCGAGGCGCGCGACCAGGTGGTCGCGGTCGGCGGCGAGGTCGGCGGCGATCGCGCGTTCGGCCTGGACCGCGACGGCGCTGGCGCAGGCCGACGCGGCCGCCAGCGCGGGCGTGGAGACGGCCCAGAGCGGTTGGACGGCGGCCAACCGGGACAGCAGTTCCGGAGCGCCGAGCAGGTAGCCGATCCGCAGGCCGGCCAGGCCCCACGTCTTGGTGAGGCTGCGCACCACGAGCAGCCCGGGCAGGTCGCTGCGGTCGGCCAGCGACTCCGGTTCGCCCGGGTGCCCGGGCGCGATGGTGGTGTCGGCGAACGCCTCGTCGACCACCAGCACCCGGCCGGGGCGGGCCAGCGCGGCCACCGTCCGGGCGGGGTGCAGCACCGAGGTCGGGTTCGTCGGGTTGCCGATCATCACGAGGTCGGCGTCGGCGGGCACCCGGGACGGATCGAGCCGGAAGCCTTCGGCGGCGTCGAGCAGCACCCGCTCGACCTGGTGCCCGGCGGCCCGCAACGCCGCCTCCGGCTCGGTGAACTGGGGGTGCACCACCACGGGGCGGCGAACGCCGCGCAGCGCCTGGGCGATCAGCACGAAGCCCTCGGCGGCCCCGGCGGTGAGCAGCACCTCGTTCGGGTGACGGCGGTGTCGGGCGGCGACCGCCGCCCGGGCCGGCGCCGGGTCCGGATAGCGGGCCAGGTCGGTCAGGGTCGCGGCGATCGGGTCGGCCAGCCAGGCGGGAGGCCGCGCCCGACGGACGTTGACGGCGAGGTCGATCAGGCCGGCGGTGGCCTCGGCGTCGCCGTGGTGCGCGAGGTCCGGCTCGACCCCGGTGGGTGGGTCGACCGCGCTCGGCTGATCAGACATGTCCGCGATCCTGCCGGGAAGGTGGCCGGTGGGACAGTCGATCCCGGCGTAAGCCACGTCACCACTCGCCGGTTTAAGAGTTCTTCTCATGTACGAATCGGAAATGTCATAACTTGACCACGTGAGCAACCGACCCCTTGCTGCCGCTGGTCGACTCGTCCCTCTCCTGCGCGCCGGACTGATCGCCGGAATCGTGATCGCCGCCGCCGCCTACCCACTCGTCGCCCTCACCGGGCTCGGCGCGAAGGCCACCGCGCACGCCGTGGAGCAGAAGACCCGGTTGCTGAAGACCGCCCTGCCCGCCGAGACCTCGTACGTCTACGGCCCGGACGGCAAGACCGTGCTGACCATGTTCTACGAGGAGTACCGGCAGTACACCAAGCTGTCGGACATGTCGCCGAACATCCAGCAGGCGATCGTGGCCGCCGAGGACTCCCGCTTCTACCAGCACCACGGCGTCGACCCGAAGGGCGTGGCCCGGGCCTTCGTCTCCAACGCCCGCTCCGGCGGCTCCCAGGGTGCCTCGACGCTGACCATGCAGTACGTCCGGATGGCCCTGCGGGACAGCGCGACCACGCCGAAGGAGGTCCAGGAAGCCACCCAGCAGACCAGCCTTCGCAAGGTCAAGGAAATGCGGATGGCGCTGGACCTGGAGAAGGAGCTGAGCAAGGAACAGATCATGGAGCGCTACCTGAACTCGGCGTACTTCGGGCACCGGGCGTACGGCATCTACGCGGCCAGCGAGATCTTCTTCTCCAAGACCCCGAAGGACCTCACCCCGGTCGAGGCCGCCACCCTCGCCGGACTGGTCAAGTCCCCCTCCGAGTACGACCCGGCCGACTCCGACCAGAAGGAGGCCACCGGACGGCGCAACTACGTGCTGGACCGGATGAGCCAACTCGGCTACCTCTCCCCCGACTCGGCCGCCGCCGCCAAGTCCGAGCCGATCCGGCTCAAGCTGACCACCCCACCGCACGACTGCGCCGCGGTGGCGGAGAAGTACAACAGCTGGGGCTTCGCCTGCGACTACCTGAAGAACTGGTGGAGCGCGCAGCCCGCGTTCGGGGCGAGCCGCCTGGAACGGATGGACAACCTGCGCCGGGGCGGCTACCGGATCGTGCTCAGCCTCGACCCGAAGGTCCAGGAGGCGGCCGAGAAGAGCGTCGGCGCCAAGGAAGCCACCGGCAGCCCGTTCGCCAACGGCATCGTGGTCTCCGAACCGGGCACCGGGCGGGTGAAGGCCATGGCGGTGAACCGGACGTACTCGCTGGACCTGGCCGACAACCCGCAGAGCTCCAACCCCGAGGCCGGGCCGAAGGTGAAGGCCAACTACCCGAACACGGTGGCACCGCTGCTCGGCGGCGGTGACCTGGCCGGCTACCAGGCCGGGTCGACGTTCAAGATGTTCCCGATGTTGGCCGCGCTGGACTCGGGAATGACCCTCTCCACCTCGTTCAACGCGCCCTACCGCTACAAGTCCGCCGTGTACGACGGCTGGGCGCCCTCCAACGCCAGCGGCGCCATGACCGGCCAGCAGACCATGTGGTCCGGCTTCGGCAAATCGGTCAACACGTACTTCGTGTGGCTGGAGGAGAAGGTCGGCGCGGACCGGGCGGTCCGGTTGGCCGAACAGCTCGGGCTACGGTGGCGCACCGACGTCGACCGGGAACAGGCGTCGCCGGCCAAGGCGAAGAAGTGGGGTGCGTTCACCCTGGGCGTCTCCGACGCCACCCCGCTGGAGATGGCCAACGCGTACGCCGCCATCGCGGCCGACGGTCGCTACTGCGAGGCCATCCCGGTGCAAGCGATCATGAACCGGGACGGCACGCCCGCCACGTACGCCACCCCGGGCGGCCTCCACCGCGAGGTGGCCAAGCCACGCTGCCGACAGGTCGTCAGCGCGGACGCCGCGCGGGCGGCCACCGACGCGGCCCGCTGCCCGACCGGAGACACCCCGGCGCGCGGCAGCTGCGGCGGCTGGTCCACCGCCGACAGCGTGCGGGGCACCGTCGGACGCCCGGTGGCCGGCAAGACAGGTACGACCGACAGCACCCGGTCCGCCTGGTTCGTGGGCTACACCCCGGAGTTGGCCGCGGCGAGCTTCATCTCCGACCCGGACAATCCGTTCAACGCCGTCGGTGACGGGCAGTCCCAGATCCCGATCAAGGCGGTTTCGGAGACCCTGCGCGACGGCCTGAAGGGCACACCCACCCGCCAGTTCACCCCACCGTCGGACGCCATCGTCGGCTGACGGTCCGCAGGTCGTGCGCGCAGCTCAGCGCAGGTCGGCGGCGACGAACGACCAGAGTTCCAGATCCACCCGGCCGCCGCTGACGAAACCGGCGTTACGCAGCAGACCCTCGTAGCTGAACCCGGCCTTCTCGGCGACCCGGCGCGAGGCCAGGTTGCCGGGTGCCACCCGCAGCTCGACCCGTTGAAAGCCGTGCTCCAGGATCAGCGCGATGGCCACCGCGTCGACCGCCTCGGCGGCGAAGCCGAACCCCCGCGCGTGCGCCGCCATCGCGTAGGAGACCTCGGTGAGGCGGGCGCCCCAGTCGGTGCGCCGGGTCCACAGCGAGCCGACCACCTGGTCGTCCTCCCGCCGGAGCACCGCGTAGTGGTCACCCTCCCCGCTGTCGCGCCGCTGCCGGGCCAGATCCGTGCACCAGGCCAGCCCGTCAATCGGGCCGGAGTCACCGGGCAGCGGCAGCCAACGCCGGGTCAGCTTGTCGGCGAAGATCTCCCCGGCCGCCGCCGCGTCGGCCGCCGTGAGCTGACGCACCTCGGTACGCGGGGTGGAGACGGTCAACGCCGGGAACCGGCGCACCGCGACCTGACCGATCACACCGACACCCCGCCGGGCTGCGCGGGCACCACCTCGCTCGTCGGCTCGGCCGCCGCCGCGGCGACCAACCGGGCGGCCGTCGCCGGATGGCTGGCCCAGTGCAGGGTGAGCTGTGAGGCGTGCACGTTACGCCAGACGAAGCCCTCCGGCGCGCCGCCGTCCCAGCTCCAGGCCGGGCGCTGACCAGCGCGGGGGGTGAGCACCGCACGGTGTGCCTTGTGCCCGACCAGCACCGTGCCGGTGGCGGCGACGACACTGTCGGTCTGGGCGGTCGCCTCCCGGTAGCCGGCCACCACCCCGTCCCGGCTGACGCCGACCGCGTCCAGGACACCGCACATCGGCAACCCGTCCAACTCCCGGGCCAGCCAGAGCAGCCCGGCACCCTCGGCGATCACCGGACGCCCGGTCCGCGCCAACTCGGCCACCGCGATGCAGAGCCGCCGGTTGGCCGACAACTGCTCGGCGTACGCCTCGGGCAGCGCGCCGCCGACGATCAGCGCGCGGGTGCCGACCGGCAGCGCCTCGTCGCGAAGCGGGTCGACGACGACGACCTCGGCGCCGGCGGCCCGGAGCAGCTCGGTGGTCTCCGGGTGGCTGAAGCTGCCGCCCGGCCCACCGGCCACCGCCACCAGCGGCCGGTTCGCCGGGGGTGTGAACGTGCCGAGGGACTCCTCCGGAGACCAGGCCGGCGCCGGCAGCGGCGGAGCGGAGCGGGCCAGCCCGAGCAGCCGTTCCAGGTCGACCGTGGCGGCGACGGCCTCGCCCAGCCGGCGGACCGCACGGACGGCGTCGGCCGAGTCGTCGACCACCGGCGCCACACCGTGCCGACGCGACGGCAGCACCGCCGGCAGGTCCTGGCGACGCAGCGCGCCGTAGACCGGCACTCCCACGTCGTCCAACGCCTCGCGCAGCATCCCCTCGTGCCGGGACGACGCCACCCGGTTGAGGATCACGCCGCCGAGCCACAACTGCTCGTCGTACGAACGGAAACCGTGCACCAGGGCCGCCACCGACTGACCCATCGCGGCCACGTCGACAACGAGCACCACCGGGCTGCGCAACGCGGCGGCCGCGGCGGCCGTGGACTCCTGCTCGGGACGGCCACCGACCGAGTCGTACAGCCCCATGCTGCCCTGCACCACGGCCAGCCCGGCACCGGCGGCACCGTGCGCCACCAGCGGGGCGAGCCGGTCGATGCCGACCAGCCGGGGGTCGATCACCCGACCCGGCCGACCGGAGGCGAGGCCGAGGTAGGCGGCGTCGACGTGGTCCGGCCCGAGCTTGAAACCGGCGACGTCGACCCCTCGCTCGGCCAGGGCGGCGAGCAGCCCGATCGCCAGCGCGTTCTTACCGTGCCCGGAGGACGGCGCGCTGAGCACCAGGCGCGGCACGACGGTCATCATCGACTCCTCGCGAGCGGCGGCGGGTACGCGACGGGACGACCGAGGCCGATCCGTCGGCGTGACGATACCCGCCCGGCTGGAGGCGCGAGCACCGCCAACCGGGGGTGGGCGGCCCGGCCCTGGCAGGGCCCCGGGCGTCCGTCCCGGACCGGTCCGGCCCGGTCCAGGTCAGTGGCGCCGGTCATACGAGTAGCCTCGGTGCCGTGTACCGGTTCCTGCTGAGCCCACGCTGGCTGGGCGCTCTCGCGCTGACCCTGGTCGCGGCCGCCGTCATGGTGTTCCTCGGCAACTGGCAGCTGGACCGCTACCGGGGGCGCACCGAGGTCAACGAGCGGATCGACGCCGGCCAGCGGATGGCCCCCGTGCCGCTCGCCGACGCGCTGCGCGCTCCCGCCGGCGGCGCGGGGACGGCCGGTCCGGCCCCCGCCGAGGACAAGGTCTGGACCCGGGTCACCGTCACCGGCCGGTACGACCCCACGAACACCGTGCTGGTCCGTGGCCGGACGGTGGACAGCCGGGTCGGCTTCGAGGTGCTCACCCCGCTGGTGCTCACCGACGGCACGGCGCTGCTGGTGGACCGGGGCTGGATCCCGCCGGCACCCGGTGGGGCGACGGCCCTGCCGTCGGTGCCGGCCGCGCCCACCGGCGACGTGACGGTGGTCGGTCGGGTGCACGAGACCGAGAGCGGCGCCGGCGCGGTGGCCCGACGCGACGGGCTGCTGGAGATCCGGCGGATCGGGGTGTCGCGGCTGGCCGGCGAGCTTCCCTACCCGGTCTACGGCGCCTACCTGCTGCTCGACGAGCAGACCCCGGCAGCCGATCCGGTGTTCAAGGCGGTGCCGGTCGGGCACGCCAACAACTGGCAGAACTTCGGCTACGTCGTGCAGTGGTGGCTCTTCGCGGTGATGGCTCTCTTCGGCTACGGCTGGGTGGCCCGTCGAGAGGCCCGCCGTGCCGCCGGCATCGGCACCACCCCGGCTCCCCTGGACCGGGCCGCCGAACCGACACCGACCGCCTGACTCAGGCCGCCTCCGGCCGACGCGCTGCAACGGGGTGTGCGGCTCGGCGCCGGACCCGGCCGGTCAGCCGGCGGGGCGGCCGGCGTGGATGGCACGGACCGCGTCGATGGTGTCCGCCTCGGCGGCGGACTTGTCGTCGCGATAGCGCACCACCCGGGCGAACCGCAGCGCCATCCCACCGGGATAGCGCGAACTCGTCTGCACCCCGTCGAAGGCGATCTCCACAACCTGCTCGGGCCGGACCCGGACCACCCAGTCGCCGCGTTCCACGGCGAGGCCGAGGAACCGCTCGGTCTGCCACCGCAGCAGCTCGTCGGTGAGTCCCTTGAACGTCTTGCCGAGCATGACGAACTCGCCGGTGCGCGCGTCACGGGCACCCAGATGCAGGTTGGACAGCCAGCCCTTGCGTCGGCCACTGCCCCACTCGACGGCGAGCACCACCAGGTCGAGGGTGTGTCGCGGTTTCACCTTGACCCAGGCGGCGCCACGGCGGCCGGCGTCGTAGGGCGCGTCCGGTGCCTTGACCACCACGCCCTCCTGCCCCGCGTCGAGCGCGGCGGCGAACGCGGTAGCGGCCTGCTCCGGGTCGTCGACCTCCATCCGCCCGACCAGCAGCGACGAATCCACCGCACCGGCGAGGGCGGCCCACCGCTCCCGGCCGGGAAGGTCGATCAGATCCTCGCCGTCGAGGTGCAGCAGGTCGAAGAAGTACGGGGTGAGCACCGTCGCGCCCGTGCTGGCAGCCGCCGCCAGCACCGCCGGAGCCACGGGTGTGCGCCCGGTGGTGCTGGGGGTGGTGCGTCGGGCGGCCCGGCTCGACGTCTGCTGGAACGGCAGTGGACGACCGGTCTCGTCCAGGCCGATCGCCTCGCCGTCGAGGACCAACTCCCGGCCGGGCAGGGCACGGACCGCGGCGACCACCTCGGGCACCCGGGTGGTGATCTCGTCGAGGCTGCGGGTGAACACGGCGATGTCGGCACCGGAGCGGTGCACCTGGATGCGGATGCCGTCGAGCTTCACGTCGACCACAGCCGGCGTGCCGGTCGCGGCGAGCGCCTCGTCGACCGAGGGGGCGCTCTGCGCGAGCATCGGCGCCAGCGGCCGGCCGACCTGCAGACCGAACCCGGCCAACTCGGCGGCACCGCCGGTCAGCGCGGCCACCGCCACCGCCCGGAGATCACCGGCGAGCAGCAGCGCCCGGCGGACCGCCGCCACCGGCACGTCGGCGGCCCGGGCCACCGCGTCCGCGAGGAGCCCGGCCTGGGCACCCTGGCGTAGCTCGCCGCTGAACAGGCCGGTGAGCAGGCGCTGCTCGTCGGCCGTCGCTGCCGCGTAGAGCGCACCGAGCAACGCCCGACGCCGGGCCTGCGAGCCCGAGCCGTGCACCGCGGCGATCTGCGCGATGGCCGCGTCCACGGCGGCCACCGTCAACGTCGGCTCGGCGGCCGGTGGCGGCAGGTCACGCAGGCTCGCGTAGCCGACCCCGGTCTGCCGTTGGCGCAGCTCACCGGCGAGATAGCCGGCGCCGGCCTCGACCTCGTCAGGGTCGAGCCGGCGCAGCGCGTCAGCGAGCAGCTCCACCTTGGCCCGTCGGCCGCTGGTGGCGCCGACGGCGGCGGAGGTGGCTGCCAGATCGAGGAACCGCACGCAGCTCATCCTGCCAGTCACCTCCGACACCGCCCGGGCATTGCCGTGCCCGGGCGGTGTCGGCAGGGTGCCGCCCGCTCACGCGGACGACGGATCAGGCGGAGACGGGCTCCTCGATGCGCAACCCTCGGGCGCGGACCTCGCCGGCGACCCGGGAGAGCACCGAGTCGAGGGCGACCAGTGCGGCAGAGAGCTCACCGAGCTGTTCGTTGAGCGTGTCCTCGGACCACGCGGAGACATCGACATCTCCCAGCGCGCTGACAGCGGCCCCCAACCGGGCCATCACCTCGTTCGTACTCATGTACGAAAGGCTATAACAGCTGACCATCCGACACGCCGTAAACTCCCAGATCAGGCCCAAAGTTGCCGTTCTGACACCTAACTGCCCGCCGCCGCCACGTTGCGCAGGAGCAGCGCCTCGGCGAGGCAGACCCGGGCGAACTCCCCCAGGTGCAGACTCTCGTTCGGGCCGTGCGCGCGGGCGTGCGGGTCCTCCACACCGGTCACCAGGATCGCCGCCTTCGGGAACATCTCCTGGAAGGTGGCGATGAACGGAATCGAGCCGCCGACACCGATGTCCACCGGGTCGGTGCCGTCCCAGGCGGTCCGGAAGGCCGAACGCGCGGCGTCGAACATCGGCCCGGACGCGTCGATCACGCACGGGTCACCGTCGTGTTCGAAGGTGACCGTCACCTGCGCACCCCACGGCGCGTGCTGCTCCAGGTGCGCGCGCACCGCCGCGTACGCCCGCTTGGGGTCGTCGCCCGGGGCGAGGCGGATGCTGAGCTTCGCCTTCGCGGCCGGGACCAGGGCGTTCGGCGCCTCGCCGGTGGACGGCGCGTCGACACCGAGGATGGCCAGCGCCGGCTTGGTCCAGAGCCGGTCGGTGATCCGGCCGGTGCCGATGAACTGCACGCCCTCGGCGAGCCCAGCCTCGGCCCGGACCCGGTCCTCCGGGTAGTCGACGGTGGCGCCCTCCCGGCCGACCAACCCGTCCACGGCCACGTCACCGGCGTCGTCGTGCAGCGTCGCCAGCAGCCGGACCAGCGCGGTGAGCGCGTCCGGCACGGCGCCGCCGAACATGCCGCTGTGCACCGCGTGGTCCAGCGTGCGCACCTCGACGAAGCAGTTGACGATGCCCCGCAGCGAGGTGGTCAACGCCGGTACGCCGATGTCCCAGTTGCCGGAGTCGGCGATCACGATGACGTCCGACGCGATCTCGTCGCGGTGCTCGGCCAGCAGTTGCTCCAGCGAGTCGGAGCCGTACTCCTCCTCGCCCTCGATGAAGAGGACCACGCCAACCGGCAGCGCGTCGCCGTACGCGCGCAGCGCCGCGACGTGCGCCATGATGCCGGCCTTGTCGTCGGCCGCACCCCGGGCGTAGAGCCGGCCGTCCCGTTCCACCGGCTCGAACGGGTCGGACTCCCACAGCGACCGGTCCCCGACCGGCTGGACGTCGTGGTGGGCGTAAAGCAGCACGGTGGGTGCGCCGGGCGGGGCGGCCCGACGGCCGATCACCGCCGGCTGGCCGCCGGAGCGCACGATGTCGACGTCCAGGCCACAACCGCGCAGCAGCTCGGCGACGGCCTCGGCGGAGCGTTCCACGTGCGAGTGGTCGAAGCCCTCGAAGGCGATGCCGGGGATGCGGACGAGGCGCTCCAGGTCGGCCCGGACGCCGGGCATCTCCCGCTCGACGGCGGCCCGCACCTCGGACTCGGACATGATCGGTGAGGTCATGACCGGCATCGTATGCCGGCCTTACCGGGGCGTGCCGGCGGAGCCCGTACCGTCACCGCTGTCCGCGGGGCCGGCGCCGGCCCGCGTGCCGGGGGCGGCCCGGCCGGCGCGGTGCGCGCGGCCCGCCGCCTCGGTGGCGGCGTCCATCCAGGAACGGGCCCGACCGGCGGTGCCGCCCACCCACTCGCCGACGTCGCTCGCGCCGTCGCCGAGCCGGCGCAGCAACCCGACCAGGGGGTCGGTGGACCGGCTGAACTCCTCCCGGTACGACTCGGCAGCCGCCTTGATCTCCTCCGAAACGCTTGTCGAGCTGTCGTCCTCGCGGCGCGGATAGTCCCCGGCCAGCACCCGCCCGTACGCCCCGGAGTCGATCCACTGGCGCAGCTGCGCCGCCCTCGCCACCGGCACCGGGTGGGTGCTCCACGCGGTCATCCGGATCTTGTGCAGGCTGTCGCGCAGGTCGCCGCCGCCGGCGTACTCGGCGGCCTGCTCCAGGAAGGCGGTGGTGTCGACCTGGGACAGGTCACCGCCGCCGGCCAGCTTCATCAGCAGCCGCAGCGCGGCGGCCGGATCCTGCCCGGCGAGCAGGCCGGCCCGGTCGGCGGAGAGCTCCGCCTTGCGCCACCACTCCAGCATCGCCGCGATGATGGCGCGCAGCGCGATCGCGCCGACCGGCAACCAGCTCAGGTTGGCCGCCCACCGGGTGAGGATCATGAGCATCGTCTTGTAGACCGCGTGCCCGCTGCCCACGTGCCCCAACTCGTGGCCGAGCAGACAGCGCAGCTCGTCCTCGTCGAGTTGCTGCACGCACGCGGAGTTCAGCACGATGAACGGCCGCTCCAGCCCGACCGCCTCGGCGCCCAACCAGGGCGACTGGGTCACGTACAGCTCGGGCAGCTCGGCCACGTCGAGCGCCGCCGCGGCCTCGGTGTAGCGCTGCCACACCGCCGGGTACTGCCGGTGGTCGACCCGGATGCCGGAGGCCAGCACGGACAACCGGAAGCCCCGCTCGTTCCACATCCCGAAGAACGCCCGCACAACGTCGTCGAAACCGCGCAGCTCCCGCAGGGCGACCAGGGCACCCCGGTCGGCCGGATGCTCCCAGGCCCGCGAGCTGATGCCGGTGAGGGTGATCCGACGCCGCGCTGGCGCGTCCGCTGCCGTCATGGTGGCTCCCCGTTCGCCGTAGCTCCCCGCATCGTGCCGCAGTCGGTCGCCGACGTCCATGCCCCGCTCAGCGCAGCCGCACGTAGTACCGCTCCGCGTCGTGCGGGAGTGTCGGCGCGCCGTCCACCAACAGGTCGACGTGGGTCGCGGTCTCGTCGACGGCGAAGTGCGCCCGCTCCCCGTCGTGCCAGCGGCGCAGCTCCGGCAGGATCTCCGGCCCGTCCCGGGCGACCGCGCGAGACAGCCGCAGCGACGCCGGCGCGGTGACGAACACGGCCAGCGTCAGCTCCGGCCGGACAACCGCCCGGGCGGCGCTGACCCCCTCGACCACCAGCACCGGAGCCACCGGCACCGGAACCGGCCGGGGCAGGAAGCGTTGCCGGACCCAGCTGTACCGCCGGTAGGCGCCCGGCTCCCCGTTCCGCAGCGGGGCGAGCACCCCCTCGTCGAGGCGGGGCCAGAAGGTGACCTGGTCGTCCCACCCGTCGAGTAGGTCGTCGGTGTGCACCACCGGCGGTCGGCCGCCGAGCGGCCCCGCCAGGGCATCCGCGAGCCGCGCGGCGAACCGGCTCTTGCCCGCGCCGCTCGGCCCGTCGACCGCCACCAGCCGGGTTCGCCCCAACCGCGCCGGGCCCGCGAGCACCCGACGAGCCAATTCGGCGTACGCCTCGACGACCGCCACGGTCGGCCCGCCAGTCTCCGGGTTCAGCACAGCCTCCCGTGGTGCATGACCGAAGTATGCACGCTGGGCTCGTCGGGCTCGTCGGGCTCGTCGGGCTCGTCGGCCGTCTGGCTCGCCGGGCTCGGTGAGCCGGTGGGCCGGTGGGCCGGTGGGCCGGTGGGCCGGTGGGCCCGATGCTCGACTCGGGTTCATTGAAGGCGCGGTATCCCCGTTGGCGGGACACCGCGACATCAGTGAAGCCGTGTCGATCATGCCGGTAGAGGGGCCAGAGTGGGCCGTGTTGACACGTCCGGCTGACCGCCCTGACCAGCCACCGTCACGTCCGGGGGAATTGGGGCGGCGACGGGTGACGGGCGGCCCGTTCGCCGCCCGGGGTGCCACCGAATCGGCATGATCGGGTGGTGCTCCGAGACGTAATGAGCCCCGGTATAGACGCCCTACTCGAACAGGCCCGCGCCGGGCTGCACCGACTGACTCCGCAGCAGACCGTCGAGGCGGTCCGCGGCGGTGCGTTGCTGGTCGACACCCGTACCGAACCACAGCGCCGCGAACAGGGCGACCTGCCGGGCGCGATCGTCATCGACCGGACCGTACTGGAGTGGCGCCTCGATCCGGCCAGCGCCTGGCGGATCCCGGAAGCCACCGGGTACGACCGGGAGATCGTCCTGGTGTGCCGGCAGGGCTACAGCTCCAGTCTGGCCGCCGCCAGCCTGCAGACCCTCGGGCTGCGCCGGGCCACCGACATGATCGGCGGTGTGGACGCCTGGCTCGCCGCCGGCCTACCCACTACCGACCGCCCCGCCGACATCCGCCCCTGATTCCCACCACCCTGCGCCTCAGGCCGCCCGGGCGGGCGGCCGACTCAAGCAGGCAACCGGCTCAAGCCAGACGGCCGGCTCAAGCAGGCGGCCGGCTCAAGATCGCGCTAGATCCAGGAAACAGGCCACTCCTCGCATGGACGAGGCCCCTACAACAAGGATCGAGCACGATCATGCGCAGCCCCGCCGGCGCACTCCCCATCGGACGGCGGCCGGGTCAAAAGGGCGAGCCAGGTCAAACCGGCGAGCCAGGTCAAAACGCGGGCGCGTCAGAACGCGACCGGGCCAGGACCCGACCAGGTCAAGACACGACCGGGCCAGGACCCGACTAGGTCAAGACAGGACCGGGCCAGGACACGACCAGGCCAAGACACGACCGGGCCAAGACACGACCGGGCCAAGACACGACCGGGCCAAGACACGACCGGGCCAAGACACGACCGGGCCAAGACGCGACCGGGCCAGGACCCGACCGGGCCAGGACCCGACCGGGCCAGGACCCGACCGGGTCAGGACGGTGGGCCGGGCGGGATGAAGGGGCGGCCCGAGGGCGGGCCGGCTTCGATGAGACGCCAGAGAGCATCGGTGTCGAGGTGTTCCTCGACCAGGTCGCCGAGTAGGTCGAGTGAGCGTTCCCGGACGGCGGCGAAGCTGGTGGCCGGTGCGACCCGAAATCCGCTGCGGCCGGCCAGGCGAGCCGCCTCGGTGAGGAACCACCGCCGGAACTCGTCGGACTCGAACGTCCCGTGCCAGTGCGTGCCGTGCACCGCGCCGAGCACGGCTCCCTCTCCGACACCGTCGTCGCCCGTCAGCAGCGGGGTCAGGCTGGGGTCGGCGTGTGAGACGTACCCGTGGTGGATCTCGTAGCCCCGCACCGGGAGGCCGCCGTGGCCGGCGCCCACCGACTGCCGGACGGTCTTGCGCGGATCGAAGGTGATCTCGATGGGCAACAGTCCGAGCCCTGGGACGCTGCCCTGCCGGCTCTCGACCGGGTCGTGGATGGCGCGGCCGAGCATCTGGAAACCACCGCAGAGGCCGAGCAGGGGCTTGCCGGCCGCCACGTGGGTGGCAACCGCGTCGGCGAGGCCGGTTTCACGCAGCCACGCGAGGTCGGCGACGGTGGACTTGGAGCCGGGTAGGACGACCAGGTCGGCGGCGGCCAGCTCGGCCGGTTCGATGGTGAGCCGTACCCGGACCCCCGGCTCGGTGGCGAGCGCCTCCACGTCGGTGGCGTTGCTGATCCGGGGTAGGCGGACGACGGCCACGTCCAGCCATTCGCTGCCGTGCGGGGCGGCGGGCCGGCCGAGCACCCGACCGTAGGCCAGTGAGTCCTCCGCGTCGAGCCACAGGTCCAGTGCCCAGGGCAGCACCCCGTACGTGGGGCGGCCGGTGACCTGACGCAGCATGTCCAGACCCGGCTGGAGCAGCCCGAGGTCGCCCCGGAACTTGTTGATCACGAACCCGGCGATCAGCGCCTGGTCGGCCGGGTCGAGCAGGGCCACGGTGCCGAACATCGAGGCGAAGACACCGCCCCGGTCGATGTCGCCGACGACGATGGTGGGCAGGTTGGCGTGCCGGGCCAGCCCCATGTTGACGTAGTCACCGGCCCGTAGGTTGATCTCCGCGGGACTGCCGGCGCCCTCGCAGATCACCACGTCGTACGTCTCGCGCAGCTCCGCCAAGGCGGCGTACGCGGTCTCGGCGAGCCGGGGACGTAGCTGCCGGAAGGTGCCGGCGGTGATCGTGTCGACCGCCTCGCCCAGCAGCACCACCTGACTGGCCAGGTCGCTGCCCGGCTTCAGCAGCACCGGGTTGAACCGCAGGTCGGGTGCGAGCCCGCACGCCGCGGCCTGCATGGCCTGGGCGCGCCCGATCTCGCCGCCGCGCCCGTCCGGCCCGACGACCACCGCGGAGTTGTTCGACATGTTCTGCGCCTTGTACGGCGCCACCTTCACGCCCTGCCGGTGCAGCCAACGGCAGATGCCCGCGGTGAGCACGCTCTTGCCAGCGTCGGACGTCGTGCCGGCGACCAGCAGCCCGCCGCTCACCGCCCGCTCCCCCGCCGCACCCCGACGCCCCCGTCCAATCCGCCTGCCCCGCCCTTGCCAACAGCCCAGCCCGTGCCGACAGCCGCGCCTTTGCCGACGGCCGGCAGCCCGCGCTCGCCGGCACCGACCAGCCGGAGTGCTCCAGCCACGCCGGCCAGCCCGCGCCCTCCGGCCACGCCGGCCAGCCCGCGCCGACCCACGGCGCCGGTCAGCGCTCGCCTGCTCGCCGCGCCAAGCAGCCGACCGAGGGTCACCGGGTACGCGGCGGCCAGCCCGACAGCGGCCAGCCCCACCGCTCCGGAGATCCGGGCGGCCCGCTTCAGGTGCCGCGCCTCCGGGCGGGGACCGTCGCCGAGAAATGGCCGCACCTCGGAGCGCCCGAAGTAGACATTGCGGCCACCGAGGCGGACCCCGAGCGCACCGGCCATCGCCGCCTCGCACTGACCGGCGTTGGGGCTCGGGTGGTCGTTGCGGTCCCGCCGCCACACCTGCCAGGCGCGCTGGCGGTCCCCGTGCGCGACCGGCGCGACGGCGATGGTGAGCAGCCCGGTCAGCCGGGACGGCACGAGGTTGAGCGCGTCGTCCAGTCGAGCTGCCGGGGTACCGAACCGCGCGTAGCGCGTCGACCGGTGCCCGACCATCGCATCGAGGGTGTTCGCCGCGCGGTAGCCCAGCAGCCCGGGCAGGCCGGCGACCGCACCCCAGAGCAGCGGAGCGACGACCGCGTCGGAGGTGTTCTCCGCGACCGACTCGACGGTGGCACGGGCCAGCTCCGACTCACCCAGCGTCGACGGGTCCCGTCCGCAGAGGTGACCGAGGCGTCGCCGGGCAGCGGGCAGGTCACCGCCGCGCAGCGTACGACCCATGACGGTCGCCTCGTGCCGCAGCGTGCGACCGCCCAGCACGGTCCAGGTGCCGGCCGCCACGAGCAGCGCCCGGGTCACCGGCCGGTGCCGGGTAGCCGCCGAGGCCACCGCCCCGAGCAACACCGGCCCCCCGACGGCCAGCGCGGTGAACGCCGTACCCGCCGTTCGGTCCGGGCGGTAGATGCGGCGCTCCAGCGCACCTGCGGCCTGCCCGAAGCCCGCCACCGGGTGCCACCGGCGGGGGTCGCCGAGCAGCCTGTCCAGCGCGTACCCGGCCAGCAGCCCCACCGCGTTCGCCATCGGCGCTGTCCGTCGCACCCGCACCACCTCCGGCCGGCCAGCCTAGACGAGCACCCCGTGAACCAGCCGAACCCACGGTCCCGCACCGGCCACGAGAACCATTCAAGCGAACAGGTAGGCAGGCCCCGGCTCACCAACTTCGACGCCGCGCTGGAGGGCTACAAGACCCCGTCGCAGCCAGGTCGACGCCTGTCACGCGGGGTGACGACGCTGGTCGCGCCGCCACCCCGCCCCCGTCGTGCCGCACCGCTCCGTGGAGCGGCGCACCGCACCCGCACCGCGCCGTCTGGTGCCATTTCGCCGCAGCCGCAGCACCCGCAACTGATACCGAGCCTCAGGCAGCTCGACCGCCGACCGACTCGCGGTGGCGTTCGCCATCGCCGCCGTGCTCGGCGGTGGCCGAGCCGACGCGGGTCAGCCGAGCCGATCGGTCAGGCTGGCTGCGGAATCCGGCCCCGACCGCGCCGCCCTCGAGCGGGCTGCGCCGGCTCCGGTTGCCTCTCGTCGGGCACCGGCCTCAACTCGATGTCCAGGTCACCGTCGGCGTTGTCGTCGTCCGCCTCGGGCGGTGGGGCCAACTCGTCGTCGAGGCCCGGCGGGACGTTGGCCTGCCCGACCTGCCCGACCTGCCCGACCTGCTCGCCGCTCGGCAGCGCTCCGCCGTCACCGAAAAGCCCACCGCCCAAGGAGACCCCACTCCCCGAGGAGACCCCACTCCCCGAGGAGACCCCACTGTCCGAGGAGACCCGGTCGCTCGGGGAGCTGTCGTCGTCCTCCGGGACGTTGCCGAACGGGCTGGTTCGCAGCTCGGCGTAGTCGGGCAGCTCGAAGTCGTCGTCCAGCGGACGGTCGTCGGGCAGGACGGGTGCCTGCCCGGCGGGCACCGGCTCGGTGGGCTCGCCGTGCACCCGGCTCTCGGCCTCCGTGTCCTCCACGGTGCTGGTGGTCATGCTCGGCCGGTTGCGCAGGAACCGGGCCCGGCCCCGGGACAGGTCGTGGCCGACGGCGACCGCCTCCAGTTCGTAGAGCGTGCGGTGGTTACCGGCGTCGTCGGTCCAGTCGCGGGTGTAGAGCCGCCCGCAGACCACCACCGGATCGCCGACCATGACCGAGGCCGCCACCCCCTCGGCGAGCTTGCGCCAGCAGTTGACGCGGACGCGAAGCGAATTGCCGTCGACCCACCGGCCGCTGTCGCGATCGAGTCGGCGGGCGGTGGAGGCGACCTTGAAGTTGGCCACCAGCGTGTTGCTCTGGGTCGTACGCCGCCACTCGGGCGTGGTCAGCACATTGCCGACGATTGTCACGTAAGTGTCGAACATCGTCCCTCCAGGGGGATCGGGGCTTGCCAGCGCGAGTCGACTCGACACCGAGCATCGGCACTACAGGCACCCATCGCGAGCGCCCATCCCCGACCTGTGGATGACGAACCCACCTGTGGACAACGCCCTGATCACGCCCGGATGTGGTACGCCCGACCCGCCCGACGCGCCGTCGACGGTTTCCCAGGCCGCCCGAACTGGGTAAGGACTTGATCAACGCACCACCGACAGCTCCACGTCGACGAGAGGTCAGCGCCATGACGATCACTACCATCGGCTCCGCGAACGCTTCCGAGGCGCAGCGATGAGCGCCGTGGCGAACCCGGCCACCGTGGCTGAGTGCCTGCGGGTGGGCGCCGGGTTCTCGCAGGGCGACCGCAACTGGATCGCCGAGCAGTTCGCCACCCTCGACGCCCGGCTCGCCAGCTTCCACGCTGATGCCACCGAGCTGGAGGTGTCGGTGAAGGACCGGGAGGCGCGCGGGCAGAAGGTCACCCTGGAGTGCTGGATCGCCGGCCGGCAGAAGATCGTCACCACCTCCGCGGAGGAGGACCTGCACGCCGCCCTCAACGACGTCCGTGACGACCTGCGGCGCCGGCTCAACGACGCCAAGACCCGCCAGGAGCCCCGGCACAACAAGCACCTGCGCGACGTCCCCCAGCCGCAGCTCGATGCCGACGAGTCCGACGACCCGGCCCTCCGCGCCGACGCGGAAACGGCCTGACCCACGCCCCGCCCCGCTCGCCGCCCCACAGCCATCGCAGCCGATCATGGACTTGTGGTGGGCGTCAGATCCGCAAACGTCCCCTTTGCGAGCCACCACAAGTCCATGATCGACGCGGGGCGGGCGGGGCGGGGCGAACGGATCGACGCGGGGCGGGCGGGGCGGGGCGAGCTCATCGACGCGGGGCGGGCGACGCGGGGCGGGCGGGGGCAGGCATCGCCCGGGCGCGGGCTACCGCTGGGTAGGTTGGCGGCGTAGCGTCGCGTTCGTGGAACCGGACGTGTTGGGGCCGCCGTACGAGCGGCAGACGATCGACCTGGGCACCGACGACGAGGGCCCCGTTGTCGCGACCCTGGTCCGGCGGCGGGCCGAGCGCCCCACCGGGCGGGCCGTGCTCTACGTACACGGCTTCGTCGACTACTTCTTCCAGACGCACCTGGCCGACTTCTTCGCCGAGCGAGGTTGGGACTTCTACGCGCTCGACCTGCGCAAATACGGTCGCAGTCTGCTCCCGGGCCAGACCCCGAACTTCTGCCACGACATCAGCGACTACTTCCCCGAGTTGGACGCCGCCGCCGAGATCATCCGCAAAGACGACGGGCACGACACCCTGCTGGCGATGGGCCACTCCACCGGCGGCCTGATCATCTCGCTCTGGGCGGACGCCCGCCGCGACACCGGCACGATCGACGGCCTGGTGCTCAACAGCCCCTTCTTCGACCTGAACGCACCCTGGGCGGTGCGCCGACCCCTCGCGGCCGCCGCGTCCCGGCTGGGCCGCAGGGCGCCGCACCGCATCCTCCCGTTCGGGCTGGGCACGGTGTACGGCGAGAGCATCCACTCCGACCACCGCGGCGAGTGGACCTACGACCTGGCGTGGAAGCCGTTGGCCGGGTTCCCGGTCCGGGCCGGCTGGCTGAACGCGATCCGCACCGGGCAACGCCGGCTCCGTGCAGGGCTGGACATCCAGGTGCCGGTGCTGCTGGCCTGCTCGACCCGCTCCTTCCGGGGCACCAAGTGGCACGACAACGCGACCCTGGCCGACGCCGTACTGGACGTCGAGCACATGGTCCGCTATGCGCCCCGCCTCGGTCGCCACGTCACACTGGCCCGTTTCGACGGCGGGCTGCACGACCTCACGCTCTCCGGCCCCGCCGTACGGAAGAAGGTCTTCGACGAGGTGGGTCGCTGGGCCGAGGCGTTCCTCGCCGCCGGCCCCACCGCCTCGGCCGACGCCGGGCCGACCGACGCCGCACGGTCAGACGCAGCCCCAGCGGATGCCGCACCTACCAATGCGGCCCCAGCCGATGCCGCACCGACCAACGCGGCCCCAGCCCAAGCGGCGCCGACCGACGCGGGCCGAGCTGACGCCGCGCCGACCAACACGCAGACGGTCGACGCGGCGGGGGTAGCGACGCCGGGCCGCTGACGAGGCCGGACGGCGTCGGGCTCAGACGTCGCCCGGCGTCGCCGGAAGGACGGCACGGATCCGGTCGAAGGTCGCCACCGGATGTTCGCCGACGCCCGGCAGGACCAGGCCCAGGCAGTACGGGGAAACCTCACCGGTGGCGCCAGCCTGAACGATGAAGACCGGCGCGCCGACGTACCCCGGCGGCAGCTCCGTGGTGATCAGCACGGCGTCCCCGTCGCGGACCACCCGCTCGATCGCGACCTCCAGCGGCCGCGACCCGTCCTCGCGTACCCCATGGGCCAGCACGAAAGCGGAACTGGCCTCGGCGCCGAGGCGGGCGACCACCTCGGGCCCGGCGGCGATCCCCGCCGGCACCGGCTGGACGCGCCACCGCCAGCCGCCGTCGCCGGCGTACCGGTGCAGGCCACCGGTCGGCAGCACCGCGACCCCGTCGCCCGGGAAACGGGCCCAACCGGGCACGACCTCGGCCTCCGAGATGACGGCCGGAGCCACCCCCGCCGGCTCGGTGACGCTCGACCGCAGCCCCAACTCACCACCCGAACCGCCCACCAGGTCGGCCGCCGTCAACAGCGACTCCCCCACCGGGTCGTCGCCGCCCTGAAAGAAGAAGGCGGTACCGAAGTCGCCCGATGACCGGTACGGCAGGATGGCGCGACCGACGACCTGGCACAGCTCGTAGGCGACGTCGCTCTCGGCGTCGGAATCCAGCAACACCAGCCAAAGGTACGGTCCGCAGCCAGGCCGGTCCGCGGTAACCCGGATGCCCGCTACGGGGCGGACGTGAGACTCTGCTCGGCGACGTGGACGCGGGCACCCTTTTCACCGTCGGGCAGTGGGACGGCGGTACCCTCTGGGCGCGACATCCACGCCACACGCGCCCGTAGCTCAGCGGATAGAGCAGGGGACTTCTAATCCCAAGGCCGCAGGTTCGAATCCTGCCGGGCGCACAGGCACTTCCTCCTTCTGACCAGCTCCGACGGGGCCGCGCCGCCGCAAAACCCAAGCTGAGCTACGTCAGCGCGTCTAGCGGAATTTGGGTAGGACTTCGTGACGTGTTGCTGACACTCGGCGGAGGTGGGTCCGGCCCTTCCGTACGGTGACCTACCGTGCGTGTCCCGATCGCAGTGACTCGAATCGGTTTCGCGGTGGCTGCGATGGTTGCCGGACTCGTCGGCGCCGCCCTGGCCCTTGGCGCATCCCCCTCGCCCGACGTCCGCGCTACCCCGACGCCCGAACCGACAGCACATTGGTGGGCGGACGCGCAGCATCCACCGCGCACCGCGTCCGTGCGCGCGCGGGTTGGTCTAGACAAGGGCACCGATCCGCCCGTCAAGGTAGAGATCGACTACGAGATCGTCCTGCAAGCCGAGGATCCGCTGCTGGTCCTGGTTACCGCAGGGAAGGTGACCGGTCTGGAACTCGTCGGCCGCCTACTTGGGGGCAGATTAGATGATGCCGGCACGCCGACCGTGCAGCGACGTGGCACCGGCTCAGCACGGGTATTGATGAGTGGGAGAACCTCCCCCGACACCTGGCTGGAATCGACCAGCCGCCAGCAGGTGCCCGTTTCCCTCGAGGTCGGGCCCGAAAGCTACTACGACTACGCTCCTGTGCCGACGAGCGTTGTGACGGGCCGATCTTTGACCGTCGAGGTCACGGGCATGAAGATCGTGGCGGTATCTGGCTCCGGCATCGTCGAACAGAGTCCGACGGTTTTACGGCTCAACGGCCGGCCAGGCCCAGCGGATATAACCGTCGAGGTGGAAGATCAAGATTTCAACGATGTCGCTCGATCATATCCCTTCGCTGATCTTGAAGTGCCTGAAGTAACTAAGATCATTCTCACCGGGCTGGTATTGCTGTCTCCGTGGCTGGCGCTTCTACTGGCCTCCTGGTCGAGCCGCAGGGACGGCGGGATTGGGAAGACCATCTGGCTGTTCGCGCTGGTAGTCACGGTCGGCGGCGCGCTCGTCCTCGCCGTGGCGAGCATGCTCGATTACTCGGCCATCCCCGTGTGGGGCGACCGCCTGAGCGTTATCACCGTCGTGGCGGCCGCTGTACTCATTGCCGCCTGCGGTCGCGCGGTTCGGGGTTTGTCGGCATGGGACGGGCCCTCGCGCCGAAGGCTGTTCGTCGGCTGCGCGGCGCTGACCGTGACAGCGGGTTGCATCGCATGGAGTCAGGGCGACCTGCAGGTTGATCCGTCACCAGCGGAACTGCTCGGAAACCTGGTCCTTGTTGTCGCTGCCGCAGTCCTGGCGGCGGTGTACCGGCGGCGTTTCGCCCTTTGGGGAGCCGCGATCGGATTGTCCGTGGCGTTCCTGCTCGCCATATCGCCGGTGCTGACGGGCACCTATGTGGCATTGGGATCGGTGTCGTTCTTGGCGATGACGTTGACGCTCGGCTTAGTCTGCGTCTACATCGCGGAGGCCTCAGCCCTGAACCCTCGGCTACCACAATACGGGACGGCGAGTCGGCGGATGCTCTACACGACCGGGGCGCTGCTGTTCCTCCCTGTTCTTGGGTTGGCTGCCGACCTGGACAAATACGGGACCGTACTCAATGGTCAGTTCGGCGGCCTCACCGTCGGCGTAGCGCTCTTGGGCTTGGCCCTCGTCACGGTGACCGTGGCTCTGGCCCGTCAGAGGGGCCGGCACGCCGAGGGAGTAGGTGACGTCGTTGTATGGGCCCTCGCGCTGGCGAGCACCGTCTTTGTCGTCGTCGACCTCGGCCACCTCGTCCAGTTCAGCGCGCTTGCCACAGGGTCGTTTCTGTTGCTCTGGTCGCTGTTGATCCCGCGGCGTCAGCGGCACAGGGGGATCGCCTTGGCCGGTGTCAGTTCCTCAGCGCATACCGCGCTCGTCAAGGCTGAGATGCGGCGCCGGCTGATGGAGCTCAGTGCCCACGATGTGTACCGCTCGGCTCGCGGCCTGCTGCGTGACGGCAGCATCAGCACCCGTGAGTACTACCGTCGACAGCAACGCATTGACGATGCGGCCGCGGCTCGAGGTCGGATGGTCGCGGGCGTGCCAGTGAATGACGCGCTGGCCACAGCGGGGGGCTGTTCGCCATGGGATGGCGCGGTCGCGGCGATGCTGTATGCCACACCTCTGTTTGTGCTCATCGTCGGGTACGAGTTAGGGCTTCCCTCGGTACCGTACGGGTTGATCTTTAACCCGCCGTGGCAGGCGGTCCTCGTATTGGCGCACATCATGCGTTGGATCGCGTACGCGGCGATCTTCGGGTACTTCTACCCCCTGATCCGCGGTAGAAGCCCGGTCGCCAAGGCCATGGTCCTCGTGTTGCTCATCCTGCCGGCGGAGCTACTGTCCGTGCTGGCGTTGATCTCGCCTGCGGGGGATCCAGCAGCCGGAAGAAGCATCACCGCCTCGGACGAGTTGCTGTTGGCACTCGGCATCAGGACTGGCCAGGCTCTCGTGTTCTGCACCGTCCTCGGCCTCGCGTGGGAGCGACGGATGGCGGTGCTGGCGGGTTATCGCTGGGACCGTCTCCGGAACATTCGGAGCCTGCGGGCCCTCGCGACTCCGGCCGGCACCGTCATCGTTGCCATCGCAACGGCGCTCGGAACGGCCTTGGCCGGCACGGCCGTCGCAGCCCTGTTGACCACTGGGCCCAACGCCCCACCGGCTCCCGCCTCGACACCGAGCCCGACGCAGAGCCCCATGAAATAGCACCCAGGCGACGTCCCGGGTCGACAAGAGCGGGCGGTGTCGGCCGTGGCCGCCGCGGGGCGGAAGCACGGATCCTGAACCGCCGATCAGCCGAGCCGCGCGATTGGACCGGTGTCTGGTTCGGGGCCCGGGAGCAGGCGCTCCACCCCGGTGATCCGCAGCACCCGCTGGGTGATTCCCGTGGCGCCTCTGATCGAGAAGCGGGAGCCAACCCGGTTCGCCCGGTCGCGCGCCACCAGGAGTGCGTGCACACCCGCGGCGCTGAAGAAGCCGACGCCGCTCAGGTCGCAGCAGACTTCGGGATGGCTGTCGATCGCGTTCATCAGGGCCGTCGCCAGGCGTGGCGCGGTATCCATGTCGACGTACCCCACCGGGGCGACGACCATCCGGTCGGCCGAGATGGTCGCGGACAGGTTCGTGGGTTCGGTGTAGCGAGTCACCTGGAACGACGGCCCGGAGGAGTCGAGACCAAGAAGGCTGTCCCGCTGGCCGCCGGCGAGCGCCGCTGGCGTGACCTGCCCGAGGCTGACTGCCGTCGGGAAACTGTCGAAGTGGCTCGGGAAGCACCAGGAACGCTCAGTCATTGGAGCACACGCTTCCTGTTGGAATCCGTAACAGGATTGGCGCATGGCTTGACCAACCTCGACGATAACCGCCTGGGCAGTCGGACGCCACTCGGGCGGCCGTCCTTCGCCTACGGCAGGTTGCCTGACCCACCGCGGTCACGCTTGACACCCTGCGGTCGGGTGGCCCTCTCCACCAGAGCGGCGGCGACCTCGCGCAGTTTGCGGTTGGAGTCCTGTGAGACCTTCGCGAGGACGGCGAACGCCTCGTCGGGGGTGCAGCGGCGTTCGCCCATGATGATGCCCTTGGCCTGCTCGATGACCGCCCGGCTCTGCATGGCCAGCTGCATCTGTGCGGCCAGGGTGGCGGTGGCGTCGTACAGGTGGGCGTTGGCGAGGGCGACGGCGGCGTACCCCGCGAATGTCTGTGCGAGGGTGACCGCGTCCTCGTCGAAGGCACCGGCTTCGGCCCCGTAGATGTTCAGCGCACCGAGCACGGACTCCTGGATCGGGAACCCGATCGACAGTGAGCTGTGAGCTCCGCCCTGCACGGCTTGGGCCGCCCACTGCGGCCAGCGGGCCTCTTCGGACATGTTGGGGACGGACACGACGGCGGCGTCTCTGGCCGCCTCCAGACACGGACCCTGGCCATGCTCGTACTGCAATTCGTCGAGTCGCAGCGCCATCTCGCCGCTGAACGCGGCGGTGTGCGCACTCTCCTGCTTCAGCAATGTCACCGACACCTCCTGCGCACCGGGGATCGTGCGCCGCGCCAGCTCGGAGACCTGGGTCAACACACCAGACAGGTCGGTTTCGCCGAGCTTGATCTGGCCGAGTTCGGTGATCGCCGCATTGGGATCAATGGGCTGCTGTGCCATGACTTCAAGGTCCTCGTGCCCGGGGCGCGTACCAGTTGCAGGAAGGCGACGGCAGCGCGCGTGGTGATGGCGCACCGCGAGCACGGGGCGCCGCACGGACTCGCCAACGGAGCCCGGGCGCCCGCTGCTGGACGCTGACTGACCGACGAGGCGTCGGCTGCGGCGACAACTATACGACGCCGACGCGAGCCTCCCCCAAAGGCGCAGCCGCATCGGCTCGGGCGCACTTGTTTGACCCCCCGGACGGCGGGGCATCGTGCCTGGACAGCGTGAACACCACGCTCCGGCTCGGAATGTGCCGATGGCAGTCTGCGGCGCGCGAGCCGGCCTCGACCGCACCGACAGCTGAGGTGGGAGGCACCGATGCCAGCAGGATCAAGCCCGAAGAGAGAACGACAGTACGAGCACATCAAGGAGAGCGCGCAGCAGCGCGGCGCCTCCTCCGGCCGGGCGAAGGAGATAGCGGCCCGCACGGTCAACAAGGAACGGGCCCGCTCGGGCGAGTCCCGGACGGCGAGCCGGTCCTCCCTCAACGACGTGTCGTCCGCGCACCGTGGCGGTAAGCGTTCCCACAGCGGCGCTCAGGGTCGTACCAAGGAGCAGCTGTACAACGAGGCGAAGCAGCGCGGCATCAAGGGCCGCTCGTCGATGTCGAAGAGCGAACTGGAGCGGGCCCTGTCGAAGTAGCGACAGGGGAGTTCCTCGGCGGGTGGCGCGGATCGGTCGAGCCGCGTCAGACGGGCCCGAGCAGGGCGGCCAGCGCGTCGTCGCCCTGGCCGAGCTGCGCCCCACCCGTCGTTGGCGCGACCAGGAACCGTCGGCAGCCGTCGAGTTCCACGTACCGGTCGGGGCCTGCCCCGTCGAGTGGGCGCAGCACCGCGAAGCGCGTCGCCGGGATGTCGCAGTCGACCACCGCCCGGCGGTTGGACAGCGCCCGGAGCACACCCGCCTGACGCTCGGCCGGCAGCGGCCCGCCGTACACGAAATCACCCGCCGGTTTGTCGCCCTCCTGGAGCGACGCGGGCACCTGGTAGACGCAGAGGCGCAGCGGCCCGGCGGCCGGCGGCAGCCCGGGCCCTGCCGGCCCGGGGTTACCGTTCCGGGTCTCCACCCACACCATGTCCGTCCACTGCTGCGCGCATCCGGCGGCCTCGGCCGCCGCGGATTCGATCTGCCGGATGGTACGGGTGTCCACAGTGGTCCACTGCGGCCCGGCCAACGCGTCGATCACCTCGGCGCGCGGCTTACCGCAGGAGTCCGTCGGGATGTGGGGGCGCAGCCAGCGTCCCCGGTCGTCCAGCAGGGCCAACCACGGCGGGATGACCATGTCGAGAGTGCAGGCGACCTCCCCGCCGGTCTGCTCGTTGGGCAGGCGCAGCGCGGTGAGTAGCGGTGCGATCTGCTCGGCGCGTCGCTCGGTGGCGACCTGCTCCTGGCCGCCGTTGGGCCCCGGCCGGATCTCCCGTCCGCAGATCACGGCCGCGACCGGGGTGAACGCGGGGTCGATGCGACCGATCGTCGGCTCCACAGCCGGTGCCGGCGTCTGCGTGTTCGGCACCGCGAACGTCTCGCCGGCCTGTGGCGCGTCCTTGGCGCAGGAGGTCCATCCATCGACGATCTGAGCCGGCTCGTCGGCCCCGCCCGGCCCGATGTCCGTGCCACCGCAGCCACTCAGCGCCATGCCGAGCAGTGCCACCGCCAGTGCCGTCCGGGACGAACGCATCCGGCTCACCACCTTTCCACCCGGGGATGAGACGGACGACGGGCCGGCCCGGTTCCAGCCGGCCGCAGCGCCTGGCCCAATGATCGACCGGATGGTGGGCGTTTCCTGGAGGAACCACGGCACGAGGCGTACGGTCCGGTAGTGGAGTTCGTCGATCTCTACGGCAACCGGTGAACCTCCTCCAACCCCCGCAGCACAGAGTGACACATTAGCGACACTCCGCACACAAAGGGTCGGCCCGTGACGTCGCCCATGCTATTGTCCGATGTCGATCTACGCCGCGTGGACCCGGACCGGGTCGTTGTCGGAAGGACACTTCCCGATGCCGGCCGTTGCCACCCCAACCGTGCCGCCGACCACGCTGGACAATCCGGCCGGCGGGGCCCTGGGCCTCATCTTCACCACGTTGCCGGCGCTGCTGCGGCTGAGCTGCGGGCTGTTCGCCGCGGCGGTGGCCGTGTCGGTGCAGACCCCGCCGGTCGAGCAGGCGGTGTTACTGCCCGCTGTGGGTGTGCTGACCGGCTGGTCCCTCTGGTACGCACACCGCGCGTTGCGCCACGGCATCGGCCCCGCCCTCGTCGCCGGTGACGTGGCGGTCACCGCGCTGGCCTGCCTCCTCATTCCCGTGCTGGTGGCGCCCGAGGTGCTGCCCGGCGAGGGGAGTTGGATCGCCGTGCTGGCCAGCACCACGGTGATCAACGCGCAGGCCACCGCCCCGGCGCGCTGGTCGATCCCGACCGGGTTACTCGTGATCGCCACCTACGTGACCGGGGCGCAGGCGGCCGGCAACCCCACCGAAGCTCGCGCGCACGCCGCCACGCTGCTGGCGCAGACCGCCTGCACGGCGATGATGGCGGCGGTCATGCGCCGACGCATCGGCCGGGCGGACCGCGCCTTCGTCGAACACCAGCGGCTGACCCGGGAGGCGTTGGTCGCGCGTGCCGCCCGCGAGGCCGAACGCCAACAGAACCGCGATCTGCACGACACCGTGCTCGGGACGCTGACCATGGTGGGGCTGGGCGCGGTGGCCGGTCCCTCGACTGTCTTCCGCGACCGGTGCGCGGCCGACCTGCGTACCCTCGTCTCGCTCACCGACGGCGGGCCGGTGGCCGGCGACGGCCCGGTGCCGCTCGACGGACGGTTGCGGGCGGTGGTCGACCGGCTGCCCGAGCTTGCGGTACGGCTGGACCTGGCGTCGTGCGCCGTGCCGGTCGGGGTGGCCGACGCGATCAGCGAGAGCGCCTACGCCGCGCTGTCCAACGTGGTCCGTCACGCGCCGGGCGCCGGGGCCACGCTGCGGCTGACCCGGGACGCGATCGGCGTCGTGGTCGAGGTCGTCGACGACGGCCCCGGATTCGACCTGGCCACCGTCCCACCGCACCGGTACGGGTTGCGCGAGTCGATCCGCGGCCGGATGACGACGGTCGGTGGGCGGGCCGACGTGCACTCGACGGTCGGCGCCGGCACCCGGATTCGACTGGAGTGGCCCGGTGTCGGCTGACCTGAACACCCCGGCGCACCCCACCGATGCTCCGGAGGCACCGCACCGGAGGAGCGTTCCGACGCCTCGGGAGCCGGTCTCCCCCGCGGCGCTCGCCGCGCCGGCCGCCGTCGCGCACGCGTCCGACCGGGGTGCCCGGATCGCCGCCGTCGCCATCGCGTTGGTGTGGCACGTCGCGATCGCGCTGCCTGCGGTGCTGTCCGCCCGCGCGGAGTTCGCCGCGCCAGCGGTGGTGCTCGGCGCCTGGATACTCGTCGCCGTGACCGGCGCGGTGGCCGGGGTGCGACTGCTACAGGGCTCGCCGCTGCCGCCGTGGCCACTGGCCGCGCTGCTGCTGGTCGTCGACGCGGCGGTCTTCGCCGCAGCCGGTGAGCGGCAGTTGTTCACGGCCGCCAACTGGGTGTGGGGCACGCTCGGCTGGTTCTTCGTGCTGGCGGTGTGGGGTCGGCGCGTCCTGGGGTTGATCGCGCTCCTCAGCACGCACGCGTTGATCGCCCTCGTCGCCGTGCTCGGGCACGGCCCCGACCCGGCCGACGTGGCCCGCTACGTGATGTACGTCTACGGCACGTTCTCGCTGCCGGTGGCGGTCTTCGTGGGCAGCACGGTCATCGTCGGCCTGGCTCGGGAGCGGGCCGCCGTCTCGGCCGCCGGCCACGCGATGGCCGCCGAGCGCGATGCCGCCGAGCGGGGCCTTCGGGAACGCCGGGACCGGCTCGCACTGGTCAGCTCGGCGGCCGGGCGGGTCCTCGGTGACCTGGCCGCCGGCCAGGCCGATCCGGACGACCCGGAGGTGCAGCGCCGGTGCATGCTGGCCGCCGCCCGGCTGCGCCGCCTGATCGCCGAGTCCGACGATGTGCCCGACCCGCTGTTGCACGAGCTGCGAGCCGCCGCCGACCTGGCGGAACGCAATGGCCTACCGATCGACCTGGTCACCATCGGCACCCCGCCGCCGCTGCCGGTGGAGGTCCGCCGCCAACTGGCCGACCCGCTCACCGGCACCCTCGCCGACGCCCGGGGATGGGCACGACTGACCGTGGTCTCCGGCTCGGACGAGGTGGTGGTCAGCCTCGTCACCCCGGACCGGGAGGGGCCGGAGGCGACCGGCCCGCCACCCGGCGAGCACGACGACGGGGGGCCGGTGCAGTACCTCTACGAACGGGACGGGAACATCAGATGGGCGCAGACCCGGTGGCGGCGGTGACCGGCGATCGGCCGGTCGGGGTGGCGATCGTCGACGACCACCCGGTGGTGGTCGAGGGGGTCCGCGCCTGGCTCGCCACCGAGCCGCGCCTGACGGTGCTCGCCACCGGCGACGACCCGGACGAGGTGCTGCGCGCGGCGCCGGACGCCGACGTCGTCCTGCTCGACCTGCGGCTGCACGGGCGGATGGCGTTGGACAAGTTGGCCGAGCTGAGCGCCGCCGGGCGTCGGGTGGTGGTCTATTCGGAGCACACCGACCCGCAGACGATGCTCGCCGCGCTGGACGCCGGGGCGGTGGCGTTCCTGGCCAAGCACGAGGGCCGCGAACACTGCGTGGAAACGGTGCTGGCCGCCGCGAGCGACCGCCCGTACGTGCCGCCGGCGCTGGCCGGTGCGATGGTCGGCGACCCGCGGCCGGATCGGCCGATGCTGTCCGACAAGGAGCGTGAGGCGCTGCTGCTCTGGTTCCAGTCGATGTCCAAGGCGTCGGTGGCCCGGCGGATGCAGATCAGCGAGCACACGGTCAAGCAGTACGTCGACCGGGCGCGGATCAAGTACACCCGGGCGGGGCGGCCAGCCGCCACAAAGGCGGCACTCCTCGCCCGTGCGATCGAGGACGGTCTCGTCCGCCCGGAGGAGATCGGCATCTACCGGTCACAGGCGACACACGACCGGACGACCCCCTAACAGGCGTCATGACAGGGTCGCTCCGGTCCGCCAGGCTTCACTACACAGCCCAGCTGACCGGAAGGTCGTGACGATGCACGCCGACGCGTCCCCCTTCTTCATCGGTCCCCACCGGTTCGACGCCCCGGACGACGATGTGGGCCCGACCCTGGACCGCCGCTACAACCTGCGACCGAGGCCCGGTGAGCGGGTGCTCGGGCGACACCGGCTGCTGGTCGCGGGCTACCTGCTCGGGCCGAGCGAGGTGCGACGCCGTTGGCAGCTACCCGAGCCGGTCGCGGTGACCGTCACCGATCAGCGGATCTGCTGGGTGGGCAGCGGCTCGCAGCTGTCGCTGGTCGCCGACGGCACGCACCGGGCCCGGCCACCCGCTCGGCTGAACGGGCTGATGAGCGGTCAGATCCGCTGGCAGTGGCCGTCCCGGTTGGAGGTGCCGGCGACCGAGCAGGGCGCCCCGGCGCAGCTGCTGATCGTCTGCGACGCGCTGCGCACCATTCAGCAGCCGGCGTTGGCCCTCAGCGGGGCGGCGGCCGAGGTCGTGGCGCTGGCCCGGCAGGTCCGCCGGGCGGTGGCCATGTTCCGGCTCAATCGCCCACAACTGGTCGACCTCTCGGCCCAGGAGCGCGACGTGCTGCTGCTGCGGGCCGGCCCCGGTCTGCTCGCCGGGGACACCCGGATCACGCTGCCCGGCTCGTTGCCGGTGGAGTTCCACTCCCGGGACGACTACTACCGCTCAAGACCGGATCCGACCTCGTGGGGCGGGCTCGCAGGCGGCGCAGCATCCGGGCATCGGTGAAGCCGACGGCCCGCGCGGCGGCTTCCACGGTGGTGCCGTGGCCGATCAGGTGCTCGGCCCGTTCCACCCGGAGCAGCTGCTGGTAGCCGAGCGGGGTGAGGCCGGTGCTCGCCCGGAACAGCCGGGTCAGGGTCCGTTCGGCCACGCCGCCGGCGGCGGCCAGCTCGGCCAGCCGCAGGGGCTCGGCGTACCGGCTGTCGATGAGATCCTGCACCCGGTGCACCGAGTCGGACAGGTGTGAGCGGTGCCGCATCAGCGCGCTGGCCTGCGGCTCGTGCCCGTTGCGGCGGGCGTAGACGACAAGCGTGCGGGCGATCTTCGCGGCGGTCGCCGGGCCGTGCCGGGTCGCCACCAGGTGCAACGCCACGTCGATGCCACTGGCGATGCCCGCCGAGGTGACCACCCGGTCGTCCACCACGTACAGCACGTCGCGGACGACCTGGGCCGCCGGGTGCCGGCGGGCCAGGTCGTCCTGCACCTCGTGGTGGGTGGTGCAGCGCCGGCCGTCGAGCAACCCGGCCCGCCCGAGCGCGTACGCCCCGGCGCAGACGCTGGCCACCGTGCCGCCGGCCGCGTGGTGCTCGGCGAGCCGCCGCAGGTCGCCGGGCGACACCGGCCCCTGCGGCCCGTGCGCCGCCGGCCGCCAACCGGGCACGATCACCAGGTCGTCCGGGGCCAGCTCGGGCCACCGGGTGTCGGCGACCAGCGGTACGCCCTGCACGGTGGGCACCTGCTCGCGCTCGGCGACGTAGTGCAGCTGATAGTCGTACCCGAGGTCGGCGGCGCTGGAGAAGACCTGGGCCGGCCCGGCGAGATCCAGCAGGTGCAGCTGTGGGACCAGCAGGAAGACGACCCGGGTCACGACGTCAGCCCCCGGCGAGGGCCGCGCCGACGACCTCGTCCACGCTGCGGATGGTCGCGAAGCGGCCAGCCAGCGCGTACTCGGTGCGGGTCACGATCTCCTCGTTCGTCAGGGTGCGCGGGTCGGCGAGGATCTCCGCGACCGTTGCGGTCTCCGGCAGGTCCCAATGTGGGATGGGGAAGGTCAGCGTGGCGTCGCTGACGAAGGTCATCCGGTAGCCGAGGTCCGCGCCGACCCGGGTGGTGGTCTCCACGCACTGCTCGGTGCGGATGCCGCAGACGGTGATGTCGGTGCTGCCCGCCTGGGTGAGGAGCTGCTGGAGGTTCGTGGTGGTGAACGCGTTGTGCGCGGTCTTCACAAGCGTCGGCTCACCCTCGGCGGGCACCAGCCCGTCGATCAGCCGCACGTGGCCGACGGCGGGGTCGAACAACCCGCCCGTGCCGGGCTCCGCGTGCAGAACCCAGACCACCAGGTCTCCGCGCTGACGGGCGGCCGTCACCAGCCGGTCGACCTGGCGGATCAGGTCGGGGTTGGAGCCGTACGCCCAGATCGGGCGCTGGCGAAAGGACTCTTGCACGTCGATCACGACGAGTGCTGCTCTGCTCATGACGTCGATCCTGGTCGGACGGCGTGCGCGCCGGCAGACACCATTCTGCCCGGGTGCGGAACGATCCGGCCAACGAGGCGTGCGCCGAAGCCCCTGGCCGGCCTGCGGCGGGCGCCAACACGGCCCGGCGAGGACTTCGACACACGCTCGGGCGTCAGGCGCTGGGGGCGCGTTGCTCGGCGGCGGCGTCCAGAGCGGCCGCCTCTTCCGGCGTGGGCGCGCTGCCGCCCAGGTGCGCGGGCTGCCACCAGGTGTCGTCCGGGCCCGACGGAGTGTCCGGATAGTCCCGCTGCGCCCGGTCGACCAGGGCGCTGAGCCGGGTGGTCAGCTCGGCGGCCAACACGTTCGGGTCCGGGAAGTCCGCCGGGTTGATCGGCTCGCCGATCAGGATGGTGATCGGCGTGTGCCGGCGGGTCAGGGTGCGCGGGCGACCCTTGGTCCAGAGGCGCTGGGTGCCCCACAACGCGACCGGCAGCACCGGCACCTTCGCGGAACGGGCCATCCGGACCGTGCCGCTCTTGAGTTCCTTGACGGTGAACGACCGGCTGATCGTCGCCTCGGGGAAGACGCCGACGACCTCGCCCCGCTTGAGCGCGCCCACGGCGGCGCGGAACGAGGCCGCACCGGCCTGCCGGTCCACCGGAATGTGCCGCATCCCGCGCATCAGCGGGCCAGAGATCTTGTGCGTGAAGACCGAGTCCTTGGCCATGAACCGAACCAGCCGGCCGGACGCGTTCGCGCCCAGACCGGCGAAGATGAAGTCGAGGTAGCTGACGTGGTTGCTGGCCAGCACCGCCCCGCCCGTGCGGGGTACGTGGTGGGCGCCCTCGATGGTGATCTTCAGGTCGAGGACCCGGAACAGCGTCTTGGCGGCGGCGATTACGGGCGGGTACACGAGCTCCGGCATCCGCAGAATCTACCCTGCCGGGCTGGGGATCGGCTGGGTGGCGAACCGGCGGCGACGCGGGCGGCGCGGCACCGCCGGTTCGGCGGTCGAGTCGGTCAGTCGGAGAGTTTGTTCAGGTCCATCCGACCCCGGGCGAACGCGTCCACCCGGCCCCAGCGACCCGGGATGTCCAGCACCTCGATGCGACCCATGCCCACCGGCAGCCGTGGCTCGACCGCCAGGTGACCCTCGTGCGGCTCCAGACCGAGCATGGTGCGCAGCAGCAGCAGCGGCGTGCCCGTCGACCAGGCCTGCGGGCTACACGCCGTCGGGTACTCCACCGGGAACTTGGTCAGCTCCCGCGGGTAGCCGCCGAACGCCTCCGGCAACCGGCCGTCGAAGTACGTGGCCGCGTCCAGGATGCCGTTGGCGATGGTCGCGGCCTCCTCGGCGAAGCCGTAGCGGCGCAGACCCCAGGCGATGAACGAGTTGTCGAACGGCCAGATCGTGCCGTTGTGGTAGCCGATGGGGTTGTACCGCGTCTCCCCCTCGGCGAGCGTGCGGACCCCCCAGCCGGAGAAGAGCCGCGGCCCGACCAGGTGCGCGGCGAGCTTCTCCGCCCGCTCGGGGGCGACGATCCCGCTCCACAGCAGGTGGCCGATGTTGGAGCTGAGGATGTCGCACTGGCGGCCGTCCGGGTCCAGGGCGAGGGCGAAGTACTCGCCGTCCTCCACCCACCAGTCCCGGTTGAACCGTTCCTTCAGCTCTGCCGCCTCCCGCTCCAACTGGTTGGCGAACTCCGGGTCACCCCAGAACTCGCGCGCCAACCGCGCCGCGCGGACCTTCGCGTCGTACGCGTACCCCTGCACCTCACAGGTGGCCCTTGGGAACGGCGGCAGCGTGCCGTCGGAGTAGGAGATCGAGTCCCAGGAGTCCTTCCAGCACTGATTTTCCAGGCCGGTGTCGGTGTTGCGTCGCTCGTACCAGATGTAGCCGTTGCCGACGAGGTCGGCGTAGTTGTCGATCCACCTCAGCGCAGCCCGGGTCTCCTGCTCCAACTCCTTGACCAGCGCGACGTCCCCGCTCCACCGCTCGTACTCGTCGAGCAGCACGATGAACAACGGCGTCGCGTCCACCGAGCCGTAGTACGGCGAGTGTGGCTGCTCCTCGAAGGCCGCGGTCTCGCCGTAGCGCATCTCGTGCAGGATGCGGCCCGGGTCCTCGTCCCGGAAGTCGTCGAACCGGCTGCCCTGCAGGGACGCCAGGATGCGCAGCGTCGTCTTCGACAACTGCGGGGTGAACGGCAGTGTCTGCAGGCAGGTGAGGATGCTGTCTCGACCGAACATGGTCATGAACCAGGGCAGGCCGGCGGCCGGCAGGGTGGCGCCGCCCAGCGACAGCGGCGAGAAGCGCAGCGCCGCCAGGTCGATCAGGCTGCGCCGGTACGTGCTGGCCACCCGGCCGTGCTCACTGTTGACCTTGGGTGCGTCGGCGATCCACTTCTCCAGGTCGTGCTGGAGGGCGAGCCGCTCCGTGCCGTGTGTGCGTAGCCCGAAACGCAGGTCCCGGCCGCCGGGCCCGACCGCGTGGGTCTGGACGTCGATCGAGGCATTCCACTGCTCGTTGGGCTCCAGGTGGACGGTGTACGCGAAGCCCTTGCTGTCGTACCGGGCCGACATCGACGACGAGATGACTGTCTCCCGCCGGAAGTTTCCCCGCCGGTACCCCAACCGCAGCCGGTCCGACTCCACCTCGGTGTAGATCTCGCCCTTCTTGTTGAGGATCTCGTCCTTGACCTGGAACAGGTCGGCGAAGTCCGACGCCGCGTCCATCCGGACTTCCAGGTCGACCGGCTTCTCGTCGTGGTTGAGGATGGTCAGCTGCTCACAGAAGCTGCCGCCCACCGCGCGCTCCCGGATGATCGACAGCTTCGCGTCCACGTAGTGCGTGGCCATCCCCGGGACCAGGAAGAACCGCGACTCGAAGTACTGCAGGTCGTCGAAGGAGAGCGAGTTGAGTCGCTCCCCGTTGACGGTCAGCACCCAGGTCGACAGGAACCGGGTGTCGATGGAGAAGAGCCCGGTGGGCTCGGTCGGCGTCGCCTCGATGTCACCGGTGTCCTCGCAGACGACGAAGGTGTTGCCGTCCAGGATCCGGATCGTGTTGCTCTGCCCCATCAGTGCTGCACCTCCCCGGCGAAACGCCGGCGCGGCCCACGGGCGTCCGGGGAACCCGGGAAGATCCGCTCCACCTGGACGACGAGACGAGCGTCGCCCGTCACCGTCATGTCCCCCCGCAACAGCGCGGCCAGGCCGTGCTCGCGCCCCGAGGCGATGTCGTCGAAGAGGACCGGGCTCGCGCCGATCACCGTGTCGGCCTCCCGGTCCTCCTGACTGACGTTCAGCCGGCCGTGATCGATCCTCAGCAGCCAGTGCCGGGTCTGCGCCCCCTCGTGCAGGTCGATCCGCAGTGTCCCGGAGGTCTTGGCCAGCAGGGGTTCATACCCCCGCCGGTCCAGGTCCTCGAAGAACCTCGTGGTCGCGTCCACCATCGGGTCCACTCCTCCCAGTTGCCGGGCCGGGGATCCCACCCACCGCGCTCGCGTCGCGCGGACGGCCGGCGTTGCACGTCCCCGCACGGGTCCCCGCCGCTCCCCCGACCAACCTCGCCCAAATCGGGTGAGCGGTCCCCGCCGCCGCCCCGCCCCACCCCCTGCCCCGCGCCGGTGATCAAGAGCTTTGCGTCATCGCCTCCGGCGTGTCGTGACGCGAACCTCTTGATCACCCGGGGATTGGAGGGGTGGGGATGCCACAGCGCCGGCCCTCCCCAAGGGGAGGGCCGGCGCGTGCCCGCGGCGGACGGTCAGTTGTTCGGGTCGTCGGCGCTGATGTCGGCCAGGACCGACTGCGGTTCGCGCTCGACCGCGAGGTCACCCATCGAAATCAGGCCGACCAGGCGCCCGTCGTCGATCACCGGAAGTCGGCGTACGGCGTACGTCCGCATCAGGTCCGCGGCGGCCACGACATCGTCGTTCTGACTCACCGTGATCACGTCGCGAGTGGTGATCTGGTTCAACCGGGTCGAGCCCGGGTCCATGTTCTCCGCGACACCTCGGACCGTGATGTCCCGGTCCGTGACGATGCCGACCACACTGTCGCCGTCGGTCACCACCACATCGCCAATCGCGCTGTCACGCATTTCCTGCGCGGCTGAGATGAGCGTGTCATTGCCGTCCATCGTCACCAACCGGGTCGTCATGAACTCTCCGACCGTTGTCATGGTGCTCCCCTCTCGGTGTCGGCACGCCCCGTCTACCCGCAGCCCGGGAGGGGGTAACGCCCACGGCCCCGGCCTATCCGCGTGGGTGCCGCAGGCGTCGTAGCTCGTACAGACCGCTACTGGTAAGGCTGAAGAACGCCGGCAACAACAGGAAGATCACCAGCGCGAACAGCGGGCTGGCCAGGAATCCGACGAGGATCGCCAGCGCGTACCCCCCGAGGCCGATCGCGGCCCGTGCCCGTTCGGCCGGGAAGAACCGACGCGGCACCGCCTGGTCCAGCAGATCGTGATGCCGGGCGAGGTAGTGGTACAGCCCCAGCCAGCTCACCGTGACCAGCACGCCGACCAGACCGTAGACGACCACGCCGGTCCGCTGGTCCGCCCGGTCGCCCTCCCGCATGGCCTGTGAGATGACCGAGGTGGCGAACGGCAGCAGCGCGGTGCTGAACAGCACCGCGAGGTTGTACCACTGGAGGGCCTTCCCGCTGCTCTGCACCCGGTTGAAGGCGGCTCGGTGGTTCAGCCAACTCACCGCCACGTACACGTACGACGTGACATAGGCGAGGTACGCGGGCCACTGCTCGACCAGTGCGTGCAGCAGCTGACCGCGGCCGACCCGGGGAGGCTGGAGGTCGAGCACCAGCAGCGTGATGATGATGGCAAAGACCCCGTCGCTGAACGACAGCAGTCGGGAGGTTTCCCGCCGCAGGGGCGGGCCGCCGGGAAGGGTCCCGTCGTTGCTCGTGCCCTCGCCCATCCCCACGCCCTCCCCGATGTCCCACAACGGTGAAGCAGGGCGGTATACCCGTCGACGGAGCGGCACACCCGCCCACGGGCGGCACGCGTCGGCGGCGCTGGCGTCAGCCCCGGGGCGGCATCCCGTAGAGCCGCTCGACGTGCAGGCGCAGCACGATCCGCCCCTCGTCGACCATGGCCTGGCGGTACTCGTCCCAGTCGGGGTGTTCGCCGCTCAGCCCCCGGTAGAGCGCCACCAACTCCTCGACGGTCTCGTCGCCGAGTTCACTGGCCGGCGGGGTCAGTTCGGCGCGACCCTCGACCACCGCGTACGCCCAGCCGTCCTCGCTGCTGACGTGGAAGCTGGCCCGCGGGTCGCGGCGCAGGTTGGCGGTCTTGGCGCGGCCGTCGGTGACCGAGACCCGGATCACGCCCGCGTCCCGGTCGAAGGAGTAGAGCACCGTGGACAGCTGCGGACGGCCGTCCCGCTTGATGGTGGCGAGCACGCCCATCGAGTGGCCGGCCACCAGATCGGTCAACGCCTGCTGGGTGCGGTCATCCGGCATGGTGTCCTCCAGGTTGGACGATCGTCTCCGACCCATCCAAGCACGACCTGCCGGCCGCCGCGGGCCACCACCCGGAACAGCAGGGCGACCCGGAACGGCAGGGCGACCGCCCGGAACGGCACCGAGCCCCCGCCGACGGACGGCGAGGGCTCGGCGAGCGCTCGGTGTGCTGGCGACCACGCCGGTCAGCGGCGTTCGGCGGCGACCAGCTCGGCGAGTTGCACCGCGTTCAGCGCGGCGCCCTTGCGCAGGTTGTCGTTGGAGCAGAACAGGGCCAGCCCGTACTCCGCGGTCTCGTCGGCGCGGATCCGACCCACGTAGGTCGGGTCCTGACCGGCGGCCTGCAACGGCGTCGGGACGTCGGTCAGTGCCACCCCGGGCGCGTCGGCCAGCAGTTCGTGGGCGCGTTGCGGGGTGAGCGGCCGGGCGAACCGGGCGTTGATCTGGAGCGAGTGCCCGGTGAAGACCGGCACCCGGACGCAGGTGCCGGAGACCTTCAGGTCGGGGATCTCCAGGATCTTGCGGCTCTCGTTGCGGAGCTTCTGCTCCTCGTCGGTCTCGAACGAGCCGTCGTCGACGATCGAACCGGCCAGCGGGAGGACGTTGAAGGCGATCGGCTGGGCGAACGAGCGCGGCGCGGGGAACTCCACGGCCGACCCGTCGAAGGCCAGCCCGGCCGCGTGCTCGGCCACCTTGCGGACCTGCTCGTCCAGCTCGGCGACGCCGGCCAGCCCGGCGCCAGAGACCGCCTGGTACGTGGAGACGACCAGGCCGACCAGGCCAGCCTCGGCGTGCAGCGGACGCAGCACCGGCATCGCGGCCATCGTGGTGCAGTTGGGGTTGGCGATGATGCCCTTGGGCCGGTCCAGGGCGGCGTGCGGGTTGACCTCGGCGACCACCAGCGGCACCTGCGGGTCCATCCGGAACGCCGACGAGTTGTCGATCACCACGGCGCCAGCCTCGGCGACCCGGGGTGCCAACTCCCGGGCGGTGCCCTTACCGGCGGAAAAGAGCACGATGTCCAGCTCGGAATAGTCCGCGGTCGCGGCGTCCTCGACGGTCACCTCGCCGTCGCGCCACGGCAGCGCCCGCCCGGCGGACCGCGCCGAGGCGAACAACCGCACCTGCTCCGCTGGGAACTCCCGCTCCGCCAGCACCTGCCGCATCACGCCACCGACCTGGCCGGTGGCCCCCACAATGCCGATCCTCATGCCCGCGAGGCTACCGACCCCACCCCCGAAACCGGGACCCCTTTCCCACCCCCCGGGTCCCACCTCACACCCCACCCCACACCCCACCCCCCTTCCCCCGACCCCAACTCCCCCACCCCTCTCCCGTCGATCATGAGGTTATTGCCGCGACACCCCGTGGCGAGTGACAACAACTTCATGATCAACGGCACGACAGGTAGCGCGAGAGCCGTGATGGGAGGGAGGAGGAGTTAGGGCAGGAGGGTTCCTAGGGCGGTGGACTCCAGGTCTGCGCGGATTGCTGCGGCGTCGCCCTCGATGACCAGGGTGAGGGCTTCCGGGTGCAGGTGGGTGGCTGCCGCCGCGGAGACCTGCTCCACGTCGGCGGAGAGCAGCGACTCACGCAACCGCGCGTGGTAGTCGTCCGGCAGGTCGTGCACCACCAGGGTGGTCAGCGCGGAGGCGATCGCCCGGGGGCTCTGCAACTCGACCGAGAGCTGCCCGGCCCGCCAGGAGCGGGCCACCTCCAGCTCGTCCTCGGTCACCCCGTTGGCCTGGGTACGGGTGATCTCGCCGACCGCCTCGACCAGGGCCGGCGCGGTGACTGCCGTCTGCACGCCGGAGCTGACCGCGAACCGACCGAACCGCCGGGACGCGGCGAAGTCACCCCGGATGCCGTAGGTGTAGCCGTGCACCTCGCGCAGCAGGTGGTTGAGTCGGGACGTGAACGCCCCGCCGAGCACCGTGCCGGCGAGCGTCATCGGCACGTGGTCGGGGTGCGCCCGGTGGGGTGACGGGTGGCCCAGCCGCAGCGTGGACTGCACCGAGCCGGGTCGGTCCACCAGGATGATCCGCCGACCGCTGTGCAGCGGCACCTCGATGGGGCCGCCCCGCTCGGCGGGGCCACCACCGGTGCCGGCGAACGCGGCGGCGGCCAGCGCGTCCAGGTCGATCCGGTCCAGGTCACCGGCGACGATCAGGGTGCCGGGGCGCAGGAACCACTCGGAGTGGAAGACGGTCACGTCCTCCACGTCCAACCCGGCGACCGACTCCGGGTCGCCGTGCATGGGCCGCCCCCAGCGGTTCTGCGCGCCGAACAGCTCCGCGCGCAGCGCGGCGTCGGCACGCGGGCCGGGATTGGCCCAGTCCATCCGCAGCGCGGTCGCCTCGTCGTCGCGGACCCGGCGTACGTCGGCGGGGTCGAGTTTGGGCGTCCGGACCGCCTCGGCGAGCAGCTCCACGGCGGCACTCAGCCGGTCCACCGGGATCACCACGCTGGCCTGGAACGAGTCCCAGTCCAGACCGGTCGACAACGCGGTGCCGAGCCCTTCGACGGCGAGCGCGTACGCGGCGGCGTCGCGCTGTGCGGTCCCCTCCTCCAACGCCTTGGCCAGCACACCGGAGAGGCCCTCCTTGCCGACCGGCTCCTGGCCCGCGCCCACGTCGAGCAGCAGCAGCGCCACGGCGAGGTTCTGCCCCGGCAGGTGCGCGGCGACGACCTGACCACCGGCCACGGCGCGGCGGACCACCGGCGGGAACCGGTACGGGCGGGCCGCGCCCGGGCCGGGACGGTCGGCGATCAGCGTCATGAGGTCTCCTCGGGCAGGTAGGTCAGGGTCACCCGGTCGGTGGCGAGCACGTCGGCGGCGGCCTCGGCGATCTGCTCGGCGGTGACCGCGAGCAGGGCCGGCAACTGGTCGGCGATGCGGGCCGGGTCGCCGAACTGGGTGGCGTACCGGCCGAGCAGGTCCGCGCGGCCGTCGACCGTGGACAGCTGACGCCACCACCCGGTGCTGAGCAACGCCTTGGCCCGATCCAGCTCGGCGGTGGTGACCGGCACGGTGGCCAGCTCGTCGACGACATCGGCCAGCCCTTCGGCCAGCCGCTCGGCGCTCACTCCCGGGCGGGCGGTGGCGGTGGCGATCAGCGGTGCCGGGGCGTGGGCGAGGTCCACCCCGTACGCCCCGACGAGGTCCGGTTGCGCGATCCTCTCGCCGTCGGCGAGGCGCTGGTAGAGCCGGCTGCCCCGGCCGCTGCCGAGGACTGTGGCGAGCACGGTGATCACGTTGTACCCGGGGCTGCCGAACGGGTAGCTGCGGTGGGCGATGTACACCCGCGGCGCCGGCACGTCGGCGCTCACCGACTCGACGGCCGTCTGCCCGGTGGCGGGGACGTTGCGGCCGTCCGGTGCCGGGGGGATGTCGTCGCGGGCGGGCAGCGCGCCGAAGTACTTGTCGGCGAGCGCGAACACGTCGGAGGCGGTGGCGTCGCCGACCACGGTGAGCACCGCGTTGTTCGGCGCGTAGTAGGTCTGGTGGAACGCCTGGAAGGTGGCGAGGTCGGCGGCGTTCAGGTCGGCCATCGAGCCGATCGTCGCGTGGTGGTAGGGGTGCCCCGGCGGATAGAGCAGCGGCAGCAACCGCAGCCAGGCATCGCCGTACGGCACGTTCTCGTAGCGCTGCCGGCGCTCGTTCTTGACCACGTCCCGCTGGTTGTCCAGCGTCTCCTGGGTGAGGGCGGGGACCAGGCCGCCCATCCGGTCGGCCTCCAACCAGAGCGCCAGCTCGAGGTGCTCGGCCGGGACCGTCTCGAAGTAGTTGGTCCGGTCCGGGTTGGTGGTGGCGTTGAGCGAGCCGCCGGAGCCCTGGATCAGCTTCATGTGCTCGGTCTTCGCCACGTTCACCGAGCCCTCGAACATCAGGTGCTCGAAGAGGTGGGCGAAACCGGTCTGCCCGGCCGGCTCGTGCCGGGAGCCGACGTCGTACCAGAGGTTGACGGCCACGGCGGGCGCGGTGCGATCCTCGCTCACCACCACGCGCAGGCCGTTGTCCAGTCGGGACGTCTGAATGGGCCAGGGGTAACCGCTGTCGGGCATGCCCCGACGCTATCCGATCTCGGGGGCGGAAAGGTGACGTGCGGTCGGTCGGCGAGCCGACCAGGGCCGCATCGGGGCCGCCGCACTGGGTACCGGGAAGGAATGACAGTCACCCCGCCTCCGTCCCGGTCCGCCGGCCGGGCCGCCACCGCCGTCGAACGCGCCAGCGCCGCACTCGGCCGACTGCGCCGCGGCCGGTTGCTGCATCCGGCCGGTCGCTCGTTCGTCGGCGAGACGGTGATCTGGGGTACGCCCGGACCGCCCACCGGGGTCGCTCTGCTGGACCACCCCGGCCGGTACCGGACCACCGTCCGGCTCTCCAAGGGAACGCCCACGCCGGGCAGTTGGCCCGACGTGCTGGGCCTCGCCCTGCGCTTGCACCGCGACGGCGGCCGGCCGTTCGACCTGTTGGTCAGCTCCAGCGGCGCGGCCCCGGTGCTGCGGAACCTGCCGCTGCCCCGACGCCGCTTCACCGGCACGTACAGCACCATTACCTACTACCGGGCGGGTCGGCACCGCCTCTGGCTGGCGGCGCTGGCCGACCCCGACTCGGTCGACCTCGGTCGCAGCCTGGCCGCGGCGGCCGCCGCGACCCGGACGGACACCCCGCGCCTGGTGCTCGCGGTCGCGTCGGCCGTCGGGCCGTGGCGGCTGGTCGGGCAGGTCAGCCTCGGTGCCCAACTCAACGCGCAGGAGGACGCCGCGCTCGCCTTCGACCCGGTGCGCAACCTGCCACCCGAACTGCGGATGGCAGGTCCGCTGGCCTGGCTGCGGGACCAGACCTACCAGGGGTCGCGCCGGGCGCGCGGGGCGACCGCTCAGTCCGGCGGTTCGACCGCGACCACGGTCTGATCCGAGGTACGCCGTTCCAGCACCGTGTCCGGCGCGGCGTTCTGGTCCGCCTCGCGGATGTCCGAGTCGGCGAGGATGGCCTCGGCCTGCGCCTCCGGGTCGTCGCTGCCCACCGCCGTCTCCTCGGGCAGGAGGTGGTGCGCCCGGGACTCCACCCGGTCCTGATCGCTCTGCTCGTGTGTCATGGCACCCCTGTTACCCCGACCGCACCCGCGGCACGCGATCTTCGCCCCGCATCTTGGGACGACAGACCGGGTCACCGCGCCCGGTCGGGTACGCTGGCCCGGTGACGCGTTCCTATCGATGGTTTAGGCAGCCGGCTCGCACGCCGGTGACTTCACCATGAACTGACGTCACCACGGATCGAGCCGGCTGGGCAGGAGCTGTCGTTCCTGCCCTTTTGCGTACGAGCAGCCGGCTCGTCCCGGGTACCGGCCCCGGGCACGGTCGGCGGAAGGATGCCCACCGTGACGACCCCGGAGACCGATCGGGTCAGCGATCAGCGGATCGACCGTGTCGTACCGCTGACCACGCCCGCCCTGCTGCACCACGAGTTGCCCCTGGACGCCCCGCTCGCGGCGGCCGTGTTGACCGGCCGCCGCGCGGTCGGTCGCGTGCTGGACCGCGAGGACGACCGCCTGCTGGTGGTGGTCGGCCCGTGCTCGGTGCATGATCCGGCCGCCGCCCTCGACTACGCGCAGCGCCTGCGGACTGCGGCCGACCGGCTCGCCGACGACCTGCTGATCGTCATGCGGGTCTACTTCGAGAAGCCACGTTCCACCGTCGGCTGGAAGGGCCTGATCAACGACCCCGGCCTGGACGGCAGCGGGGACGTCAACACCGGTCTGCGGCTGGCCCGGGCGCTGCTGCTCGACGTGCTCCGCCTCGGTCTGCCGGTGGGTTGCGAGTTCCTCGACCCGATCACCCCGCAGTACATCGCGGACACCGTGGGCTGGGGCGCGATCGGTGCCCGCACCGTGGAGAGCCAGGTGCACCGCCAACTCGCCTCCGGCCTGTCCATGCCGATCGGCATGAAGAACCGACCGGACGGCAGCATCGGCACGGCCGTGGACGCGATTCGCGCCGCCGGGGTGCCGCACGTCTTCCCCGGCATCGACTTCTCCGGCACCCCGGCGATCATGCACACCCGGGGCAACACCGACGGGCACCTGGTGCTGCGCGGCGGGGGCGGCCGGCCCAACTACGACGCCGAGTCGGTCGCCGGCGCGCTCGACCTGCTCCGCGCGGCCGACCTGCCGGAGCGGCTGGTGATCGATGCCAGTCACGCCAACAGCGGCAAGGACCACCGCAACCAGCCGCTGGTCGCCGCGGACGTGGCCGCCCAACTCGCCGCCGGCCAGCGTGGCATCACCGGCGTGATGTTGGAGTCGTTCCTGCTGCCCGGCCGGCAGGAGCTCGACCCGACCCGGGAGCTGGAGTACGGCCGGTCGGTCACCGACGCCTGCCTCGGTTGGGACGACACCGCCGAGGTGCTCGACCACCTCGCCTCGGCCGTCCGGGCCCGTCGGGCCACCCTGCCCACGACGGTGTGACCGCCGACACCGCGGCCGACGGAACACGAGCGGGGGTCGGCTCGTTGACAGGGGTGTCGGTGTGTCCAGTGTCCCCGGGCCTCACCTAAATAGCCTTCGCGGAATACCGTCCGGCTGGAGCCGCGTAGTGCCACTCGCCGAGAGGCGACCTGCACACCGACACCAGCGCCGCCCCCGACTCACAAGGTCGGGGGCGGCGCTGTCGGTAGGCGGGCCAGCAGCGGGGAGCCGGGGGTGCGACAGGACCCCCGCTAACCGTCCGGCCCGGTCATACGATCGATTTGTGGGTGAGATGTCGAACGAGCTTGGCGCTTTTCTGAGTGCTCGCCGAGCGCTGGTGACACCGCAGCAGGCCGGCATCCCGCACGGGGGCGTACGACGCGTGCCAGGCCTGCGGCGTGAGGAGGTCGCCATGCTCGCCGGCCTGAGCGCGGACTACTACCTGCGCTTGGAACGGGGGCGTGACCGCAACCCGTCCGTGCAGGTGCTCGAGTCCATCGCACGCGTACTGCAGCTCGACGAGGAGCACCTGGCCTACCTGCTGACGCTTGTCACGGGCTCCACTCGAAAGCGCAGACGCCGACCGCCCAGGGAAGCCGTTCCGGCCGGTGCGCTCAAGCTTCTGGGCTCCCTCGTTCAGCCCGCTTTCATCGAGGGCCGGTACTTCGACATCCTGGCCTCGAACAGGCTCGCCCAGGCTCTCTCTCCAGGCCTCGCCGAGGGGGGCAACCAACTCAGGGACCTGTTCCTGAACCCGGCCGAGCAGGCACTGCATCCGGAATGGGAAAACATGACGGAGTGCTTCGTCGCGAACCTGCGACAGGCCGTGGGCACCGACATCGACGACCCCCGGTTCATCGAACTCACCGGAGAACTCTCGTTGGCGAGTGCCCGGTTCCGCCAGCTCTGGGCACGCCACGAGGTACGCGGACAGCGCGGGACGCCGATTCGGCTCAATCACCCGCAGGTCGGGGAGCTGACCCTCAACCGCGAACGGCTGAGCATCGCCGGAGCGGAGGGCCTGATGCTCGTCGTGTACCACGCCGACGCCGGGTCCAGTGACGCGGAGAAGCTGACGCTCCTTGCCTCCGCCGGCCTCTCCGCCATCCGCGAGCCAAAGGCGGGCCAGCTCGCCAGGACCTGAAACGGTGCCGATCGCACTTTCGAGCGATCAGAGGGGGTCCTGTCAGACCCCCGTCTCAAGAGGGCTCCGGGTACGTCGACCTGCCGTGGCTAGCGTTCGGGACATGACCGTCACACTGATCACCGGGGCCAACAAGGGCATTGGCTTCGAGACCGCCAGACAGCTTCTGGAGTTGGGGCACGAGGTCTACATCGGCGCGCGTGATGTCGAGCGGGGTGAGAAAGCCGCGGCGGCGCTCGGATCGCGGTTCGTCCAGCTCGACGTGACCGACGATGCCTCTGTGCGCAGCGCACTGGCGACGATCGACGCGGCCGAGGGCCGACTCGACGTCCTGGTGCACAACGCGGGCATTCTGGAGACCGGACTCGACGGCCCGGCAGCCCTGCGCTCCTTCGACACGAACGCGGTGGGAATCGTGCGCGTCACGGAGGCGGCGCTGCCCCTGCTCCGCAGGTCAGCCAATCCCAACGTCGTCACCATTTCGAGCAGCGCCGGATCGTTCTGGGCGGTGACCAACCCCGAGCGGCCGGAGTTCGGTCTACCGGTCGCGCTGTATTCGGCGTCCAAGTCCGCGGCCACCATGCTGACCGTGCAGTACGCCAAGTCCCAGCCGGGCATCAAGTTCAACGCCCTCGAACCGGGCACCACGGCCACCGACATGACCGCCGCCTTCGGCATCGGACGACCAGTAGCGGAGAGCGCCCGGAACGTCGTGCGCCTGGCGACCCTGGGCCCCGGCGGACCCACCGGGACCTTCCAGGACGAGGCAGGGGAACTGCCCTGGTGAGCAGGCGGCGCCGTGGGTACGTGGGCCGACTGGGGTGACGTTTGACCGATTCCGCCCCGGGTAGCTGATCGAGGTGACCGACGACGCATCCGTGTCCGGCGAGCCGGACACCCAGGCCCTCGACGACCTGCTCGACGACATCTACCGGGCGCAGGAGCGGGTCACCCAGGCGCAGATCTATCGCCGGGCGGTGGCCGCCGAACTCCCGCCGGACCTGCTCGCCCGCATCGACGCGCTTCCCGAGGGCGAGTACTCGGTGGACGAGGCCAGCGACCTGCTGGGCGGTTCCATCGGGTGAGCGACCTGGGCGGCACCATCGCGTGAATGACCGCAGGAGGGACACCGACATGACGCACCACGAGGACCACGACGAGAAGGTGCCGGCGCTGGGTCAGCCCCCGAAGGGCAGGGACACCACGCCCGAGCCGGACTTCGCCAACGAGCACGACCGTACGGCGGTGGATCGGGACATCATCACCGGGGCGGACGAGGACGAGCGGGAGCCGGAGTCGCCGCACGGTTGGTCCGGCATGCAGCGCTGAGGCGTACGAGAAAAGGGGGGCCGGCGTCAGCCGGCCCCCCTTCGCGTGTCCTGCTCGTCAGTCGTCGTCGTGCCCACCCTCGGCGGCCTGCTGCGCCGTCGCGTACGCCATCTGGAGGAAGTCGGACGCGGCGACCGCCGTGAGCGCGGTGGCCACCAGGCGGGTGAGCCGGGGCGCGAGCACCAGACCACCGGTCAGCCCGGTGGCCACCCAGACCGCCAGGCAGAACGGGCAGCTCAGCAACTCGCCGATGGCGTGCCGGGTCGGGCTGCCCGAGTCGCGGACCTGCTCCATCACCTCGCCGCTGCCGATCGGCCGGTCGTAGCGGGTGAACGGCGCTCGCAGCGGGCTGGTCACCGCGTCCTTGGACAGCAACCGGCTCAGCTTGTGCGTGGCGATGGAGAGCAGCACCACGTCGGACGGGGCGGGACGCTCCGGCACCGGCCGACCGGTCGCCTTGACCAGACCGGCGATAGCCCCGGTCACCCCGGCGTAGGCACCCATCGCCACCAGGTAGCCGCCGAGCGGCCGGTGCTCGTGCGGCGCGTACGCCCGGCGCAGCCGGGCCGCCTTCTGCCGCAGGCCAGTGTCGCTCACCCGATCTCCTCACATGTCGTGGTGGTGTGGAAACGCGAACGGCGTCCCGCGCGGGCGGCTCAGCCGGCCTGGAGGTTGTCGGCGACCTCGCGTGCCAGGTTGGTGAGCGCCTCGTCGGCCAACTGGTCCGGGCCGGGCCCGCCGGACCCGTCGGCCAGGTCGAGCTGGATCCGGGCGCCGCCGGAATCCGCCGGCTCGACCCGGATCTCGGCGGACCAGTCGTCGGCGTCGCCGTCGCCCCACCGGGCTCGCAGCTCCTCACCACTGATCTCCGCAGCGGGGCTGCCGTCGCCCCGCAGCGGCTCCGGCAGCCAGGCCGAGGCCCGGTCGGGGTCGGTGGCCGTATTGAAGACCACCTCGGGTGGCGCGGACATGCCGCGCACGGCCCGCGCCGGCATCAGGCGTCCCGCAGGCGGCTGGGATCGACCTCGCGACCCGGGTGGCGGGCCAGGTACTCGGTCTCCAGCTCGGCCGTACGCCGCAGGTGGTTGGCGAGCGCGGAGTCCGCCGCGTGCCGCAGGGTGTCCAGGCGGGTGCGGTGCAGGCTGTGCATCTCGCGGATCAGGTCCTCGTCGGTCAGCTCCGTCGGGTCGATGCCGAGCAGATCGCCGTCGAGACCGGGAGCGCCGGCCGGGTCGGCGACCTGGTCGCCGCCCCACTCGGGCACCCGCTGCTCCGGGCTCATATCCGCGCTGCCGCCGGACGCGAAGTCGTCCTCACGTACCGATCCGGTCATGATCGCCCCCCTTGATCTCGTTTGGGCTGGCGTCTAGACGATTGCCCAGGCGTGGTGCTGCCAAACCATGCCGGCGAGGCGACAACTACGACACGGTGTCGGAGACCGGCGGCGGCCCCGGTACCCTCGATGCCATGAGGCGGCTCTGGACCCCGGCGTGGATCGCGCGCCACGTGGCCATGGTCGTGCTGGTTGTGGGCTTCCTCGGGCTGGGCTGGTGGCAGATCAGCCGGGCCACCGCCGGCAACAGCCTGAGCTGGGGGTACGCGGTCGAGTGGCCGATCTTCGCCGGCTTCGTGGTCTACGTGTGGTGGCGTGAGGTGAAGCTGGCCCGCCGCAGGGCGGAGGAGGCTGACGCGCCGCCGGCGGATCCGGCCGTCGAGCCGGCGCCGGTGGTCACCGCCGGGTCCCGACCGGTGGTACGCCGACCGGTGCGGGTGTCCCGGGTGCCGGCCACCGGCGATGTCGTCGAGGACACCGATCTGGCCGCCTACAACCACTACCTGTCATGGTTGAACGCCAATCCGGGTGCTCGGCCCGGTGACTATCCCGGCTGAGCCGGGCTCGGAAGGACGGACGAAGGTGGGCGCTGCCCTTACCCGGTACCGCGTGATCGCCTGGATCGTGGGCGTGGTGCTGATCCTGCTGGTCGTGATCGGTATGCCCCTGAAGTACGCGTTCGACAACCCGGTCGTGGTCGAGACGGTGGGGCCGGCGCACGGCTTCCTCTACATGATCTATCTGGTGGCCGCGTTCGACCTGAGCCGCCGCGCCGACTGGCCGCTGAAGCGGATGCTGCTGGTGATGCTGGCCGGCACCGTGCCGTTCGTCTCGTTCTACGCCGAGCGCCGGGTCAGCGCCTGGGTGGCCGCGCCGCAGGAGGAACGGGCTCCGGAGCCGGTAGCTAGCTGAGCTTGCCGAACGGCCGTGGGCCGACGCCGCCCCGGCGCCGGCCCGCCGCCCCGTGCGTCAGCGGTGGGGCCGCCATGGGTCCGCCGAGGCGAGCGGGTCGACCCAACTGCCGTAGCGGTTGACCTCCCGGGCCCGCAGCAGGGCCCGGGTGACCTGGCCGAACTGCCGTTCGTCGTCAGCGCTGAACAGCAGCAACTCCGACCCTCGGTACCACCCCCACAGCTCGTGCGGCGGTGGGCGCCAGCGATCTCCCACCAGGGCGAGGGCGGCCGGGAGCAGGAACACCGCGCCGAGGATGAGGTACGCCTCGGCGGTGAGGCGTTGCAGACCGCCGGTGAAGCCGAGGAGCACCCCGACACCGCCGAGCATGCTGGCGGTGATGACGACGGCCCGGACGGCGATCCGGTCGTGCGGGCCTCGGGTGGTACGCAGATGGGTCAGGTCGGCGACCCGGTAGCTGTTCCGACCGACGGTGAACCGGTCGACGGTCACGATGATGCCGGGCCGCGCGTACAGCAGGGTCGACCGGGCACCCGGCACCGTTCGCGGCGGTCGCGTCTGTGCGCCTTCACGATTCACGGTTCCTCCCGCGGGGGACGGTTGGCCGAGTGGGCCCGTCGGTGGCAGTCATCGCCACCTGTCGACGGGATTCCCGGCTCCGGCCCTCATTGTGTTGCGGCACCGCCAGTCGACCTGGGCATTTACCGGCTTCCGACAGCTCCCCACGCCCGGGTGACATCGCCGAGAAACAGCATCCATTTCGGGTTTTATCGGTTATGCCGGCCAGGAATCCGGCGGCATACGCCCGGAACGACGAAAGTCGTATATCCGTCAGGATTGCGCGAAAAGGACAATGTTCCCTCGTTCTGAGGTGTCATCAGTCACGATGACGCCACCCAGCCCAGAGGCACGACCCGCAACTCTTCCAACTTTCGCCTCTGCTTCAACTGCGAGCGACATCCGTCCCGGGTTAGGTTGGGCGAGCCGGTCCGGCCCAGTGCCGTCCGCCCGGATGGCCCCGGCCGGTGTCGTCGAGGGCGTCAGCAGCCCCTGACGGCCGTGGGAGAGGGGCCTTTCGCTCTTGTCATCCCTGAGAAATCTGCTGCGCACCGTGGCGCTGGTCGGCATGTCGGCCGCGCTGATCGCCCCGACGGCGGTGGCCCAGGCCGAGCCGTCGCCCGCCGACCTGACCCGCCGGATCGAGACGTCCTCGGCCGAGTTGGAGCGGGTCGTCGAGTCGTACAACAAACTGCGTGAGGAGATCAAGACAAACGAGGCCGCCGTGGCCCGATTACAGACCCGCATCGGCCCGCTGGAACAGCAGGTCGAGCAGAGCCGGGCCGACGTGGCGGAGCTCGCCTCCACCGCGTACAAGAGTGGCGGCCTGCGCACCGCGGACGCCCTGTTGCGTCCCGGCGGCTCGGCCGCGCTGCTGGACCGGCTCGGCACGATCGAGCAGTTGACCCGCCAGCGGCAGGAGCGCATCTCCGGCTTCACGGCCGACCAGCAGCGGCTGCTCGACGAGAAGGCCAGCCTGAACGCCACTCTGACCCGGCAGGCCGCGCAGGCTCGCCAGCTCGCCAAGGGTAAGAAGCAAATCGAACAGGACCTGGCCAAGCTGTACGAGCTGCGCCGGCAGGCGTACGGGGCCGCGACCGAGCGACCCGAGCCCAAGGCGGCGACGACCGAGGCCAAGAACGTGCCCGCCGTGTCCGGCGCTGCCGGGACGGCGGTGCGCTACGCGTTCGGCGCCATCGGCAAGCCGTACGTCTGGGCAGCCGACGGACCGAACGGCTACGACTGTTCCGGGCTGACCTCGGCGGCCTGGCGGGCGGCCGGGAAGTCCCTGCCACACAACACCCGGATGCAGTGGAGCGCCGTCTCCCACATCGGGCGGGGCGACCTACGCCCCGGTGACCTGATTTTCTACAGCGGGCTCGGGCACGTCGCCCTCTACGTGGGCGACGGCCAGGTGATCGACGCGCCCAGCGCCGGCCGCAACGTGCTCAAGCGGGGCATGAACATGATGTCCATCCAGGGTTACGGCCGGGTTCGCTAACCACGATCGGTAACGGCGAACGGCCGGCGTCCCCCTATCGGACGCCGGCCGTTCGCCGTTGTTACCAGCAGATCAGGCTGCTTGCAGCCCCTCCGCCCGGGCCAGCTCACGGAGCCGGCCGAGGGCCTGGATCTCCAACTGCCGGATCCGCTCGCGGGACAGCGAGAACCGGGACGCGACCTCGGTGAGCGAGTGCTCCCGACCGTCCTCCAGCCCGTAGCGGGCCCGCATGATCCCGGCGGACCGGTCGTCGAGGTGGTTGAGCAGCCCTTCGATGCGCTGCCGCTCCAGCCCGCTGAGGACGATGTCCTCCGGCGACGGCGCGTCACTGTCGGCGACCAGGTCACCGAGGTTCGTGTCGCCGTCGTCGCCCACCGGGGTGTCCAGCGAAACGGTGTCCTGCGACCAGCGGCGCAGCTCGTTCACCCGCTCGACGGTGACGCCGAGGGCGGTGGCGATCTGCTCCGGCTCCGGGTCGCTGCCCAACTCACGGGTCAGCTGCCGCGCCACGTTGCGCATCCGGTTGACGTCCTCCACCAGGTGCACCGGCAGACGGACGGTGCGCTCCTGTTGGGCGATCGCCCGGCTGATGGCCTGGCGAATCCACCAGGTGGCGTAGGTGGAGAACTTGTAGCCGCGCTCGTAGTCGAACTTCTCGACCGCCCGGACGAGGCCGGTGTTGCCCTCCTGGATCAGGTCCAGCATGGGCATCCCCGAGCGCACGTAGCGTCGGGCGATCGACACGACCAGTCGGAGGTTGGCGCGGATGAAGAGGTCCTTCGCCCGCTCGCCCTCGACGACCAGCCACTCCAGGTCGGCCCGGTCGACACCGGCGGGAACGGCTTCCTCACCGAGCAGGTGCTCGGCGTAGAGGCCGGCCTCAATCGCCTTGGAGAGGTCGACCTCCTTGGCGGCGTCCAGCAGTGGCGTCCGGGAGATCTCGTGCAGGTAGACGCCGACCAGGTCGCGCTCCTCGGCAACCTCGTCGGTTCGCATGCCGATGTTCTTGTCCACGTTGCCCACGGTCCCCTCGCTCGCGCCGGTTGCCCGGTTCCTTGCCATTCCCCACAGCTGTCAGCCCCTGGTAACTTCTGCTGTGCCCATCGGTGCTGACACCTACACAACAGATGAGACGTGTCGGGGATTCCTCGTCGTGAGTCGAAAGTGTCACGAATGCCTGAGTAGTAGCTGAGAGCACGGTCCATGTTTGCTGTCAGCACCCCATCGGGTGGCTCGTCACTGGGCACCACGTACGGGTTACGCACCATGGCGACACCGCCCGCCGCGGGGGCACAGCGACCCGGGTCACCACCACAATGCGATCCTGGTCACTGCCAGATACGCACCGGTGGGCCGGTCGGTTCATCCACGGGGGTGGTATTACCCCCCGGCCAGATGAACAATCCGAGGCCCCGTTCGCTTCCCGGGGGCGGGTGGCGCTAGGAGGCGAGCAGGGCGAGGGCGCCGCGCACCTGATCGGCCGAGCGGGCCAGCGCGGCCCGGGCAGCGTCGATCTCGGCGCCCGAGACGAGCGCGACGAGCGCCGTCTTCAGGTCCCCGTCGGCCTCGGTGAGGGCCTGCCGGGAGATCTCCTCCGAGCAGCCGGTGGCCTCGACCAGAATCGAGATCATTCGTCCGCGGAGTTTCGCGTTGGTGGCCACCATATCGATCATGAGGTTCGAGTAGACCCGCCCCAGGCGCACCATGACGGCGGTCGAGAACGTGTTGAGCACCAACTTCTGTGCCGTGCCCGCCTTCATCCGGGTCGACCCGGTGACCACCTCGGGTCCGGTGTCCACCCCGATGAACACGTCGACCGACCGGGCGGCCTCCGCCTCCGGATTGGCGCAGAGCAGCACCGTCGATGCGCCCTTGGCGCGAGCTGACGCAAGCGCCCCGAGGACGTACGGCGTGCGTCCGCTGGCCGCCAGACCGACCACCAGGTCCCCGCCCCGTACACAACTGGCCGCTTCGACCGCGCCGCCCCGGTCATCGTCCTCGGCGTCCTCCACGGCCCGCCACATGGCGTCCGGGCCTCCCGCGAGGTGCGCGCAGAACCAGTGGCGGGGCGAGTTGAAGGTGGGGGCCAGCTCGGCCGCGTCGAGCACGCCCAGCCGGCCGGAGGTGCCGGCGCCGAAGTAGTGCACCCGGTGACCGCCACGGAGGGCCGCGACCGCCAGGTCGACGGTGGTGGCGATCTCGTCGAGCACCGCGGCGACCGCCGCGGGCACCCGTCGGTCCGCCTCGTTGATCACGGTGAGCACGTCCCGGGTCGACATCAGGTCCAGGTCGACGCTGAGCGGGTTACGCAGTTCGGTGGGGGCGCCCACCCGGACCGTCGGGCGAGCGGGCGGTGCGGGCATCTCCGCACCGGCCGTCATGCCCGCCTCCGGTTGGCACCCACCCGGTGCGACTGGACCGCCTCGGCGGTCGCCTCCAGGGCCTTGCGGGCCCGGGCCCGGTTGCGGGCGGCCACCCCGACGAAGAGGCAGTCGACCACGGTGAGCTGGGCCAGCCGGCTGGCCGTCGCACCGGAACGGTAGGTGGTCTCCCGGGCCGCCGTGGTCAACACGAAGTCGGCCACGTCGGTGATCGGCGAGCGCGGGAAGTTGGTCAGCGCCACGGTCGCGGCACCGCGGGTACGGGCCTGCTCCAGCACCTCGATTACGTCGGAGGTGGTGCCGGTGTGCGAGATGCCGATCGCCACGTCACCCCGGCCCAGCAGGGCGGCCGAGGTCAGCGCGGTGTGCACGTCCGGGAAGTAGAAGGCGATCCGGCCGATGCGGTGCAGCTTCTGCTGGAAGTCCGAGGCGACGAACCCGCTGGCGCCGGCGCCGTAGATGTCGATCCGACCGGCGCCGCTGATCGCCTCGACCACCTGCTCGCAGACGGCCGGGTCGAGTTGCTCGGCAGTCTCCTCGACGGCCCGGGCGTCGTTGAACGCGATGGTGGCGATGATCTGGGCGAGGTCGGCGCCGGGCGGGATGTCACCGCCGACCACTCGGGCGTCGGGTGGCTCGATCCGGCGGGCGGCCTCGGCGGCGAGGCGGATGCGCAGTTGGGGGTAGCCGTCCATGCCCACCGAACGGCAGAACCGGATGACTGTCGCCTCGGATGTCTCGGCTGCGGTGGCGAGGTCGGTGATTGTCCGACGGGCGGCGGCCGCCGGATCGGAGACCACCAACCGGGCGACCCGCTGCTCGGCGGGCGACAGCGACGGCAACAGCCCGCTGATGTGGACGATCAGCCCACCGGGCTCGTGACTCGCAGAAATCTTCGCACTCTTCGCCACGGATGAAACTTACTTTCAGCAGGCGTGAGCGTCAACTATGACTGTCCGAGGTGGGGGAAACTTCGATCGCCGGGATCACCGGTCCCGCACAGCCTGCCACTTCCCCAGGATCGCCGCCTCATCCGCCGGGTCGAGTCCACCCTGCCGGACGGCGTCCGGGTGTGCGGCCATCCAGGACGCGGTCGCCCGAACGGTGTCGACCAGCGGACGGACCGCCAGACCGGCGTCCAGGGCCGGTCGAACGTCCCGGTCCATCAGGCCAGCGGCCTCCGGCAGTCGCACCCAGAGCGGCAGCGCCCGCTCCCCCGACCACTCGCGTACGTCGTGGGACCGCAGGAACTCCTGATCCACCCAGGTCAGGACCGGGTCGGCGACGCCCAGCCCGGCGGCCACCCCGGCCAACAAATCGGCCCGGGACATCGCCGGACCGGTGCCGTCGTACGTACCGCCGAGGCGGGTGCCGGCGGCGTGCAGCAACCAGCGCGCCAGATCGGCCACGTCCACGAACTGCACCCGGTCGGTCGGCCGTCCGGGTGCCAGCACCTCGCCACCGGCCGTCAGCCGCCGCACCCAGTACGGGAAACGGTCGCTCGGGTCCTCCGCGCCGACGATCAGCCCCGCCCGGCAGATGAACGAGCGGTCCTCTCCCATCCCCTCCCGGACCAGTTCCTCGATGCTCACCTTGCACTCGCCGTACCAGCGGTGGTCCGGGCCGATCGGACCGTCCACGTCCGGTGGCGCCGGTGCCAGCAGGGGTGTGTCCGTCGCGGTCCGGCCCGGGGTGGTGTGGTCCGCGTACACCGAGATCGTCGAGACGAACGACCAGTGGCCGACGTGGTCGGCGAGCGCGGCGAGCGCGTGCCGGGCGTGGCTGATCTGGCGGGTCACGTCGATCACGGCGTCGAAGCCGGCGTCGGCGAGCGGGACGAGCGCCTCCGGATCATCGCGGTCGGCCGCCACGAACCGCGCCCCGGCCGGCACGACGCCGGACACGCCCCGGGCCGCACAGGTCACCTCGTGCCCCTGCTCGACGGCGAGCGTGGCCGTGGCCCGGCCAAGGAATCGAGTGCCACCGAGAATGAGGATCCGCATCCGCCGATCCTGCGCCCCCAAGGGCCGAACGACCCAGCCAATCTGCCCATGGCAGACCGTGATCATGAAGTTGTTGCCACTCAGATCGGCGTGTCGCGGCAACAACTTCATGATCGACGGAGGGGGCGGAGGGGCGCCGGGGGGCGCGGGGGGCACTAGCGTGGGGTTCATGGGAGAGGGCAGCGTTTTGGTGACCGGGGGTTCCGGCGGGCTGGGCGGGGCGGTCGTCACCGCGTTCGTCGAGGCGGGCTGGCGGGTGGTCGTACCGGAGCGGAAGGCCCGGCCGGGGTCGGAGCCGGCGGCGGCCGGACTGGTCCGGGTTGTCGCGGACCTGGGCGAGCCGGCGGGCGCGGCGCGGGCGGTCGAGGCGGCCGCCGGCGAACCGGCGGCGCCGCTGCGCGCGGTGGTCAACCTCGTCGGGGGGTACGCCAGCGGCGGGCTGGTGCACGAGACGCCGGTCGAGGAGTTCGAGCGGATGCTCACCGTCAACCTGCGGCCGACCTACCTGGTCACCCAGGCGGCGCTGCCGCACCTGGTGGCGTCCGGGGGCGGCGCTGTGGTCTGCGTCTCGGCCCGCGCGGCGGTCGCCCCGTTCCGCGGCGCCGCCGGCTACTCGACCGCCAAGGCCGCGGTGCTGGCCTTCGCCAACGCGGTCGCGGTGGAGTACCGGTCGCAGCACGTGCGCTGCAACACCGTGCTGCCCAGCGTCATCGACACCCCCGCGAACCGGGCAGCCCAGCCCGACGCCGACCACTCCCGCTGGGTGACCCCGGAGGAGATCGCGCCGGTGATCCGGTTCCTGGCGTCGGCCGACTCCGCCCCGACCAGTGGGGCCACCGTTCCGGTCTACGGGCGGGCCTGAGCCACCACCGGGTCGGCCTCGTCCCCGGCCGACGCGGACGGCGGTAGCCAGGTCTCCAGGTGCGCCTGGATCTGCTCGGTCACCTCCTCGGCCGGGCGGCCCGCGTCCACCAGCACGAAGCTGGGGTATTCGGGCAGTGCCCGGTAGGCGGTGTCGGCGGCGGTGAGCCACCCCATCGTCTCGTGGTCGGTGCCGCGTTCCTCGATGCGCCGGTACGCCTCCGCCGGGTCGACGGCGAGCAGGAAGGTCACCTGCGGCGTCGGGAACAGCCGGTAGCCGGCCCGGGCGAGCCGCTCCCAGCGCTGCCCACCGTGCGCCCGGATGCTCGCGTACTGGCAGGCCGAGTAGCGGTCCATCACCGCCGTCCGGCCGGTGAGCAGGCAGCTGAGCAGGGCGATGGCGATGGCGAGCCAGCGCAGCACCGACTCCACGGCCAGCACGCCGTCGCGCCCGACGAGCCGTTGCGCGTCCGGCCGGCCGAGGCGGTGGGCGAGCCGGCCGAGCCAGCGCCGGCCACTGGCGTTGCGGCGGTAGGTGGCGGGGCGGCCGGCGGCGGTGAGCGCGTCGGCCAGCCGGTGCGCCTGAGTGGTCTTGCCCGAACCGTCGATGCCGATCAGGGCGACGGTGCGCAGTCGGGCCTTGCGTCGTCGCATCCCCGATGATCTGGCCACTCTCCACAGGTTATCCGACCCACGCACGCGCTCCGCGTGGTTTGTGGTGCTTCATCCCTGTTGACGCCCGACCGCGTCACCAGCAGGTGTGGCCGACCGGTATGCCGGGTACCGGAGTTTGAAACCCAACCGCCGGTCCACCAACACGACGACGGAGGAACCAGATGGCTGAGCGCGGGGACGAGAGTCTTGTGCACACCCTCAAGAAGGTCGCCGCCGTGCTCAAGCAGTCCGAGATTCCGTTCGCCCTGGGCGGCAGCTTCGCCGTCTACGCCCACGGGGGCCACTCCAGCGACCACGACGTGGACTTCCTGATCCGGGAGGCCGACGTCGAACAGGCGCTGGAGGCGCTGGTTGCCGCCGGCTTCGTCGCCGAGCGTCCCCCGGAGGACTGGCTGGTGAAGGTCTTCGATGACGGTCGGATGGTGGACCTGATCCACCGGCCGATCGAGACGCCGGTGACCGAGGAGACGTTCGCCGACACGGTCGTCCGGCCGGTGGACGCGATTCACATGCCGGTGCTGTCCGCCACCCAGTTGATGGTGCACAAACTGCTCAGCTTCTCCCAGCACTACTGCGACTTCGCCCGCGGCCTGCCGCTGGCCCGCTCGCTGCGGGAGCAGATCGACTGGGAACGGGTACGCAAGGAGACGCAGCACTCGCCGTACGCCGAGGCGTTCCTGGTGCTGCTGGACCGGCTGGAGGTGGTGTCGGCCGCCGGCACCCAGCCAGGAGAGGGGACATCGTGACCCACCATCGCGACATCGGCGCCGGGCCACCGGACGAGTACGTCGAAGCGGAGATCCAACGGTTGCTCGTCGAGGACCCCGCCGTCGCCGAACAGGGGATCACCGTGATTCGACGGGAACGCGCCCTCGTGCTCTACGGCGAGGTGGAGAGCCCGCACCGGCGGGAGGAGATCCTGCGTCGGGTGTCCGAGCGCTTCCCGGACGTGCCGATCACCAGCGACATCGGAGTGATCCGCGCCCAGGCACCCACGGAGATCGAGCAACTGCCCTGAGGGAGGTTCCATGGTGATCCGGATCGCCGCTGTGGGCGACGTGCATCTGGACAAGGACGTGGTCGGCCGGTTCCGACCGGCGTTGGAGGAGCTGCCGGAGTGCGCCGACGTGCTGCTGCTGGCCGGGGACCTGACCCGGCACGGCACCGAGGCCGAGGCGCGCTGCGTGGCGGAGGAGTTCGGTGGGTTGGCCGTACCGGTGGTGACCGTGCTCGGCAACCACGACCACCAGTGTGACCAGGTGCCACAGGTGGTCAAGGTGCTGGAGGACGCGGGCATCACCGTGCTGGAGGGCAACGGCGTCGTGCTGGACTGCGCGGGTGGCCGGCTCGGCATCGCCGGCGTGAAGGGCTTCGGCGGCGGGTTCGCCGGGCGGTGCGCGAGTGACTTCGGCGAGCCGGAGATGAAGGCCTTCGTGCGGACCACCACCGACAGCGCGGACCGCCTGGGTGCGGCGTTGCGCTCGCTGGACTGCGACATGCTGGTCGCGCTCACCCACTACTCGCCGGTGCCGGACACGCTGGCCGGCGAACCGTTGGAGATCTACCCGTTCCTGGGGTCGTACCAGTTGGGCCAGGCGATCGACTCGGCGCCCACGGCGCTGGCCGTGCACGGGCACGCGCACGCCGGCACCGAGCGCGGCACCACCCCCGGTGGCGTACGCGTCCGCAACGTCGCGCACCCGGTGATCAAGCAGGCGTACAGCGTCTTTCACGTTGGCGATCAACTCGACACCGACCAGGTTTCCCCGATCGGCCAGTCGGGTAGTCAGAGGTCATGGAGCTGATTCTCTGGATTCTCGCAGTCGTACTCGTGGTCGCCGGCATCCTCGCGCTGTTCCGCCGGCAGATCCTGTGGGGCATCGTCCTCATCGTCGTCGGGCTGTTGGTCGGCCCGGGTGGTGTCAGCATCTTCAATTAGCGTTCTAACTCCTTAACACCGGGACCCGCCGGGGTCGCCGCGACCGGAGCTTCGTCCTCCCGACAGAAGCATCGACCGCGGCGATCCCGGCGCTTTTTCGTGGGTGGCCGGCCCCGGCCCGCCCTCCCGCTCGGCGGTTTGAGCCGACGCCGGGGGGAAATATCTCGACCATGGAGATATCTCGGGACGCGCCGGCGGCCTCCGGGCGGCGAGCGTGGTGGGCCCTCGCCGGCTTCGCGGCGGCGGTCCTCGTCGCGGCCGCGATCGGCGGGCTGGGCGTGCAGGGCACCACCGAGGAGTACGCGAACCTGCGGCAGCCCGGCTGGGCGCCGCCCTCGTGGCTGTTCGGGCCGGTCTGGTCGCTGCTCTACGCGCTGATCGCGGTGGCCGGCTGGCTGGCCTGGCGGCGGGTCGGCTTCTCCCCCGCCCTCTGGGCGTGGACCGCCCAACTGGTGCTCAACGCGATCTGGACCCCGCTGTTCTTCGGCGCGGGGCGGTACGGGTTGGCGTTCGCCGAGATCGTGCTGATGTGGCTGGCGATCGGTCTGACCGTGGTGCTGTTCGCCCGGGTGTCCCGGGTGGCGGCGGCGCTGCTGCTGCCGTACTGGGCCTGGGTCACCTTCGCCGCGGCGCTGAACCTGTCGATCTGGCAGCTGAACAACTGACCGACCGGTCCCCGGCGGCGGTGCCCGCCGGGGACCGGGGCCGGGTCAGCAGCGGGGCACGCCGGGGATGTATCCGTCGGAGCCGGTGTACACGTACGCGTCGGCGATGTAGCGGCCGGAGCCGATCCGGTCCCAGATCGAGCTGGTGCCGAACGTGCCGGTGACCGTGGTGCCACTGGTCTGGCAGGCGATGGTCACCCGGGTGCCGTCGGCGACGGTGCCCACCGAGGCGTACCCGGTGCCGGGGCCGGAGCGGACGGTCAGCGGTGTGCCGGCGGTGTCGACCGTGCCGTTGCCGCCGCCCGAGGAGCACCCGTTGTCACTGGTGTAGCTCTTGGTGCCCCAGTACAGCCCGAGGGTGCCGTTGAAGCGGACCTGGATGTCGGCGCCGTTGAGGCGCTGCTCGTAGTGCAGGTGTGGGCCGGTCGAGCCTCCGGTGCTGCCGACCCAGCCGAGCACCTTGCCGTACCCGACCGTCTGCCCGACCGAGACGTTGAAGCCGTTGAGGTGCGCGTAGTAGGTGCTGTAACCGCCGCCGTGGTTGATCCGGACGTACTTGCCGTAGCTGGTGCCGCCGAGGTCGGTCACCCGGTCGACCGTGCCGGGGGCGCTGGCGACCACCGGGTCGCCGAGGTCGTCGGTGCGGTTGAAGTCGACGGCGTACGCCGGGCTGTGGTCCGACCGGGTCTGCCCGGACCAGGACTGGCCGCACGGGAACGGCACCTTGAAGGTCGGCGCGGCCAGCGCTGGAGTCGCCGGCACCAGCGCTCCCCCGACGAAGAGACCCGTCACCAGCAGGCTGATCCACCGCTTTCGCATACAGCTCCTCCTATGTCGAAAACCTTCGATCCGGTGCGTCCAGCCTGACAGATATCGTCAATCTTCGAAAGAGTCCCCAGCATGTCGCGGGAGCGCGCCCACCAGGCAGCCCGCAGGTTTCCGGATTGTTACTCGCTCGTGTCTGACAGGGGGTGGACCGGGCCGGATGCAAGCGCTTACATGTGTGCACGCCCAATCGGACCGGCGACGGGTCACCAGCACGACCGCGCCGGCTAGGAAGGAGGACGGCATGGCGGTCTTTACCAGACCACGCCAGGCCTTCGTGATCGCCGGTGTAATCGGGCTGGCGCTCAGCGCCACCGCCTGCGGTACCGGCGACGACAAGAAGAGCAGCAAAGCGGGCTCCGCGGAGTGCGCCGCATACGAGAAGTACCAGGGTCACGACGGCAAGAAGGTCTCCATCTACGCGTCCATCCGTGACGCCGAGGCCGACCTGCTGGAGCGGTCGTGGTCGCAGTTCACCGACTGCACCGGCATCGAGATCGACTACGAGGGCAGCGGCGAGTTCGAGGCGCAGCTTCCCGTCCGGGTCGACGGCGGCAACGCCCCCGACATCGCCTTCGTGCCCCAGCCGGGCCTCGTGAAGCGCTTCGCGGACGCCGGCAAGCTGAAGAACCTCAGCGCCGACACCAAGGCGCTCGCCGAGCAGAACATGCCGGCCGACTGGCTGAAGTACGGCACCGTGAACGGGACGCTCTACGGCGTGCCGCTCGGCGCCAACGTGAAGTCCTTCGTCTGGTACTCGCCGAAGACGTTCAAGGAGAAGGGCTGGGAGGTTCCGACCACCTGGGACCAGCTCATCGCCCTGAGCGACAAGATCGCCGCGAGCGGCATGAAGCCGTGGTGCGCGGGCGTCGAGTCCGGTGACGCCACCGGCTGGCCGGCCACCGACTGGATCGAGGACGTGGTCCTGCGTACGCAGGGTCCCGAGGTCTACGACCAGTGGACCACCCACGCCATCCCGTTCAACGACCCGAAGATCGTCGACGCGGTCGACCGCGCCGGCAGCATCCTCAAGAACGAGAAGTACGTCAACGGCGGCTTCGGCGGCGTCAAGAGCATCACCACCACCGCCTTCCAGGAGGCGGGCCTGCCGGTGACCACCGGCAAGTGCGCGATGCACCGACAGGCGTCGTTCTACGCCAACCAGTTCCCCGAGGGCACCAAGGTGGCCGAGGACGGCGACGCGTTCGCCTTCTACTTCCCGGCCATCGACCCGGCCAAGGGCAAGCCGGTGCTGGGCGCGGGCGAGTTCGTCGTCGGCTACGCCGACCGTCCCGAGGTCCAGGCGGTGCAGACCTACCTCGCCTCGGCGGAGTACGTGAACAGCCGCGCGAAGCTCGGCAACTGGGTCACGGCGAACAACAAGCTGGACATCGCCAACGTCGCCAGCCCGATCGACAAGCTGTCCGTCCAGATCCTCCAGGACAAGACGGGCACCTTCCGCTTCGACGGATCCGACCTGATGCCGGCCGGCGTCGGCGCGGGAACGTTCTGGAAGGGCATGGTCGAGTGGCTGAACGGCAAGGCGACCGCCCCGGTGCTCCAGGGCATCGAGAGCAGCTGGCCTAAGTGATCCCCGGCGGTGGGGGGGGGGGGGGGCGGGGGGGCGGGCCCCCCCCCCGGGGGGGGGGGGCGCGGGGGGGGGGGGCGCGCGGCGGCGGGGGGCCCCCCCCCCCCCCCACGGCACCTACTGACGGCCGCGCTGGTCTGGGCTTACGGCCCCATCGGGTACGGCCCGTGGCGCGCCGCCAGGTCGCTCGACGCCGATCCGA
>NZ_JBITGG010000023.1:52318-118411 GCF_044456765.1 Micromonospora sp. NPDC050784 | reverse complement strand
CCTACATCAGCCTCACCCGAGCAGCCTGATCAACAACTCATGACACATCTATCGGGACTTCCCCTTGACACATGTCTCGGGACAGCACAGTTCCGCGTGAACGGAAACTGTCCAAGATCTGCTGGTAGCCATCAACCGGACCGCGCCATCCGCTACCGCCGGCGCACCATCCCGCTTCCGGCGGGCACCCGGTTCCGACGGACACCCGCCGGCGTCCCGGCATCCACTTCCGGCGGGCACCCGACGTCGCGGCATCCACTTCCGGCCGGCACCCGGCGTCGCAGCGTCCGCGACCAGCGACCGTGTGCCTGCCACACCGGAAACGGAAGTGCCACTGGCCGGCACCCCCGGGTTGCGGGTGCCGGCCAGCGGTCGGTGTCGTGCAGTGGTGCTTAGGTGCGCTGGTTCTGTGGGTGCGGTGGTGTGGGTCAGCTGTTCCAGTACTGGGCGACGAGGTCGGTGGCCTGCTGTTCCCACTGGGCGTAGGCGTCCGGGTAGGCCGATACCTGCACGGTCTGCGCGGCGTCGGTCAGCGGCATGTCCTGCCACCCATCGACCTGCTTCAGACCCTTGAGGAACGCGGTGGTGGAGTACTCGGGGTCGGTGATCTGCTCCGGCGTACCCCAACCCGAGCTCGGGCGCTGCTGGAACAGGCCCAGCGAGTCGTGGTCGTTCATGTCGCCGAGGTGACCCAGGTTCTCCAGCTTCGACTCCTGCAGGCTCGTCGCGATCGAGATCACCGCGGCCCGCTCCGGGAGGCCGGCCTTCTTCGTGGCGGCGATGATCGCCTTGACGTTGGCGGTCTGCTCGTCGTTCAGGGTGATGTGGGACTGGTCGCCCTGCGGCTTCGGCGCGTTGGTCTGCACCGCCACCGCGACCGGCTTGGCATCGACCGGGTTGGCGTGCGCGGCGACCGGGCCGGCGAAGACACCACCGGCGAACGCGAGACCAGCAACAGACAGCATGCTCTTACGGAAGATCGTGTTCATCAGGGGTAGCTCCTTCGGGGGTAGAACACCCGCACACACCGATCGGGGGACACGGTGGTGACGGGTGTGAGCACCTCGTCCGGCGCTGCACGTAACAAGGGGGAAAGTCTGGGGGGTGACGCCTACGGTGACTCGGCGTCTGACGGCGGCCTACGGGCGGGGGCTCGTGGCGCCGGGTCCCTGTGTAACGACCGGGGGCCGGGGGTCATTCCGGGGCTGGCCCACCTGCCGGCACCCTCATCGTGGCGGTGCCTGCGGTCGTTCGTGGGGACTGCAACGACCCGGTGGCCGGGGTCATTCCCGGGGCTGGCCCACCTGCCGGCACCCTCGTCGAGGCGGTGCCTGCGGTCGTTCGTGGGGACTGTAACGACCGGCGGCTGGCTCGCATTCCAACCTGCGCGACCACGCCCCAAGGGTCGGGCGGCGGGTCGGTGGTGCTGCGATCGTCAGGGTATGTAACGACCCCGGCCCGGCCATGATTCCGGCCCACCCGTGCGACCGGTCACCACCCATACCGCCCCATCACCCGACAAACCGCCCACCACGTCGGGCCCACAATGTCGAATCCGCCTCAGCCAAGCGTGATCGACTCGGGTTCACGGAAGTCGGGGCATCCCGGACTCCCGGACATCCCGACTTCATGAAACCCGAGTTGATCATCCTGGCCCGGCCGTCCGGCGCGGCCGTCCGGCCCGCCCAGCCTCCCCGTCCTGCATGTCGCCTCGCCCACGGGTGCCCGGCCTCGGATCCTGGATGCCGGCCCGGCCCGCGCGTCCGGTCTCCCATCCTGGCCGCGTCAGGTGTCCAGGTAGCGCAGGATGGCGAGGATCCTGCGGCTGTAGCCGGTCGTGTGAGCGAGGTCGAGTTTGTCGAAGATGGCGTTGACGTGCTTCTCGATCGCGCTCTGCGACACGTGCAGCCGCTGGGCGATGGCGAGGTTCGTGTGCCCCTGGGCCATCTCGTGCAGTACGTCCCGTTCTCGCGGCGTGAGCCGACCGAGCGGGTCGGGCCGCTCGGAGCCGGCCACCACCTGGCGGACCACCTCCGGGTCGAGGGCGGTGCCTCCGGCGGCGACCCGGTCGAGGGCGTCGAGGAAGTCGTCCACCTGGGCGACCCGGTCCTTGAGCAGGTAGCCGACCCCCTCGGGACGGTCCGCGAGCAGCCGCCCGGCGTAACGCCGCTCCACGTACTGGGAGAGTACGAGGACGCCGGTGTCGGGCCACCGATGACGGATCTCCAGTGCGGCCCGCAGGCCGTCATCGGTGTGGGTGGGTGGCATCCGGACGTCGGTGACGACCACGTCGGGACGGGAGCGTTCGACCGCCTCGACAAGCTGGTCGGCGGTCCCGACCGCCGCGAGCACCTCGTGGTCCTCGTCGGCGAGCAACCGCGTCAAGCCCTCCCGGAGCAGCGTCGAGTCTTCGGCGAGGACTAGTCGCACGGTAACTCCGCCAGCAGGGTCGTCGGACCGCCGGCTGGGCTGGTCACCCGCAGCCGGCCGTCCAGCGCGGCGACCCGCCGCGCCAGCCCGGACAACCCGCGCCCGGTCGGTTCCGCCCCGCCGACGCCGTCGTCGTGCACGCGCATCCGGATCCACCCATCCCGTACGCCAATATCGACCGTGACCAGGGTAGCGGCGGCGTGTTTCGCGGCGTTGGTGAGCGCCTCGCAGGCCACGAAGTACAGCACCGTCTCGAGCTGCCGTTCGGGGCGGGCCGGGAGCTCGCAACGGATCCGCACCGGCACCTCGGAGGCGCGGGCGACGATGGTCAGTACCTCGCCCAGGTCACTGCTGTCCAGGGCCGATGGGTAGACCCGCCACGCCACCTCGCGCAACTCCTCGATGGCCCGCTGCACGTCCTCGTGTGCCTGGGCGAGCAGCGCGTGCGTGCGGTCGGCGTCGCGGGCGCGCCGGGCCCGGCCGAGCAGCATGCCGAGGGCGACCAGCCGTTGTTGGAGGCCGTCGTGCAGGTCGCGTTCGATGCGCTGCCGTTCGGCGTCCACGGCGGCGATGACTCCGGCCCGACTGGTGGTCAGCTCGTGGACCCGTCGCGTCAGCGCCGCCCGACTTCCCGGGCCGAGCAGTCGTCGAGCCAGCCGGATGTCCAGCGCGGCGATGCTCGCAACGGCCTGAACGTTGAGCAGTAGCAACACCGCCCCGACGGCGACCTGGGACAGGGCGTCGAGCAGGGTCAGCTCTCCGCGCACCGCCGCGCGCAGCACGATCCCGGCCAGCACCACTCCTACGCCCAGCACGGCGTACGCCAGCAGGCCGAGCGTGCCGGGTAGCAGTCGGGCAGCGAGGTAGCCGACCTGCCGCCGGGTCGGCACAGCGTTCGGCGTGGGCACATCCTCGGCGGCGAGCAGCCCGGCGAGGCGGCGATGTTCCATCCGCACCAGCCACCCGCCGTACCTGCTGGTCAGGCCGGATACCCGACGGCCGGCCGCAGGCGCGAACGCGCACACGCTGTACGCGGCGGCCGCGACGGCGAGAAAGGCGAACTCGACGGCGGCCGTCGCGACTCCGACGGCGACGCCGACCGGCAGCCGGAGCCGAAGCCACCACCTACCGGTTCGCCGCTCCCCCACCACCTCGCCCGCCTTCCGCACCGAGTCTTGGCTAGCGCTCGTCCGAGGCCCAGGTGCCGCTTCGGTAGAGGGTGCCGCGCCCGCCCGGGTCGGGCATCCCGTTCAGTTCGCTCTGCGCGGGTTCGGTCGGCTCGGGGTTCCGCGCGGCGCGGCGGGCCTTCAACACGCGGGACCCGACGAACCAGGCGGCCGCCGCCACGCAGACCACGATCACCACTTTCTGGAGCGTGCCGACGTAGCCCTCGACGAGGTGCCAGTTGTCGCCCAGCAGGTAGCCGGCGAGCACGAAGGTGGTGTTCCAAATCAGGCTGCCCAGCGTGGTGTAGAGCAGGAACGTGGTCACCGGCATCCGCTCCACGCCGGCCGGAATGGAGATCAAGCTCCGGAAGATCGGGATCATCCGGCCGAAGAAGACCGCCTTCACACCGTGCCGCAGGAACCACGCCTCGGTCCGGTCCACGTCGCTGAGCTTGACCAGTGGGAGCCGGGACACGATGGCGCGCATCCGGTCACGCCCCAGGGCCGCGCCGATCAGGTAGAGCGCGAGCGCGCCCAGCACCGAGCCCAGCGTGGTCCAGAAGATCGCACCGACCAGACTCATCCGTCCCTGTGCGGCGACGAACCCGGCCAGCGGCAGGATCACCTCGCTGGGGATCGGCGGGAAGAGGTTCTCCAACGCCACCGCCAGGCCGGCACCCGGTCCGCCGAGTCGTTCCACCAGGTCAGTGACGTAGCCGACGATCCCGTCCTGCGGTGGTTCCGCGGCGGCGGCGGGGGTTCCGGTGGCGAACACGGCGTGGGACGTTCGAATCATGCGCCCACGTTACGAAGTCATCCTGAGAGTCGACCATGAGGCTGACCGCCCGGCCGCGCGGGTCGACCACACCGGTGGGGGTGCGGAAAGCCGCACCCCACTGCGGCTCGCGGTGGTGCAGCCGCCGTGCGTACCCCTGGATGTCGCGGAGAACGCGCGGTCGCACGCCGCCGCGGTCCGCGCGGCGCGCGCCCGGGTGGTGGTCTTTCCGGAGCTGTCGCTGACCGGGTACGAGTTGGACGCGCCGGTCCTGTCGGTCGACGACCCACGGTTGGCGCCGCTGGTCGAGGCGTGCGCCGAGACGAACGCGCTGGCCCTGGCCGGTGCGCCGGTCGCGGGCGACCACATCGCGATGCTGGCGGTGACCGGCGGCGGTGCGACGGTGGCGTACCGGAAGATGTGGCTGGGGGACGCGGAGGCCCGCCGCTTCCGGCCCGGCGACGCGCCGGTCGTGCTCGATGTGGACGGTTGGCGGGTGGGCCTGGCGGTCTGCAAGGACACCGGCGTGGCCGCGCACGCGGCGCGGACGGTCGCGCTCGGGATCGACGTGTACGTGGCGGGCGTCCTGGAGTCCGCCCGCGACGCCGCAGTGACGGACCAGCGCGCGTACCGGATCGCCACCACGCACCGGGTCTGGGTGGCGGTGGCGAGCTTCGCCGGGTCGACCGGCGGTGGCTACACCGAGGCGGCGGGGCGGTCGGGCGTCTGGACGCCGGACGGCGAGGTCGTCGCCCGCGCGGGCGCCGAACCGGGCGAGTCGGTAAGCGTCACCATCGGCTGACCGGTCGCCGCAGGTGGCCACGGCCGGCGCGGTTAGGGTGATGCAAATGATCTCCGGACGAGTCGTGCAGCTGCGGCGGTACCCGGTGAAGTCGCTGCTCGGAGAGCGGATCGCGGCCGCCGACATCGGTGAGACCGGCGTCGCGGGTGACCGATTGCTGGCTCTGCTGGATCCGACCAGTGGACGGGTGGCAAGCGCCAAGCAACCCCATCGCTGGCGGGGCCTGCTCACGCTACAAGCGACCGGCGGGGCGACCGATCCGGTACGGATCACCCTGCCCGACGGCCGCCACCTGTCGATCGAGGACCCCGACATCGACCGGGCGCTCACCGCGGCGGTGGGCCGCCCGGTGACCCTCATCGACGCCGTACCGGCCGGCGCCACCCTGCTGCGGTCCCACCCGGAGGCGGTGCTCGCCGCCGGCCTCGACGACGAGGTCGCGGCCGACGAGAGCCGGCTCGGGTCGGTGCTGCCCAGCACCTTCTTCGACTTCGCGCCGATCCACCTGGTCACCACCGCGACCCTGGACCGGATCGCCGGGCACCTACCGCCGGGGGCGGGGACAGTGGAACGCTACCGGCCCAACCTGGTGCTCGACACGGACACGGACGCCTTCGCCGAGAACGGCTGGGTCGGCCGGGAGCTGCGCGTCGGGCCGGACCTGGTGCTCGCCGTGCTCGCGCCGACGCCGCGCTGCGCGGTGCCGACGCTCGCGCACGGCCCGCTGCCCCGCGAGACCGAGGCGCTGCGGGTGCCCGCCCGGCTCAACCGGATCGAGCCGCTGCCCGGGATGGGTCCCCAGCCGTGTGTCGGCGCGTACGCCCGTGTGGTCCGCTCCGGACGGGTGGCCGACGGCGACCGCGCCACGGTCGGCCCGTGAGTGTTTGCGCGCCGACGACGACCTTGAAATGCTTCGGGAATGACCACCTTTCCGGGGACCTTCGCCGATGACGTCGTCGGCCAGTCAGCCCAGACGCAGTTCGAGGCGTTCATCGACGAGCACCGCAGAGCGCTCAACGGCTACCTGGACGGGCTGACCGAGGAGCAGGCGCGCCGGTCGTTGGTGCCGTCCCGGACGACGCTGCTGGGTCTGGTGAAGCACGCCGCGTTCGTCGAGAAGGTCTGGTTCGACGAGGCCGTCACCTGTCGGTCCCGCTCGGAGATCGGCATTCCCGCCACGCCGGACGAGTCGTTCATCCTCGACGACGGCGACACGATCGCCTCGATCCAGCGAGCGCACCGCGAGGCGTGCGAGGCCTCCCGCCGCGCGACGGCGTCGCTGGGCCTGGACGACGTGCTGCGCGGCAACCGACGCGGCCCGCTGCCGCTGCGCTGGGTCTACCTGCACGTGCTGCGCGAGCTTGCCCAGCACTGCGGGCACGCCGAGATCCTGCGCGAGCAGATCCTGGCGGCCGACTAGCACCGCCGACTGGTCGCGCTCGGCATGGCCAGGTTCACGCTCTAGCCCACCCGCCGGTGTCGGCGAAGCGACGCAGCGTCCAGCGGGCCGGCGGCCAACCGCCGGGGTCGTGGTCGCTGGTCCATTCGGTGATCGAGGCCGGGGGTACGTCCAGGTCGAACGCCCGGAAGACCGGCTGCGCGGCGAGGGCGTGGAACCCGCCCTCGACGGTCTCGCTGTGGCCGACCAGGACCACTGTGGAGCCCCGGTGCCGGTGGGCGATCTCCATGATCGCGCGGCTGACCCGGACCACCAGTTCGGCCCAGCTCTCGTTGCCCTCCTCGAACGGTCGGAACACGCCGCCACCTGGCACCGCGTGGTCGGTGCGGAAGAGTGCGGTCGGCAGGCCGTCGGCGTACGGGGGTGTGTGCCAGGTGCAGAGACCGCAGTCGGCCACGGGCCGGACGCCCAGCGCCGCGCCGATCGGTTGCGCGGTCTCGACCGCCCTGCGCAGCACGGACGAGTAGACCGCCACCGGCCCGTCGGCGACGACCTCACCGGTGAGTCGGTTGGCCAGGTTGTGTGCCTGCTCGTGGCCGAGGGCGGTGAGGCCCCGACAGCCACGTGGCCCACCGACGATTCCTTCGAGCTGGTGGACCGACTCGCCGTGTCGCACGAAGATCAGACGTGTCCGCATCGGGACATCATGCCAGCGGTATCGACGGAGGTATCAGTCGTCCGTACGGCCGGTGGAGAAGGTGTCGGCCTGGGTGAGCAGAGCGTCCAGTTTCGCGCCCGTCTGCGCTGGTAGGCGGTCCCGCCGCACCAGCTCGGCGATGTCGTCACGCAGGTCGGCGACGCGCTTGGCGCGGTCCCTGCTGCGGCGGTTGAGGTCGGCGAGGTCGTCACGCAGGTCTTCGGCGGTCTTGCGGTCGACGTCACCGCGGGCCACCGCGCTGGCGAGGACGGCGGCGAACTCGCTGCTCACCTGCCGGAAGCTGACCGGTACCTGCTGCCCGACCGTGGGGGGCGTGGTGCTGGCGGCGGAAGGTGGCGAGGACGGCGCGGCCGGCGTCGGCGAGTGCGTCGTGGGTGCGGGCGCCGGGGCGGCGGAGGTCGAGGGCGCGTCGGCGACCTCGGCCGGGTCGGGTGTGCCCGGGTTGCCGAGCGGACCCTCCGCGAGCAGGGCGCCGACGCCGATCAACACGGCGAGGACGGCCGCGGCGAGCACGGCGAGGGGCCGACGCGATCGACGTCGGGCCGGCGCGGCGGCAACCGGGACGGGGCGGGCCACCACCGACCGGTCGATCAGGGTGGGCGGGTGGGCGACCGGCCGGATGCGCAGCAGCTCGGTGGGCGGCTCGACCGGCTGACCGGCGCCGAAGCGGCGGGCCAGGTGCGCGGCGCTCGGTCGGTCGGCCGGGTTGGCGGCCAGGCAGGCGACGGTCAGCTCGGCGATGTCGGCGGGAAGGCCGGGCACCCGCAGCGGCGGCACCGGGGTGCCCCGCCGGTGCACCTCCAGCGCGTCCTCCCAGCTCTGCACCGGCAGTGGCGCCTGCCCGGTGAGGGTGCGGTACAGCAACGCGCCGAGGGCGTACACGTCGCTCGCCGGGTCGGGCGGGCCGGCGGTCAGCCGTTCCGGGGCGAAGTAGGCGGGGGTGCCCATCAGCGGTTCGCCGGACTGGCTGTCGAGCCCACCGAGCGCGGCGATGCCGAAGTCGAGCACCTTGGCGCCGGTGTCGGTGAGCATGACGTTGCCCGGCTTGACGTCGCGGTGCACGACGCCGATGCGGTGCGCGGCGGCCAACGCGGCGGCGATCTGCCCGGCCACCCGGACCGCCTCCGGCCAGGGCAGCGGCCCGGTCCGTAGCCGGTCGGCCAGGTTGTGACCGTCGACGAGTTCCATCACCAGGTACGGAACCACGACGCCGTCGGCCAGGGTCGCCTCGGCGTAGTCGTACACCTGGGTCACGTGTGGGTGGGTCAGCCGGGCGGCCGCGCGGGCCTCGCGTTGGATGGTGGCCCGCAGCTGTGGGTCGGTGGCGAACTGCCCGGCGAGCACCTTGATCGCGACCGGCCGCCCGAGCACCTCGTCGTCGCCTCGCCACACCTCGGACATGCCGCCGAGACCGATCCGCTCGTGCAGTACGTAGCGGTCGTGGAGGCGGAGAGTGGGCATGAGCGGTGACATGGCTCCACCAGTCTGCCTGGCAACGCCGCACTCGACCACTCTGCGTGCCCAGCCCCACACCGTTCGTCCCGTGCGTACCGGAATGAGGCTGGTTCGGGTCAGGAGCAGCGCGGGGTGCTGGGCAGCGGTCGCGGCTGGATGCGGTCGGCGAGACGGCGCAGCGCGAGGGCGGTGGCCTGCCGGGTCGGGGCGAGCAGGGCCCGGCGAGGGCGTTCTACCTGGACCGGAGCGTCCGGTCGGGCCGAGTTGACGTGTCGGTTCATGGCGTCGAGCGCGGTGAGGTATCCGGTGGGAAGTTCCATGGTCAACTCCTCGGGACAGGTCCGGTGGAGCCCCGGACGACGAGAGCGGTGGGCAGCAACACGTGACCGGCCGCGGCGTCCGCGGGCGGGTCGAGCAGCAGTTCGGCGGCGATCCGGCCCTTTTCCTCGGCCGGTTGCCGGACGGTGGTGAGGCCGGCCGCGGCGGCCTCGGGAACGTCGTCGAAGCCGGTCACCGAGACGGTGGGACGATCATGCTCCGGCCGGGCGGCCAGGGCGTCCAGCACACCGAGCGCGAGGACGTCGGAGCCGGCCAGCACGGCGGTCGGCGGTGCGGGTTGGTCGAACAGCCCGGCGATGGCTGCGGCGGCCGCCGGGCGGCTGTTGCCGGGGACGTTGACCAGGGTCAGCTCGGCCCAGCCGACGCCGACCTCGGCGAAGGCGTCGGCGAACCCGGTGAGCCGACCTCGGGTGGTCGGATGCGGCACCTGGTCGACCCCGGCGAGGGTGAGCGGGCCGGCCGGCGCGTCGGGCAGCACGGAGTCGGCGAGCAGCGCCACCCGACGGTGGCCGAGCCCGGCGACGTGCGCGGCGGCACTGCGCGCGGCGGCTCGCTCGTCGATGCCGACGAACCGTTCGTCGGCGCTGGCGTCGTCGCGGGCGGCGGTGCTGACGAACGGCAGCCCGCGTTGGCGGATCACGTCCAACGCCCACTCCTCGTCGGCGACGCAGTAGACGCAGAACCCGTCGACGGCGGCGTTCTCCACCGCCTGTCGGGCGTCGGTCACCGCCGGCGGCAGCGGCACCAGCAGCATGCTCGTGCCGTGCCGTTCGGCCGCCGCGCCGACGCCGGCGAGGAAGCGGACCGCGAACGGGTCGGTGAAGGCGTACGACAGTTGCGAGGTGAACAGCACCCCGATCGACCCGACGAAGCCCCGGCGCAGCGAGCGCGCGGTGGGGTTGGGGCCGGGGTACCCGAGTTGCCGGGCGGCGTCCAGGATCCGCTCGCGCAGGGTCGCGGAGAGCTGGTCGGGGCGGCTGTAGGCGTTGGACACGGTGCTGCGGGAGACGCCGACGGCGTCGGCCACGGCTTGCAGTGTTGGCTTCACCGGCACCTCTCTGTATCGATCCAGTCTGAATCGATACAGAGATTAGCCCGACGAGTCGGCGTCGGTCAATACCGAAGCGGGAAGCCCCGCGCACAGTGCCCGCACGGTCAGGGCGGGCGGCCGACGAGCCACTGCGCCGACGACCATCCACGGTCCACGGTCATCGACCGCGCCAGGGCCGTCGCGGTCGAGCGTCAGGCCGGGTAGAGCTCGTCCAGCAGGCGGCCGAGGATCTCCGCCGTCCGCTCCGGCGGCTCGGCCTCGACGCAGAGCCGCTCCATGGCCACCGCGTAGTAATCCAGGTCGTCGCGCTTGTCGAGGTAGATGGCGCTGGTGAGCTGTTCGATGTAGACGATGTCGGGAAGCTCCTGGTCACCGAAGCGCAGGATGGTGAAGGCGCCCCCGGCGGCGGCGTGGCCACCGGCGGCGAACGGGATGACCTGGAGCCGGATGTGCGGCGACTTGGTCGCCTCGATGAGCGCGGCGAGTTGGCCGCGCATGACCTCGGCGCCGCCGATGGGACGGCGCAGCGCCGCCTCGTCCACCACGGCCCAGAGCTGCGGCGGGTTCTCCCGCTGGAGCAACTGCTGACGCTGCATCCGCAGCGCGACGCGCCTGTCGATCTCGCCCGGACCGGCCGCGCCGTGCCCGAGCAGCACGACCGCCCGGGCGTACTCCCGGGTCTGCAGGAGGCCGGGCACGAACTGCACCTCGTAGCTGCGGATCAGCGCGGCGGCGGCCTCCAGGCCCAGGTACGACTGGAACCAGGACGGCAGCACGTCGCCGTAGCGGTGCCACCAGCCGGGGCTGTTCGCGTCCCGCGCGAGCTTGAGCAGCGCGTCTCGTTCGTGTTCCTCGGTGACGCCGTAGAGGGTCAACAGGTCGGCGACGTCGCGCTCCTTGAAGCCGACCCGACCCAGCTCCATCCGACTTATCTTGGACTCGGAGGAGCGGATCTCCCAGCCGGCGCCCTCCCGGGTCACCCCGCTGGACTCCCGGAGGCGGCGCAGTTGGGCGCCCAGCAGCATGCGCAGCACGGTCGGCCCGGTTGTCGGGCCGCCCTCGGCGGGAACCATCGTCACGTGCGGACCTCCGGACACCAACCCATGGCGGCCGGGCGCCCCGGCCCGGCCGACGTGTAAGCATGCCATGGACCGACAGTGAGATGAACTCCTCCGCGCCGGTGAATAAGTCCCGTCGCCGGGACGACCATCCCGGACGGTCAGTTGATCAGGTGGTCGAAATCTCCGTCCCGCGCACCGAGAACGAAGGCGGCGATCTCATCCACCGTGTAGATCAGCGCCGGCCCCTCCGGGTGCCGTGAGTTGCGGACCGCGATGCCCGCTCCCTCGGGCAGTTCGGCGAGTTCGACGCAGTTGCCGCTGGGGTTGCTGCGGCGACTCTTCTGCCAGCTCAGCGGAGGCAACTGGTGGATCGGTACGCCATTGGGTGGCTGCTGCATGGGGGCGTCTTTCTGTTACGAGCCCGCCGGTGGCCGTGGGAGGAGCGGTGACGGCGAGGGGGTGCGGTATCGACATTGGACGGTTCTGCACGTGCATCTGCTATTGCATCTGCATCCGACGGCGAGCATGATAACGCACATGATCGGTGCCCATCCGTTCACTTTGCGTTACCTCGACACGGGCAACGATCAGGCAAAACTGGGCCCGACGCGGCGCGCCGCGTCAACCGAAGGCGGGAGGCGGTCGCGGCGATGGGAGGGTTCGTGCCGGATCCGATGAGTATCGCCTCCGGCGTCTGCGCGGCGGGCGCGCTGCTCTCCTCCTGGCAACTACGCCGGCGGGCGGTGCGCGCCGAGGCCGAGATCGGCCACCTCCAGGCCGAGCTGGCCGCCGAACGGCACGCCGCCAGTCACGACCCGCTCACCGGGCTGCCCAATCGACGCGCCTTCTACCGCCTGGCAGCCGCCCTGCTCACCGACGCCGCCGGTCAGCCGTTGATCGCCGTGGTGCTCGATCTGGACGACTTCAAGCAGATCAACGACCGGTACGGGCACGCCGCCGGCGACCAGGTGCTGATCAGTGTGGCCGAGCGGCTCGCCGGCTTCGCCGGGGACAACCTCGTCGCCCGTCTCGGCGGCGACGAGTTCGCCGGGTTGCTCTCCAGCCCCACCGTCGACCGGCGCTGGATCGAGCACTCCACCCGCAGGCTCAGCGAGACCGTCGCCGCGCCGATCCGGCTGAGCGGGTGCAGCGTCCGGGTCACCGCGTCCGTCGGGCTCGCCCCGGTGACCGGTCCGGCCCAGCTCACCGACGCGCTCAGCCGCGCCGACGCGGCCATGTACCAGGCGAAGAGCCTCGGCGGCGCCCGGTCGCCCCGCCAACTCGTCGACAGCGCGTTCCTCGCGGAGCGCTGACCGTTCAGGTGACGGGCGCGCCGAACCACCTGGACAGCTGGCTGAGCAGGTCGGTCTGGTCGTCGCCGACCCACGCCACGTGACCGTCGGGCCGCAGCAGCACGGCGGGCACCTCCAACTCCTCGCTGACGTCGACGACGTGGTCGACCCGCTCCGCCCAGCCGGCGACCGAGAGCTGGCCGGTCTGGTCGAGCAGCAGGCCACGGCCGCCGTGCATCAGCTCGTAGAGGCGCCCCCGCTTCAGCCGTACGTCACGCATGTGGCGTCCGAGCATGTCGTGGCCCGGGCCGAAGTCGTAGCGAACCCCGATCGCGGTGATCTTCTCGATCAGGTACCGGTTGACGTCCTCGAAGTCCAACAGCTCCGACAACAGCTGGCGCACCGACCGCGGCCCCGGCTCGGGTGAAAGCAGCAGCATCTGCGCCCGGGTGTTGTTCAGCACGTCCGCGGCCACCGGATGCCGTTCGCTGTGGTAGCTGTCCAGTAGCCCCTCCGGGGCCCAGCCGTTGAGGTCGGCGGCCAGTTTCCAGCCGAGGTTGAACGCGTCCTGGATGCCGAGGTTGAGCCCCTGCCCGCCGGTCGGCGGGTGGATGTGCGCCGCGTCGCCGGCCAGCAGCACCCGGCCGACCCGGTAACGCTCGGCCAGCCGCGTGGCGTCACCGAAGCGGGAGAGCCAGCGCGGTGAGTGGACACCGAAGTCGGTGCCCGCGTACACCCGCAGTTGGTTCCTGAAGTCGTCGATGGTCGGTGGGACCGTGCGGTCCTCGACCACCCCCTCGGCCGGGACGAGGACGCGGTACACCCCGTTTCCGAGGGGCCCGAGACCGAATCGGAGATGGGTCTTGCGGACCTCGGCCACCACCTCGGCCACCGTCTCCGGCGGCACGCCCACCTCCATCTCGCCCAGCAGCGTCTCGACGCTGCTGGGCTCGCCCGGAAAGCCGACACCGAGCAGCCCGCGTACGGCGCTGCGACCGCCGTCGCAGCCGACGAGGTAGCGCGTCCGCAACTGGGCGCCATCGGCCAGCCGCACGGTCACCCCGTGGTCGTCCTGGCTCAGGCCGACGAGTTCGCTGCCGCGCCGGATCTCGACGCCGACCTCGCTGGCGTGCTCGCTCAGGATTCGGTCGGTGGTGGTCTGCGGGATGCCGAGGACGTACGCGTGTGCGGTGTCCAGCCCGCCCGGCGACGGCTTGGGAATCGCGGCGAAGAAGCCCCCGACCGGGTGCTGCTGTCCGACGGCGAGGAACCGCTCCAGCAGACCTCGCTGGTCCATCACCTCGATGCTGCGTGCGTGCAGGCCGAGCGCCCGGACGTAGCTGGTCGGCTCGGTCTCCTTCTCGAGCACGAGCGGGTGCAGCCCGTGCAGCCGCAACTCACTGGCCAGCATCAAGCCGGTCGGTCCGCCGCCGGCAATGATGACATCGATCATGGAATCCCCCGTTTTTCCCAGATTTGGGCGTCGGCTGGAGATTCTGCGGCACCACCGGGGTCTTGCCGCAAGCCCCCCGGTGCGATATATGTTGGAAGTGGCAGAGAGCGAATCCGCTCTTTGCCTTACTTTTTGTCCGACGTAGACGACGTGGTCGTCGCTCAGCGCTGCCCGTCAAGGTCGCGCAACGCCGCGTCGGCGAGGGTGACCAGACCCACCGGTGACACCAGCCCTCGCACGATCCGCGCCGCCCGGCTCCGGTCGGCCGCCTCGGCGTCGAGGTCCACCGCCTGGCGGGTCCAGTCGCTGAGGTCGTCGAGCGCGCGGACCGTGAGGAACCACGCCAGGCGCACAGCGTCGACGTCGGCCGTGCCGTAGCCGGCGAGCACGGCCCGCTGCTGCCCGGCGGTGATCGGCGCGAAGGCGAGCACCCCGCCGAGGACGAACATGAGGTCGCACTCGGGCGGGGCGAGCACCGCGTCGTCCCAGTCGATCAGCCAGACCCGCCCGTCCGCGCCGAGTAGCAGGTTGCCCAGGTGCGGGTCACCGTGGCAGACGACGTTCGAGCCGCGTCGGTCGCGCTGCTCGACGGCACGGCGCTCGACCTCACGGGTCAGGGTCCCCAGTCGGTCGGCCACCGCGGACCACACCCCCGCCAGCTCCGCCACCAGCGGGTCCGCGAGGTCGGCCGGGTCCGGGTCGCGCAGCCGCGCGGCCATCGCGCGGGTCGCGCCCACGATCGACGGGTACGCGGCACCGCCCGCCGGTAGCAGCCGGCTCAGCTCGTCGGTCACCGGCGCCGCGTGCACGGCGGCCAGCACCTCGCCGTACGCGCGCCAGTGCGCGCCGGTCATCGGGCCGTCGAGCGCCCGCTGGTCGGAGACCCACGGCACCACCGAGAGGCGGCGACCGTGGTGGTCGAGGGACAGCCGTCCGTCGACGGCCCGCAGCGGCGCGGCGATCCCCGGGACCCCTTGCTCGGCCAGGTACGCCGTGACAACCAGGCCGGCGGGGGTGCCACCACCGCTCAGCTTGACCGCGTACCGATTACCGTCGGCGGCCTGGGCCAGCCACAGCCGGGCGTGCTGGTCGGCCCCGTGGGTGACTCGTTCCATGCTGGACAGCCGCAGGCCGAAGCCCGTCCGTACCTGCTCGGCCACCTGCCGTGCGACGTCCTGCACCATGCGGACACCATGTCAGCGTTCCGGCCACCGACCCCAGCGATTTTGCCGGTCGCGCCGCGCTCAGCGCAGCGTGGCGAGGTGGCGGTCCAGCGCGGCGTACGACTCGGCGGCGCCCTGCGCCATGCCAGAGTCGATCATCCCGTCGCGCTCCCCCGTGGTGTCGAACCGCGTGGTGCTGGTGAGGGTGGTGCGCCCGTCCCGCTCGGTGAAGACCAACGTCTCCACCGCCACGTGGCCGGGCATGCCCTCGAACTCGAAGGTCTGCACGATCCGCTCGGGCGCGGCGATCTCCCGGTACTCACCGCGGAAGGCGTAGTCGTTGCCGTCCGTGGCGTGCTCGACGTACCGGTAGCCACCGCCCACCCGAAAATCGATCTCGACGTCCAGTGGGTTGCCCCGCCCCCACCAGTGCCGGAGGTGCTCGGCCTGGGTGTGCGCGGCGTAGACGAGCTCGCGGGGCGCGTCGAACGTCCGGGTGAGGGTGATCTCCCGGTCGGACGGCAGGTCGATCGTCAGGTCAGGGAGCTTGCTCATGGCGGGTCTCCTTCAGGTCGCGTAGGTAGTCGTCCAGGGCGTCGTAACGGTCGCTCCAGAGACGCTGGTACTGATCGACCCACTCGGCGAGAGTCCGGAGCGGCGCCGGGTCGAGCCGGCAGCGACGCCACTGGGCCTCGCGGGTCCGCACGATCAGCCCGGCACGCTCCAGCACCGAGAGGTGCTTGGAGATCGCCTGGACGCTGATCGGGAACGGCGCGGCCAGCTCGTTGACCGTCGCCTCGCCGGTTGCCAGCCGAGCCAGGATGGCCCGTCTGGTCGGATCAGCGAGCGCGGCGAACACGGCACTGAGTGAATCTTCGGCCATCTGCCTCTTTCAACCAGTAGGTTAATCAACCTTGCGGTTGAATATACAGCTCCCGGCGGCCGCGTCAACCTCCACCGACCGAACCGGGCCGCGGCGTTCTGGGACGCCGTAGGCGGGTATGGGGGAACCCGTACCCGAATACGACCGCCGAGAGGAACCGACGTGGCGACCATTCGCGCCCTCGTACTCAACTGCACCCTCAAGCCGTCGCCAACGCCGTCGAGCGCCGAGCAGCTCGGTCGGGAAGTGCTCGCCGAATTGGCCGCGCAGGGCGTGGAGGGCGAACTGGTCCGGGTCGTCGATCACGACGTGCGCTTCGGGGTGTCCACAGACGAGGGCGACGGCGACGGCTGGCCAGCCATCCGCGCCAAGCTGATGGCAGCCCAGGTGCTCATCATCGCCACGCCGATCTGGCTCGGTCAGCCGTCGAGCGTCTGCAAGATGGTCCTCGAACGCCTCGACGCCGAGTTGTCCGAAACCGACGCCGAGGGCCGACTCCGCACCTACGGCAAGGTGGCCGGTGTCGCCGTGGTCGGCAACGAGGATGGCGCCCACCACACCATCGGCGAGGTGCAGCAGGCACTCAACGAAGTGGGGTTCACCATCGCCGCCGCCGCCGCGACCTACTGGGTAGGCGAGGCACTGCACACCCTGGACTACCGCGACGCCGGCCCCAAGCCCGACACCACCGGCCGCACCACGAAGGCCCTGGCACTCAACAGCGCACACCTGGCCCGGCTCCTCGCCGACCAGCCGTACCCGCCGCCGGACGCCCGGAGCGCCGCGGTTGGCCCGAGCCGCGAGTAGAACCGACCGCCAGGTGGGTCACTGTCGGGCTGCCCCACGTTCAGCGGCAGCCCGGCGCGGAGTCAGCGCCAGCCGTAGCCAGCGCGCAACGCCTGCCCGACCCGGTCGAACCGAGGCCGATCCAACACGGCACCCTCCCGGCGGATGCTGTCCTCGCGCATGGTGAGCACCCGATCCAGCCGGACCCAGCTCGGCCGGTTGTCGCGGTCCCACTCACCCGGCCCGAGCGCGAACCAGTGCCGCTGCCCATCCCGCTCGCTCTGGCTGGACAGCATCAGCCCGAACAGGGTCCGGCTGTGCCGCCCGACGACCAGCACCGGCCGGTCCTTGCCCTGGCGGGGGTCGTCCTCGTACGGCACCCACGTCCAGACGATCTCGCCCGGGTCGGCCTGACCGTCGCGCTCCGGAGCGTAGGTCAGCTCCCGACGCTGCAACGCGCTCACCTGACGGCGGCGGGCCACCTGTGCGGGGGCCGGCCCGGTACGCCGGGGCGACGGAATCACCGCACCGACCCGGGAGATACGCGCCGCGACATTCCTCAACAGACCAGCCACGGCGGGCAGCCTACCCGCCGCCGAAGCGGGCGGTACGACAGACTGGCCCGATGGACGAGCTGCCCCGCGACCTACCGATCCTGGAGCGACGCGCGGTGCGGGTGGTGGTCACCGACGGCACCGACCGGGTGTTGCTGTTCCACACCCGCGACCCGGACCACCCCCGGCTGGGCACCTGGTGGGAGCTGCCGGGCGGCGGCATGGACCCCGGTGAGACCTATCGCGACACGGCGGTGCGGGAGCTGCGGGAGGAGACCGGCATCGTGGTCACCGTCGACCAGGTGGGCGCGCCGACCTGGCGGCGGCGGGCGAGCTTCCTGCACCGCCAGGTACGGCACGTCCAGGACGAGGTCGTCGTCGCCGTACGACTCGACGGCACCGGCCCGGACGTGGACGAGGCGCACCGGCTCGACTACGAGCGGGAGGACTACTTCGACTTCCGCTGGTGGCCGTTGCCCGAGGTGGAGACCAGTCGGGAACGGTTCTACCCCGGACAGCTCCCCCGGCTGATCAACCCCTTCCTCGCCGGCACGGAGATCGACGAGCCGTTCGAGCTGTGGTCGTGAGCCGTGCCGGCGGGCAGAGTGGGGGCATGAGGACCGATCTGCACGGGCCGCTCTCCGCGTACGCCGCGCGGCTGCACGCCACGGCCGGCGACCGGCACCACGTCGCCTCCCCGCTCGGCGCCTGGCTGCTGCTCGCGGTCGCTGCCACCGCGGCGGCCGATCCCGATCCGAACGCTACGGAGCTGGCACGCGCCCTGGGCACCGACCTGCCGAGCGCGGCCGAGGTGGCCCGAGCGCTGCTGGACGCGCCGCACCCGCTGGTCGGGTCCGCCACCGCGCTCTGGCACCGGTCGGGGCAGGGCGACCGCGGGCCGGCGGCGTGGCGGGCCGGGTTGCCGACCACGACCGAGGTCGGCGTCCTGCCCGATCAGGCCGGGTTGGACGACTGGGCGCGCGAGCACACCCTCGGCCTGATCGAGACGTTTCCCCTGCGGGTAGGGCCGGACGTGGTGCTGGCCCTGGCCAGCGCGTTGGCCACCCGGGTGTCCTGGGCGACCCCGTTCGACGTCGCCGACGCACGCGCGCTCGGCGCTGGCAGCCCGTGGGCCGGCCACCTGCGGCGGACGCTGCGCAGCCCCAGCCAGGGCCACCGGTGCGCCATCGTGTCCACCGCGCGGGTCGGTGACGTGATCGTGCACGCCGCACCGGCCCAGACGACCGACGGCGCGGGGCTGGTGGTCCTCTCGGTGGCCGCCGCGCCACAGGTGCCACCGGCCGAGGTGCTGGCCGTCGCGTACGACCTCAGCGCCGGCACGGCCGACGGTGCGCAACCGGCGGGTAGCCGCTCGCTGTTCGACCTGCCGCTCGGCGACACTGCGCTGTGGACGCTGAGCGAGGAGCGGGTACGCACCCGGGCGCGCGACGGCCGCGAAGAGCGACACCACGCCGTCCTCCCCTGCTGGTCGGCACGGAGCGACCACGACCTGACCGCCCCGGCGCTCGGCTTTCCGGCGGTGGCGGCCACGCTGGCGACGGCGATGGCGCTGCCGGTGCAGAGCTTCGAGGCACGGCAGACGGCGGTGGCCCGGTTCGACCGCTACGGCTTCGAGGCGGCGGCGGTGACCGGCATGTTCGGGCTGACCAGCCTGCCACCGGAGGGCGTGGCCCGTACCGCCGAGCTGCGCTTCGGCCACCCGTACGCCGTGGTGGCGGTCGCCACCGACACCCGGGCCGACGGTGCCACCGGTCCCTGGCACGGGGTGCCGGTCTTCTCCGCCTGGGTCGCCGAGCCCGACGACGTCACGGAGGCATGAGGTACCTCGCGGAGGATCAGGCAGCCGTCAGAACCCGCCGTCGCGGGGCAGACGCGCCACCATTTCCCGGAACTCCCGCACCGTCATCGCCGTGCGCAACGTGGCGAAGACGGCGCCGGTTCCGGCCCGGGCGGTGGCTGGGTCCACCCCGGCGCGCTGTTCCACCCGACGAAGGAACTCCGTCGGGCCGGCGTCCATCGGGGTCGCGCCGGCACCGCCGACCTCCAGGCCCACCCCGCTGGTCAACCCATCGGCGCCGGTGTCCGGGCCGAAGGCCCCGGCCGGGGCGGCTCCGGCGGCGTCCGGGGCCGGACCGCTCAGGTAGCCGTCGACCTCGTTCGGAAGGTGCCCGACGAGGTCGACGGGCGGCCCGTCGGTCACCCGCTCGGCCAACGTCTGGAGCACGGCGCGGGCGAGCACGGCGGCCTGCTCGGCCGGCAGACCGGACCGTTGGGACACCGCGTCGATGAAGTACGGGAACCCGTCTCCGTCGGTCACGCTCGGGCGGTTACCCCTGGCCGGCCACGACAAACTGCTGCTAGGCCAGCAGACCCTCGGCGAGCAGGTGGTCGAAGATGATCTGGTCGACCGGCGAGGTGCGGTGCCGGTCCGCGTACCCGAGCCAGGCCATCTCGGCGATCTCGCTGGCCGGCCGCAGCTGCCCCTGATAGTCGGCCCGGTAGCAGGTCATCCGCACGGTGATGCCGGCCGCGTGGCCGTGCGCCTGAGCGGTGAAGGTGCCCAGGTGCACGGCGCCGGGCACGTCCACCTCGACGCTCAACTCCTCGTCGATTTCCCGGCGCAGGGTCTCCAGGTCCGTCTCGCCCGGCTCGCGCTTCCCACCCGGCAGGTACCAGACGTCCTTGCCCACCGACCGGGTGCTCAGCACCCGACCGTCCTCGACGAGAACCCAGGCCACCTTGTCGATCTCGCGCACGGTGCTCCCTCCGGCCGCTGGGACCGGGGACGCTACCACCCACCACCGCGCTCAGTCGGCCAGCAGGTCGAGTAGCAGCGCGGCGGTCCAGCTGAACGCCGGTGAGCCCAGCCCGGCGCCGGTGTCCGGGTGGAAGTACTCGTGGCAGCCGGCCCCGGCGACCAGGCCGACCATCGAGCGGCGCAGCCCGGCGGCCAGCTCCGGGTGCCCGTGCGCGAGCAGCCCACGCCGGACCAGCCAGCCGATGTTGAGCCAGCTCGGCCCCCGCCAGTAGCGCAGCGGCTCGAAGTCGGGTGCGGTGCGGTCGTAGGTGGGTAGCGGCCGGTCCATCCGCCGGGCCACCCCGAAGCGCGCCGACCGGGCCTCGACGACCAGCGCGTCGGCCTGCCGGGTCGGCAGGTCGGGCAGGATCAGTGGGGTCAACCCGAGCACGGTACGGGCACCCACCAGGCGGTCCGTGCGCAGGTCACGAGGCTGGAACGTGCCGGTGTCCGGGTCGTACAACCGGCGCACGAGGGCCTCGGTGATCCGGGCCGCGCGGGCCCGGTGCGGCCCGGGGTCGTCGCCGACGAGGGCGGCGATCTCGGCGAGGGCGTGCTCGGCGGCCCCGGACGCCGCGTTGAACAGCGGGCACTCCACCAGGAACGGGTGACCGGTGGCCAGGTCGCGGTCGGAGTAGCCGTGGTCGCGGTAGGCGGCGACGATCGCCAGGTAGCGCGCGTAGTCCAGGTCCGTTGGGCGGTGCGCGGCGTCGGCGTGCGTGGTGTCGTGCCGACGGTACGCCCGCATCACGGCCGCCTCGGCCGGCACCGCGGCCATCGGCTCGTCCCACGCCGGGCTGTTGTCCAACCCGGACTCCCACGGGTGCACGACGCAGACCAGCCCGTCACCGGCTACGTCCCGCCGGTCGGCCAGGTAGCGCTGTTGGGCGACCAGCGCGGGATAGAGCCGGCGCAACGCGGCCAGCCCGGTGGGGTCGGGCGCCCGCCGGTACGCCAGCAACGCGGCGAGCGCGTGCACCGGCGGCTGGACCAGGCCGGAGGTGGCCACCTCCGGTGTTCCCGGCACGTCGGCGGAGCGCCACATCTCCGGTCCCGGGAAGTACGCGCCGACCCGCAGCGCCGGGTTGAACACGATGTGCGGCACCCGTCCGTCGGCCCACTGTGCCCGGAACAGGCTGGCCAGCTCCCGCCAGGCGCGGTCGGGGTGGACCTGGGCCAGCCCGATCGCGATGAACGCGGAGTCCCAGCTCCACTGGTGCGGGTAGAGGGTGCGCGAGGGCACCGTGTGGTCGTGCTCCCAGTTGGCGTCGAGCGTGTCGACCGCGAGTCGACGCAGCCCGGTCACGTCGGCCGGGCCACCCGTACGGGCGGCGTCGGCGCGCGTCGCTCCGACGTCAGCGGGCACGCCGACGCTGGTCGGCTCGGCAGCGGCGGGCGCGCCCACGCCTGTCTGTCCAGCACCGGCGGTCACGCGGCGGCCCGCCGGGGCAACGCGTGTCGCAGCACCGTGGCCGCCTGTTGCAGGGCCCGGACCGGGTCACCGCGGAGCCGGCACTCCAGGGCCAGCCAGCCCCGGTAGTCCAGCTCCAGCAGGGTACGCACCAGCGCCGGCCAGTCCAGGTGCCCGGCGCCGGGCTGGTACCGGTTGGAGTCGCTGACCTGCACGTGCCCGAGGTACGGCGCGGCGGCGCGCAACGCGCGGTGCACGTCGTCCTCCTCGATGTTCATATGGAAGGTGTCGGCGACCACCCGAACCGACGGCAACCCGAGCGCGGCGCAGAGCGCCACCGCCTCGTCGAGACGGTTGACCATGTGGTCCTCGTACCGGTTGAGCGGTTCCAGGAAGAGGGTGACCCCCTCGGCCTGGGCGTGTTCGCCCAGCTCGCCGAGGGCGTCGAGGAGCACCTGCCGGTCGCCGGCCGGCGGGCGGGGTGGCTCGAACGGCGGCAGTCGCCGGGAGAACATCCCCCAGGCGGCCGGGGTCATCACCCCGACGCCGCCCAGCTCGGCGATCACCGAGAGCTGGGAGCGCAGGTTGCGGACGGCGTCGGCGGAGCGGGTCGGGTCGAAGTCGCCGATGAAGTGGTCCATCTCGACGCAGACGGTGGGCATCACCACCCCGGCGGCGCGGGCCCGGCGCAGCTCGGGCAGCCGGCGGGCGAACGCGAGGTCGCCCCGGCCGCGTAGCTCGATGCCCTGGTAGCCGAGGGCGGCCGCGAGGGCGTACTTCTGGATCAGGTTGGCGCCCGGCAGGAGTTGTTCCTGACAGGCCAGCGCGATGGTGGTCATCTAGAACCTCAGCACGACTTGGAGGACGTCACCGGCGCCGCGGTCGAGCAGCGCGAGGGCGTCGGCGACCGCGCTGGCGTCGACGATGTGGCTGACCAGCGGCAGCGGGTCGACGCTGCGGTCGGCCACCAGGTCCATGAAGGTCTGCGCGACCCGGTCTCCGGTCCACCGGCCGGCCATGCTCGGCGCGGGGGTGGGGCCGGAGACCTGGGCGGCCACCAACTGGATGCGGTTGTGGTGGAACTCCTCGCCGAGGCCGAGCGCGTCGGCCTGGCCCTGGTAGAAGCCGGCGGCCACGACCCGGCCGGCGTGGGTGGTGGAGCGGATCGCCTCGTGCAGCGCCGGGTAGGCGCCGGACAACTCCAGGCAGACGTCGGCCCCCCGGCCGTCGGTGGCCTGGCGCAGCACGGCGGCGGCGGACGCGACGGTGGCGTCCACGGTGTATCGGGCGCCGTATCCGGCGGCGTGTGCCAGCCGGTCGGGCACCGGGTCGACGGCCACCACCCGGGCCCCGGAGAGCACGGCGAGCCGGGTGGCGAGCAGCCCGATGACGCCCTGCCCGAAGACACCGACCCAGTCGCCGAGGTGCAGGTCGCCGGCGAGCACGGCGGTCAGCGCGATGGCGCCGGGTCGGGCGAACACCGCGGCGAGCGGGTCCAGCCCGGTGGGGAGCGCACGGACCGCGTCGGCGGCGAGCACGGCCTCGGCCCGGTGCCCCCAGATGCCCCAGACGAGCTGCCCCGGATGCCGGTCGGTGACCTCCGGCGCGACCTCGATGACCTCACCGACCTCTTCGTAGCCGAAGCCGATCAACGGATAGGGCACCGGGGTGTGGCGGGGGACGAACATCCGGGCGGCGTCGTCCCAGTCCTTGCTGAGCCGGGGATTGCTGCCCCGGTAGAGGGTCAGCTCGGTGCCGGCGGAGATGCCCGAGTAGCAGGTGCGGACTCGGACCTGGCCGGGGCCGAGCGGATCCGGCGGGCAGGGCTCGAGGCTGATGCGTCGAGGCCCGGCGAGAGAGACCACCCAGTTGCCCATGTGTCACATCCCGGTAGCACTGGGCTCCAGGATAGACACAAAATCGCAATATGTCTTGTTATTGATCAATCGAAGGTGTTGAATCCGGCATGTACCCTTCGAGAGGAGTGCCACCGATGTCAGCACCTCCGAGGCGGATACTCGCCACCACCCTGATCATGACACTGGCAGCGTCCACCCTGCTGGCCTGCGGGGACGACCAATCAGACAGCAACAGCAAAAAGATCACCGTTTGGAGCCTGGAGGACGTGGCCGACCGGGTCACCGCCACCAAGGCGATCATCGCCGACTTCACCGCCAAGACCGGGATCCAGGTCGACCTCGTGACCGTCAACGAGGACCAGTTCCCCTCCCTGATCGCCGCCAACGCCGCCGCCGGCGACCTGCCCGACGTGGTCGGGTCGGTCTCCCTCGCTGGCATCCGTACGCTCGCCGGCAACGAGCTGCTGCACGCCTCGGCGAACGCGGAGGTCGTCGACAAGCTGGGCAAGCAGACGTTCTCGCCCCGGGCACTGGAGCTCACCGCCGACGACGGCAAACAGCTCTCCGTGCCCAGCGACGGGTGGGGGCAGTTGCTCGTCTACCGCAAGGACCTGTTCGCCGCGGCCGGCCTGCCCACCCCCGACACGTACGAGCGGATCACCGCCGCCGCGGCGCGGCTGAACACCGGCGGCGTCGCCGGCATCACCGCGGCGACCGCCCCCAGCGACGTGTTCACCCAGCAGACCTTCGAGCACCTGGCGCTGGCCAACGGCTGCCAGCTCACCGACGACTCGGGGAAGGTGACCCTGGACTCACCCCAGTGCGTCGAGGCGTTCCGCTTCTACGGTGACCTGATCCGCACCAGCTCGGTGAAGGGCGCGCAGGACGTGGACACCACCCGGGCCACCTACTTCGCCGGCAAGGCGGCCATGGTGATCTGGTCGCCGTTCATCCTCGACGAGCTGGCCGGGCTGCGCAATGACGCCAAGCCGACCTGCCCCCAGTGCCAGGCCGACCCGGCGTTCCTCGCCAAGAACAGCGGGTTCGTCACCGCGATCAAGGGCCCGAACGGCACCGAGCCGGCCCAGTACGGCGAGATCAGCTCCTGGGCCGTGCTGGACGGCGCGGCGGCCGACCCGGCGAAGTCCTTCGTGGAGTACATGCTCAGTGACGGTTACCCGCGCTGGTTCGGCATGTCCCCGGAGGGCCGCTTCCCGGTGCGCAAGGGCACCCCCGCCGAGCCGGAGGCGTACCTGACCGCCTGGAACACCAGCCAGGCGGGCGTGGACGCCAAGAAGCCCCTCAGCGACGTGTACGGCGACGAGGTGCTGGCCACCCTTCGCCGCAGCCCGGACACCTTCGGGCGGTGGGGTCTCAGTCAGGGGCAGGGCAAGCTGGTCGGCGCGATGCTCGGCGAGTTGCCGGTGCCCAAGGTGCTGGGCGACCTCGTCTCCGGCAAGTCCGACGCGGCGGCCACCGCCAACCGCGCCAAGAAGGACGTCGACGCCATCAAGGCGGGCGTCAATTGACCACCACCGCGCCCGGCCCCGGCCGCTCCCCCACCCGGGAGCGGCCGGCGCCACCCCGGCGCCGACCGTTGACCCTGCGCCGCCGCGAATCCCGGGCCGGGCTCGCGCTTGTCGCACCGACCCTGCTCGTCACCATCGCGGTCATCGGCATCCCGATCGTGTGGACCCTGGTGCTCGCCTTCCAGCGCGTCCGGCTCGCCACGCTGCGCAAGACCGGCCTGTTCGGCGAGTTCACCATGGACAACATCGACCGGGTGCTGCACACCCCGGGCTTCGCCGAGACGCTGTGGGTCACGCTGATCTACAGCATCGGCGGCACCGTCGGGTCGATCCTGCTCGGTCTGGTGGCCGCCCTGGTCGTCCGCCGGCCGTTCCGGGGCCGCACCCTGGTCCGGGCCTCCATGCTGCTGCCGTACGTGGCACCGGTGGTCGCGGTGACGTTCGTCTGGCAGGTGATGCTCGACCCGCAGCTCGGCATCGTCAACGCGTGGGGGCAACGCCTGCTCGGCTGGGACGCCCCGGTGCCGTTCCTCACCCAGGAGTCGACCGCGCTGGCCACGGTGATCGTCTTCGAGGCGTGGCGGTACTTCCCGTTCGCGTTCCTGTTCCTGCTGGCCCGGCTGCAGGCGGTGCCCGGCGAGTTGGAGGAGGCCGCCCGCGTGGACGGCGCCACCCCCACCCAGCGGTTCCGGCACATCCTGCTGCCGCAACTGCTGCCGGTGATCGCCCTGCTGGCCGTGCTGCGCTTCATCATGACATTCAACAAGTTCGACGACGTCTACCTGCTCACCGGTGGTGCGGCCGGCACCGAGGTGGTCAGCGTCCGGGTGTACGAGTTCCTCACCGCGCGTACCGACATCGGTGCCGCTGCCGCGCAGGCGGTCGTGCTGGCCGTGGTGCTCATCGTGTTCGTACTGATCTATCTGCGCTTCTTCGGACGGAGGGTGGGCTGATGGACCGGGACGTGGTCGAGACGGTGAGCCTGCGTTGGCTGCGCCGCCTGGTGATCGCCGTGTTCCTGGTGATCACCGTCTTCCCCTTCTACTACATGCTGGTGCTCTCGGTGCGCCCCATCGAGCGGCTGTTGCTCGACCCGGGCGCGCTGGTGGTCGGCTTCGGTGAGCTGACCGTCGCCACGTACGCCGAGGTGCTCAAGGCCACCGACGACGGTGGCCAGGGTTTCCTCACCTTCATCCGCAACAGCGGGCTGGTCGCCGTCGCGGCGACCGTGCTCACCCTGCTGGTCGCGATCCCCGGCGCGTACGCGGTGGCCCGGCTGCGGTTCTTCGGCCGGCGGCAGGTGGACTTCCTGTTCCTGGCGGTCTACCTGTTCCCGTCGATCGTCATCGCGATCCCGCTGTTCGTGGTGTTCACCCGGGCCGGGCTGCGCGGCTCGCTGTTCGGTCTGGTGCTGGTCTACATCTCACAGACGTTGCCGGTGTCGGTCTACATGCTGAAGAACTACTTCGAGACCATCCCGGTCAGTCTGGAGGAGTCCGCCGCCATCGACGGCGCCGGTCGGCTCGGCATCATCCGCCGTGTGAGCCTGCCCCTGGCCATGCCGTCGATCATGGCGGTCGCGCTCTACGACTTCATGATCGCCTGGAACGAGTTCCTCTTCGCCCTGCTGTTCCTGGTCGACAAACCCAACCGATGGACGGTGTCGCTCGGGTTGTCCCTGCTGGCCGACGGGGTGGAGGTCCCCAAGACGGTGCTGATGGCCGGGTCGGTCGTGCTCACCCTGCCCATCGTGATCCTCTTCTTCGCCAGCGAGCGGCTGCTCACCGAGGGGCTGACCAGCGGCGCGGAGAAGGGCTGACCGTCTCGTCCGGGTCGCCCGCCGGGTCCTCACCGGCCCGGATACGGTGGCCTCATGGCCAACCCGACCCGCTGGGCGACCGACACCGGCCCCGAGCACTCGCAGTGGTATATCGACCGTTTCCGCAAGCTCGTGGCCGAGGGCGCGGACCTGGCCGGCGAGGCCCGACTGGTGGACGCCCTCGTCGCGCCGGGCTCCCGGATCCTCGACGCCGGCAGCGGCACCGGCCGGGTCGGTGCCGCGCTGGCCGAGCGGGGGCACACGGTGGTCGGGGTGGACGCCGACCCCGCGCTGGTGGATGCCGCCCGCGTCGACTATCCCGGCCCGACGTGGCTGGTCGCCGACCTCGCCGAGCTGGACCTACCGGCGCTGGGCGAGGCGGAGCCGTTCGACGCGGCGGTGCTGGCCGGCAACGTGCTCGCCTTCGTCGCCGTCGGCACCGAGCCGGAGGTGCTGCGCCGGGTGGCCGCGCACCTGCGCCCCGATGGCGTGCTGACCGTGGGCTTCGGCACCGAGCGCGGCTACCCGCTGACCGCGTTCGACGCCGACGCGGTGGCCGCCGGGCTGCGCGTGGAGCAGCGCTTCGCCACCTGGGACCTGCGCCCGTGGCGCGACGACGCCCCGTTCGCGGTCACCGTCCTGCGCCGCCCAGCCGACTGACCACCGCCTGCCGCGCGCCGGCCGCGCCCAGCTTCCCGGTGATCCAGAGGTTTGCGTCAGTCCCGCGCCACATTCTGACGCAAACCTCTTGATCACCGCCGGGCCGGCCGGCCGGCTCGCAGGCGGCCGAGGGCTTTGGGTGGTCAGTCTGGGGCGGCGACGGCGCGCGCCGCGGCCGGGTCGAGGGTCGCGCCGGCGGGCACCAGGCTGACCAACCCGGCCGGCAGCCGTACCGGCCGCACGTCGCGGTAGCCGAGCATCGGGAGCACCTCCCGGTCGGCCAGCACGTACCGTCGGCCCAGGTCGGTGACGACGGAGACCGCGCCGCCGGTCGCGCCCGGCGCCGCCGCGGCCTCGACCACCGCCCCGCGGCCCGGCTCCACCACCACGTGGTCGGCCAGCACCGCGCCGCCGGTCGGCGCGGTGCGGGGCACGGCCGTCAGGTCCCGCAGCGGTACGCCCCAGCGCACCTCGCCAACCCCGCCGTCGTCGCCGATGCGGGTGCAGAGCGCTCCGCCGTCGCCGGCCGCGAGCCGGGGCGGGGTCGGTGGCGGGGCGTTCGGACCGGTCGGGGCGAGATCGGGCACCGTGGGCAGCGCGGCGAACCGGCCCAACGTCATCGGCACCGGCTCGACCTGCCCGGTGCGGGCCAGCAACAGCCCCGCCTGCAACTCGGTGATGCCGGCCAGACCGGCGTCGAGCGCCACCGCGTACTGCCGGCCGCCACCGGAGTTGCTCACCAGGTAGACCGTGCCGATCGCGGCACCCGGCACCCGGGTGGCGGGCCGGCCCAGCGCGGGCAGGTCGAGCGGGGCGAGGTCGGGCCCGGCGGGCAACGAGTTGAGCAGTGCCGGCGCCACCGGAACCGCCTGGGCCCGGGTGGTGGCGAGCGCCGCCAGCACCCTGCTGGGATCACGGACGAGGTAGCGGTGCTGGTGCCAGACCAGGTGCAGCCCACCGTCGGGGTGGCGCAGCAGCAGCGCGTCGTCGCCCAGCGGCCGGCCGCCCTCGGGCTCGGTGCCGATCAGCAGCGCGGAGCGGGGCGCCTCGACGCCCGCACCGGCCGGGACCGTCGAGCAGACCGTCCACGCCGTGGTGGCCAGCCGGCCTGGGGCGGGCAGTGAGTCGGGTGCGTCGGCGATGCCCAACGGCAGCCCGCGCGGCACCCCGTCGATCGTGCGTCGGGACACCAGCACGGTCTTCGACCGGTCCGCGCCGACGATGAGCAGCGCCGAGGCGTAGTTGAGCACCGGGTGCAGCTTCTGCTCGCGGTAGACGAACCGGGCCCCGGACTCCTTCTCCACGATCACCGCGCCGGGGTCGCGCCACCCCTTGCCGCCGCCGGCGAACAGGCCGTAGAGGGCGAAACCACCGAGCCCGATGGCCGCCACCAGGACGCTGGCCAGGCCGGCTCCGGCCAGCCGTCGAAACGGCGACTGCGCGGGGTCGGTCTCCCGCATGACCAGGGCGGCGACTGCCCGCTGGACGCTGAACTGGTAGGAGTGCAGCTGGTCCTGCCGCGACGGCATGAGGTCCCTCCGGTGGATCGGCCGGGCACAGGATATGCGCTGCGTCAATGTCCCGTGGACCCTGCGTGGCCGCCCGTCGCGGGGCGACCGGTACCATCCGTGGACGAATCCGGCGGCGAGAGGGCACCCGTGGGCGCGCGTTTCGAAGAGCTGGCCTGGCGGGAGACTCCGATCGGCGCGATCAGCCTGCGCCGACGCCGGGACCCGGCACTCCAGGTCGAGGTGTACGAGGTCAAGCTCGACGACGAGTACCTGATGTCCAGCCTCTTCCCGGTCGCGGAGATCGAGCTGGCCCGGCTCGGGCTCGTCGAGGTGGCCGGTGACTCGCTCGACGTGGTGGTGGGCGGTCTCGGGCTGGGCTACACCGCCTGCGCGGCACTGGGCGACCCCCGGGTGCGCTCCCTGTTCGTGGTGGAGGCGATCGAGGACGTGATCGACTGGCACCGGCGGGGGTTGCTGCCGTTCGCGGCAGGGCTCGCCGAGGATCCGCGGACCCGCTTCGTGCAGGCCGACTTCTTCGCGGCGGTCGCCGGTGACACCGGTTTCGACAGCGAGGTGCCGGGTCGGCGGTTCGACGCCGTGCTGCTCGACGTCGACCACTCCCCGCGCAACGTCCTGCACCCGAGCCACGCGGCGTTCTATCCGCCGGCCGGGTTGCGTCGCCTGGCCGCCCTGCTGCGCCCCGAGGGCGTCTTCGCGCTCTGGTCGGACGACCCACCGGACGCCGACTTCACCGACGCGCTCAGCGAGGTGTTCGCGGGCGTACGCGCGCACGTCGTGCCGTTCGCCAATCCGCTCACCGGCGGGGAGTCGGCCAACACCGTCTACGTGGCGCGCACCGGCCCCTGATCGACTCCGGTACGCCGCTGGCGCATGGTGTCGGCCGGACGGGGAACGAGAAGCCGGGCCGGCCGCACCAGGCGCGGCCGGTTACGGGAGGTCGACATGCGTGCACTGCTCTGGGTTGTCGGCGTGGTCGCCGGTGTGCTGATCCTGCTCGGATTGATCCTCGAGGCGGTCCGCTGGCTGATCATCATCGGTCTGATCGCGCTGGTGATCGTGATCATCCTGGGCGTCGTCAAGGGGCGGCAGGCCATGAGCCACCAGTCTCGCCGACGGTGACACACGGCGAACCGCTCAGAACCAGTCCGCGCGCATGTCGAGGGTCGTCCGATCCCGGCTCTCCAGCAGGTCGAACTGCGGGCCGGTTCGGGGCAACTCGACAGTGAAGAAGTAGCGTGCGGCCTGCCGCTTACCGGCGTGGAACGCGTCGCCGGCCCCCTCCGGCGGCAGCGCCAGCACCTGCTCCAGCCATATCCACGCGATCACCACGTGCCCGGCGGCCTCCAGGTAGGCGCTGGCGTTGGCCAGTGCGAGCACCGGGTCGCCGTCGGCCCAGAGTCGACGGGTGACCGTGGTGACCCGGTCCACCGCGGCGGCCAGCCGGTCCGCCAGCTCGGCCGCCTCTCCCCCGGCCTTCCGGGCCCGCTCGACCGTGTCACCGATCGTCGCGGTCAGCAGGGCCAGACCGGCCCCGCCCTGCATGGTCATCTTGCGCCCCAGCAGGTCCAGTGCCTGGATGCCGTGGGTGCCCTCGTGGATCGGGTTGAGCCGGTTGTCCCGGTAGTGCTGCTCCACGTCGTGGTCGCGGGTGTAGCCGGCGCCTCCGAGCACCTGGATCGCCAGGTCGTTGGCGGTGAGGCACCACTGCGACGGCCAACTCTTGGTGATCGGGGTGAGGACGTCCAGCAGCAGGTGCGCGCGCTCGCGGTCGGCCTCGGCCGGGGCGGTCTTCTGTTCGTCGAGCAGCCGCGCGCAGTAGAGCACCAGCGCCAGCGCCCCCTCCACGTAGCTCTTCTGTGCCAGCAGCATCCGTCGTACGTCGGGGTGGTCGATGATCGGCACCTGCGCGGCGGCCGGGTCCTTCGCGCCGACCGGCCGCCCCTGCGGCCTCTCCTTCGCGTACGCCAGGCTCTTGAGGTAGCCGGTGTAACCCAGCGCGGTGGCACCCGCCCCAACCCCGATCCGGGCCTCGTTCATCATGTGGAACATCTGCGCCAGACCCTGGTGCGGCGGGCCGACCAGGTGGCCGACCGCTCCGGCGCGGCCGGCGGGGGTGTGTGCGCCGTCGCCGAAGCTGAGCAGGGTGTTGGTGGTGCCCCGGAAGCCCATCTTGTGGTTGAGCCCGACCAACACCACGTCGTTGCGCTCGCCGAGCGACCCGTCCGGGCCGACCAGCACCTTCGGCACGATGAACAGCGAGATGCCCTTGACCCCGGGCGGTGCGCCGGGGATGCGGGCCAACACCAGGTGGACGATGTTCTCGGCCAACTCGTGGTCGCCGCCGGAGATCCACATCTTGGTGCCGAAGAGCCGGTACGTGCCGTCCGCCTGCGGCTCGGCGCGGGTGGTGATGTCGGCCAGTGAGCTGCCGGCGTGCGGCTCGGACAGACACATGGTGCCGAAGAACCGGCCGTCCAGCATGGGCCGGACGTAGGTGTCCACCTGCTCGGGGCTGCCGTGCGCCAGCAGCAGGTTGGCGTTGCCCAGGGTGAGGAACGGGTACGCCGAGGTGGCCACGTTGGCGGCCTGGAACCAGGTGAAGCAGGCCGCCGCGACCGCGTGCGGCAGTTGCAGGCCACCGACCGTGGCGTCCAGCCCGGCGGTGAGCAGGCCCGTCTCGGCGAAGCTGTCCAAAGCCGCGCGGACCTGCGGGATCAGCCGCACCCGCTGCCCGTCGAAGGTCGGCTCGGCGAGGTCGGCGGCCCGGTTGTGCGGGGCGAACTGTTCGGTGGCCACCCGCTCGGCGAGATCAAGGGCGTCGTCGAAGGTCTCCCGGGAGTGCTCGGCGTAGCGGGGACGCTCGACGAGTTCGGACACCCGCAGCCACTCGTGCAGCAGGAAGTCGAGGTCACGGCGGGAGAGCAGGGTGGACGGCACGGCACTCCTCAGCGGGCACGGGGGCGGGTCGGGCCGGGGCGACGGCCCACGGTCGCCCCGGCCCATCCTGGCCGATCGACCGGGCACGCACCACCGGCCCGGGTGGGGTTCGACGAGCGGAACTTGTCACACCGACCGATTAGCGTCGTTGCCCGTGACCGCACCCGGAGATGTCCCGCCCGAGGTTCTCGACCGGCTGCGGCCGATCTGTCTCGGGCTGCCGGAGACCTACGAGGAGCCCGCCTGGGTGGGCATCCGCTGGCGGATCCGCAAGCGGACGATCGCCCACGTGCTCACCGTCGACCCTGATCGCCAGCCGGTCCACGCCCGGGCCGCCGCACTCGATGAGCCCGCCTGCCTGCTGACCTTCCGGTCGCCACTCGACGAGATCGCCGGGCTCCTCGCCACGGGGCACCCCTTCTACAAACCGGACTGGAGTCCGAACGTGATGGGCATGGTCCTGGACGGGAACACTGACTGGGAGGAGGTGGGTGAGTTGCTCACCGAGAGCTACTGCGTGATGGCCCCGAAGCGGCTCGCCGCCCAGGTCGGCCCTCCGGCACCGCCGACCGGCTGAGCACCGAGGGCGCCCTGCCACCGGCTGAGCGCCGGCGGTGGGCTGCGACCGGCGGTTTCGGCCGGCACGCTCCGGGGATACCGCACCGGATGGCCGGAGCCGTCGTCACCGGCTGGAGCCGAGGCGCCGCCGGGCGGGTGAGGAGCGGGTCGATGTCGGCGCTGCCCACCGAGGAGGATCCCCGGTTGACGCCGGTGCTCCAGGAGGACCGGGTGTGCACGGGGGTGACCACCCTGCGCGGGCGGGTGTTCCTGAGCTACCCGTCGGCGGATGGGCCCGGCGTGCAGGTGGTCGAGGCGCTGCCGGACGGCCGTCGTGTGCCGTACCCCGATGCCGCGTGGAACCGCGCTGACCAGCCACCGGACGGGGCGTTCGTGCACGTCAACGGGTTGCGCGCGGGCCCGGACGGCCGGTTGTGGATCGTCGATTCCGGCGCGCCAGGGATCGGCGGCGCGCAGGTGCCGGGCGGCGCCCGGCTGATCGCGGTCGACCCGGACGGCGACCGCGTGGAGCGGGTCTACCACCTCGACGAGGCGGTGCACCCGGACAGCTACGTCGACGACGTCCGGTTCAACGGCCGGGTGGCGTACCTCAGCGACGCCGGAGCGGCCGGCCTCATCGTGCTCGACCTCGACTCGGGTCGGTCGCGACGGGTGCTCGACGGGCACCCGAGCACGGCGGGCGGCCCGGTGGTCGCCGACGGTCGCGCGCTGCGTGACCCGGACGGTGCCGAGGTACGCCTGCACGTCGACCAGTTGGAGGTGTCGCCGGACGGTCGCTGGCTCTACTACCAGCCGGCCTCCGGCGGGATGTCCCGGATCGCCACCCGCTGGTTGGACGATCCGTCGGTGTCCGCCGACGAGATGGCCCGGAGGGTCCAACGGTGGTGTGACACACCCAGCACCGGCGGCACGGCCATCGACGCCACCGGCGCCATCTACCTCAGCGACCTGGAACGGCATCGCGTCCTCGTCCTCGCACCCGACCGCAGCGTGCGGACGCTCGTCGCCGACCCCCGGCTGGCCTGGGTGGACGCGATGTGGCTGGACGCCGATGCCCGGCTCTGGATGCCGGCGGCCCAACTGCACCTGACCGCCGGGCTCAACGGCGGGCACTCGGCCGTCGAATACCCGGTCCAGATCTACCGGATGCCTGTCGAGGCCGGGCCGCCCGCACGGGACCACGCCTGAGTGTCTGGCCAGGCAGCGCTGGTGCGCCGGCGGCCGTCGAGCGGCACCCCCGGATCCTCGATATCCTGGCCGGCATGCACCGGAGCCGCGTGTACGCGCTTCTGATCGACGCTCCCGAGGCGGAGGCCGCCCGGGCGGCGGAGTTCTGGTCGGCGGCGCTCGGCGTCAGCACCCGGTCCGATCCTTCCGAGCCGCAGTTCGTGGGTCTGCACGAGGCGTTGCCGGGGCTGGTCACCGCGGTCCAGGCGGTCGACGACACGCCGCGCTTCCACCTCGACATCGAGACCGACGACGTGCCAGCCGAGACCGCACGGTTGCTGGCTCTGGGTGCCACCGAGGTGTCGCAGTGGCTGGAGTGCCGGATCCTGCGGGCGCCCGGTGGCCACCTGCTCTGCGTGCTTCCGGTGGCGAGTCCACCGGAGGTGTTCGCGGCCGAGGCCCGCACCTGGCCGTGACCCGCCGACCTGTCGCAGGTCGGCGTTAGGCTCCCGGCCATGGCTGAATTCGTGTTGGTGGTGGGGGCGTGGCTGGGGTCGTCGGCATGGGACGAGGTGGTCCCACCACTGCGGGCGGCCGGCCACGGCACTCACCCGCTGACCCTCTCCGGCCTAGCCGACAGGCGGGAGGCGCCCGCCGGGCAGCAGACCCACGTGCAGGACATCGTCGACGAGGTCGAGCGCCGCGACCTGCGCGACGTGGTGCTGGTCGGGCACAGCTACGCGGGCATTCCGGTGGGTCAGGCCGCCGAGCGGATCGGCGACCGGTTGACCCGGGTGGTCTTCGTGGACTCCGAGGTGCCGGTCGACGGTGGGTCGTTCGCCTCCGGTTGGTGGCAGGGCCAGGCGGCCTTCGAGGCGCAGATCGCCGACAACAACGGATTCTGGGCTCCGCTCGGCGCGGCCGACTTCGACGGTCAGGGTCTCACCGACGAGCAGATCGCGCGCCTGGTCGACGGTTCCACTCCGCACCCGGGCGCCACGCTGACCGAGCCGGCCGTGTTGAGCCGACCGCTGGGTGAGCTGCCGGCGACGTACGTCAAGTGCCTGCTCGACGGGCCTGAGCCCAACGACACCGTGGCCAAACTGCTGACCAGCGACCACTGGCGACTGGTCACGATGGCCACCGGCCACTGGCCGATGTTCTCCCAGCCCGCCGAGCTGGCCCGGCTCCTGTTGGCCGAGGCCGCCTAACCCGCGCCGCCTAACCCGCGCCGCCTAACCCGCGCCGCCTGGCCCGCGCCGGCTGGGGCCGCGCCCGCCTGGGCCAACGCGGACCGATCTGCTGACGGGGCAGCCGCGCGGTCAGTCCAACGAGCGGATACCTCAGTGGCATATTTATGACTCAGAGGTATGTGGCTCGTTCGGCTGGGTGCCGCCCACCGCGGCACGACCACGCGCCGCCGCAGCCCTCAGGCCCCGTCGAGGGTCTGGATGTGGCGCACCGGTGACGCCAGCAGCCACAGCACGGCGAGCACACCACCGAGGCCGGCGATGACCAGGGTGGGCCGCAGCCCGATGGTGGTGCCCAACGCACCGCCGAACAGCGCGCCGAGCGGTCGGATGCCGTAGTTGACGGCGCTGTAGGCACCGGCCCGGCGCCCTCGCGCGTCGTCGGGTGTCACGGCGGTGAGGAGGGCGTTGAGGTTCACGTCCATCAGCATCACCCCGACGCTGGAGACCATCTCGATGGCCGCCAGCATGGCCACCTTCGTCCACGTCGGTCCGGACACCAGCGCGGTCAGCGCCAGCGGTGCGGGGAAGACCACCGCGCCGATCATGGCGGTGGGGCCCAGACCGATGGCGCGCGAGATCCGCGGTGCGAGCGCCGCACCCGCGAACCCGCCGAGCGCGCCGAACCCGAGGGCGATGCCGATCGCGCCGGCCGACAGGTCGAGTTCGCGGCTGGCGTAGAGCACCAGCAGCGCGCTGGCGATGAAGGTGAAGAAGTTGACCGTGCTGGTGCAGCCGAGGGCGGCCCGCAGCACCGGGTGCCGCAGCACCAGCACGAGCCCTTCGCGGACCAGGCCCAGAGTGGACGTCCGACGCGGTGGGGGCGGCGACTCAATCACCGGGATGCGGCTGAGCAGCAGCGCGGAGCCGAGGAACGAGACCGCGTCGACGACGATCGCGACCGGCGCGCTGAGCGCCTGGACCAGCCCACCGCCGACGGCCGGGCCGGCGATGAAGGACACCGACCGGCTCATGCTCAGCTTGCTGGTCGCGTCCACGTACGCCGATCGTGGCACCAGGGCGACGAAGAACGCCTGACGCGCCATGGCGAACAGCACCGCACCGAAGCCGGTGAGCAGTGCCACCAGGTAGAGATGGGTGAGGGTGATCGCGTCGAACAGGTAGGCCACCGGCAGGCTGAGCAGCACCGCGGCGCGGATCAGGTCCGCGATGATCAGGAGTCGCCGCTTGTGGGTGCGCTGGTCCACCCAGGCACCCAGGAACAGGCCCAGCAGGTTGGGCAGCCAGATCAACGCGGTGAGGACGCTGACCTGCACGGGTGTGGCGGCGAGCAGGGTGACGGCGATCAGCGGTAGGGCCAGCTCGCTGATCCGATCGCCGAACTGGGAGATCGTCTCGCCGATCCAGAAGGTGCGGAACCGCCGGTCGCGGTGCAGGGCCGGCGGGGGCGCGGTGTCGGTGGCGGTCACGGTGTCGGTGGGGGCGTCGGTGGCGGTCACGACGCGGCCGGGTCGTCGCCGGGCTCGGGCAGCAGGTAGCGCAGCATCCGGACGATCCGCGCGTCGGCCGGCGACGCGTCGTCCTCCTTGCGCCGCACGTACGGGGCGAGCAGCTCCTCGATCGCGGCCTCCAGCTGGTGCAGCTCCTCGGGGGTGGCCACAAACCGGGTGTCGGCCACGCCGGCCACCCCGCGCCACTGCGCGTCCAGCCGGGGTTCGTCGTGCAGCAGCCACTGCTGCGGCGCCTCGGCGGCCCGGGCGAACATCTCACCGCGGAGCTGACGGCCGGCGGCCTGCCCCTCGGCATCGTCGGGCAACGCGAAGCGGAAGCCCCGGGCGGCCGCCTGCCACCAGCGCTCCCGCTTGCTGGCGGTGCCCTCCGCGTCGACGACCAGGCCGAACGTCGCGAGGTGCCGCAGGTGCCAGCTGACCACCGACGGGGTGGCGCCGACGTGCGGCGAGAGGCCCGTGGCGGTGGACGGGCCGTGCCGTTGGAGGCGGTCGAGAATGGCCAGCCGGACCGGGTGGGCCAGCGCTCGCAGCGCCTGCGGCTCGGTGATCTCGAAATCCCCGTACGGATTCTTGAGAGACATGTCTCGAGAGTAGTCTCTCAGATCCGAGCGCGGCAACCCCGAGCCGCCGCGGCGGTGCCGGGCCGATCAGGCGATGCCCAGCCGCGCCAACGGCTCGACCAGTTCCCGCTCCTCGTAGCTGAGGTGCGACAGGAGCGCGTCGGTCAGCAGGTCCACCGCGGCCCGCAGCTCGGCGAGGCCGTCCGGAGACCCGACGTACGCGACCAGCGCCCGGTCGACACCCTCCAGCACGTCGTGGATGACGTGGTGCTCCTGCTCCAGCCGGTCGACCACCGGGCCGAGTCGCGGGTCGCGCGCCCGCAACCGGGGGAAGAACGACTGGTCCTCGATGGTGTGGTGGGTGGTGACGATGCGGCAGTACGACTCGCAGTAGACGCCGAGCGTCCACCGGTTCTGCCGCATGGTCATCGTGTTGATGTGGGACCGGGCCGCGCCCGCGTCGATCTCTCCGGCCGCCACCTGCTCGATCAGGTCGTGGATCTGGGCGAGCTCGGCGCGCAGACCGTCGTGGATCTGCACGAGGTGCGCGCCGGTTGCCTGCTCCTGCGGGGTGTAGGTGCGCTCCGGGTCGGGTGCGGGCCCGGTCGGCCGGGTCGACTCGTCCCACACCTGCTGCCCGCTTCGCCGTACGCCGTCGTCGGGGGTCGGCACCACGGCGAACGCGCCGCCGGTCGTGGTGGCGCGGCTCGCCCGGGCCGGCGGCGCAGCGACCGGCTCCGGCGTACGCTCCCGGGCCGGCTGGGCCGGCGTACGCTCCTGGGCCGGCTGGGCCGGCTGGGCCGGCTGGGCCGGCTGGGCCGGCTGGGCCGGCTGGGCCGGCTGGGCCGGCTGGGCCGGCTGGGCCGGCTGGGCCGGCGTTGGAGCCGCACTCCGGTCACGTTCGGCCGCGACCAGCTCGCGGACGGCGGGGGCCACCTCGCCGGCGAACCGGCGCAGGTCGTCAGGGTCGTCGCTGCCGAGGATGAAGGTGCCGACGCCCTCCCCCAGTGCCAGCTCGGCCAACTCCTCGGCCCACTGCGCGGCGGGACCGTGCAACGGGCCGCGCCCCACGGCCGAGAACTGTCCGGAGATGTTGAGCAGCCGACGCACGTCCTGCGCGGACCGGCCGGCCTGCTGCGCGGCCTCGTCGATGATCGCGTTGCCCTTGGTCAGGTCGCCGGGCTGAAGGTAGCCCAGCGTGGGCAGCCAGCCGTCGGCCCGACGACCGGTGAGCTGGAGCATCCGGGGCTTGTACGCACCCAGCCAGATCGGCACCGGGTGGGCCGGCGCGGGCCCACGCTTGGCACCCACCACCCGGTAGAACTCGCCGTCGACCCGCACGCCGCCGCGCGTCTCGACGTCCCAGAGCTGACGGACGACCTCGATGGCCTCCTCCAGCGCTCGTACGCCCTGGCCGGGGGTCAGCCGCCGGCCTCCCATGGCCTCGATAGCGTCCCAGAACGCCCCCGCTCCGAGGCCGAGGCCGACCCGGCCACCACTGAGCAGGTCCAGGCTGGCCACACTGCGGGCGAGCACCGCCGGCGGGCGCAGCGGCAGGTTCGTCACGTTCGCCGCCAGGTGCACCCGGCTGGTGCGGGCCGCCACGAAGCTGAGCAGCGTCCAGGTGTCGAGGAACGCCGGCTGGTACGGGTGATCCTGGAAGGTGACCAGGTCCAGCCCGACCTGTTCGGCCAGGACGGCGACGCGGACCGTGCGGTCCGGATTGCCAGCGCTGGGCGTGACGAAGGATCCGAAAACCAGGTCGTGGCCGTAGTCGCTCATCTGCGAGCCTCCCGATTCCCCCGACGCCTCGGGCGATGCGTCGTGACCTTAACCTTATGCCACACAGAACATCTTCTGCCAACAAGGTCTGGCTCGCTGCGGTATTGTCGGGGGATGACGGGTGCCCCTCACCGGCCGGACCGGCCCGATCCGCTCGACGACGATCTGGGCTGGATGCTCGGGATCGTCTTCCGCGGCTACGTCCGGGCGGCCGAGCACGCGCTCACCGACTTCCCCGGTGGTCCGCGCGGCTACCAACTTCTCACCGCGGCGGTCAACGGGCCGGCCCGAAACCAGGGCGCGATCGCCGAGGAGATCGGCATCGACCGCACCGTCCTCACGTACCTGATCGACGACCTGGAGCGGCCCGGCTTCGTCACCCGGCGCGCGGACCCGGCCGACCGGCGCAACCGGCTGGTCGAGGTCACCGACGCCGGCCGTGCCGCCTGGGAGCAGCGGCGGTTGGCGCTGCGGCAGGTCGAGTCGCACCTGCTGGGGGCGCTCACACCAGCCGAGTCGGCGACGGTGCGGTCACTGCTGCAGAAGGTCGCCTGCTCGGCCCAGGCGGCGGACCCGCTGCGCGACCTCTGCGAGGTGGTGACGCAGGCGCAGGCCGACCCTCCGGCGCCCGCTGCGCGTCGGACCGCCGCCCCGGCGGTGCGGAGCGGTCGCACCGCCACCCCCCGAGCCCGCCGCCGCAGGCCCGACTGACTCACGAACAGCGTGGTGCAGGCCCGCCCCGCACCACCCGACGTCGTCCGTCGAGCGGTGCCGGACGGGCCCGCGATGTCGCTACCGTGCCCGGTCAGCGCACGTGCACGAACACCGGGTTCGAGTAGAACCACAGGTCGTCCCACGGGCTCTCCAGCCCGTCGGCGAGCGGCTCGGCCTCGTCGGTGCTGGTGCCACGCACCCGCGCGTAGGTGTCCGCCTCGACGTTGCGCAGGGTGTGCCGGATGACGTAGCTGTCGCCCTGCCGACGCCAGTCCCGCGGGCCGAACCGGGCCGCCACCTTGGTGGTGGGGTTGGTGTCGGCGTCCAGGCTGGCGCTCGGGCCGGTGATCTGGCCGACGATCAGGTCGACCCGGCGGACCTCGGGCCGGTCGCCGTTCGCGTTCAGCCCACCCAGCGGGCGGAAGGTGATCTCGATCTCGACATCGGTACGGCTACGACGGCTCACCGTGATCGTCTCGCCCACCTCGGCGGTCCTGCCCTGCGACGTGGCGGTGACGTCGAGGCTGCGGATCAGGTCACCGGTGGTGACCCAGATCCGGCCGTTGCGCAGACCGTCCATGATGTCGCCGTAGTCCTGGCGGGCGTGCACGTACGTCTTGCTGTACTCGCCGGGCCAGAAGTCGGAGCCACCGCGGGTCCAGTGCACGTGCGAGTCCGAGGTCGCGGTGATCCACCAGCGCCGGCCCTCGCCGAGCAGCGAGTCCCACAGGCCGCCGACCCGAGCGGTCATCTGGTCGAAGCCGCCGTAGGTGGGGTGGTTGCCGTACCCGCCCCGCTTGCCACCGTTGAGCGGACCGGCCTGGTGGCCCGGCGCGCCCTCGAAGCCGATGTAGACGTCCGGCGCGGCGTTGTTGCCGTTGCGGAACTCGCGCGGGGTGTCCTGACCGTAGACGCCGAGACCGGGCGCCGAACGGGACGCGTGGTGGGCGATCACCAGCGGCTTGTGCGGCATGCCCCGGGCGACCTTGAGGAACTCCACCATCTTGGCCTCGGTGTCGCGGGCCGGATCGGTGGGGAACGCGTCGTACTTGGCGAACCGGCTCTCCAGCTCGAACAGCTGCTTCGCCTCGTCGTCGTGACGCGGGATCATCAGCGTGTGGTGGTCCAGCGAGGGCGCGTCGAACTCCATGCCCCAGAACTGGAGCACCTCGGGGACCAGCTTGCGGGAACGCAGCAGGTCGGGGTACGCCTGCTCGATGTTCACCTTCGAGTGGGTCGGACCACCGTGGTCGGTGCACATCGCCCAGGTCAGGCCGAAGTTCTTCGCCATGATGGCGTTGGTGACGATCGGGTAGACCGCGTCCGCGCCCTTGTGGAAGACGATCGGGGACTTCGTGGTGTCGAACTCGCCGCTGTACTCGGAGTGGATGTGGTGGTCGCCCGCACGCCACGCCCGGTTCCTGGAGTTACCCCGGTCGGTCTTGTCCTCGTCACCCGGCCGGCGGTCCTCGGCCCACGCCGCTCCGGCGCCGACCAGTGGGCTGGCCGCGGCCAGTGTCGCGCCGACGCCCGCGTACTTGACCAGCTTGCGCCGGGACAGCTGCGCGTGCTCGGTCTCTTCGGGATGCTTGTCTCTCACCTGAGAGCCTCTCCTCGATCAAGCGAATGCTCTTTCGATCAAGGAGCCTCGGAGAGGGCGGTGAACGCCCGCCGTACGCAGCGGGTGCTCCCGATGAACACCCTGCTCCGACCGGCAGGGAGTGCCGGGCGGGCAGCAGGGGGTCACGCCGCGACCACCCAGTGTCCAGTCGGATCAGATCCGGGCGCGCGGCAGCCAGCCCAGGAATCGGAGCCGGACCCGAGGCAGCGGCAGCGTGGGCAGGTCCTGGGCGGCGGCGACGAGGCAGGAGCCGAGATAGACCGCGAGGGAGGCCCGCGCACCGCCGAACTCGGCGAGCAACTGGCTCTGCTTGGTGGCGCAGGGCCACTCGCGGCCGCATCCGGTGCAGGTCCAGCTCGGTGGGTTGGGGAGGTGCTCCGGCAGCTTGGCGCGACGGTACCGACCGACGACGCTGTTGTCCGAGCGAACGTCGCGCCGCCGTGCGGCGGGGCCCTCGTTGCGGCGGGCCACCGGACGGGCACCGGGCAGGTAGCGCCCGACGGTGCCGAAGAGCACCCCGACGCGGATCAGGACGTCCGGCCCCACGTGCTGAGCCAGCAACGCGGTCATCAGGTAGTGCCCCAGCAGGTCGAAGGCGTCCCGGTTCAGGCCCAGGTCGCGGCACAGGTCGACGAAGTCCGGCGTGGTCAGCGGGACCCGGTCGTCGAGTGCGCGGCGCAGCACCTCACGCAGCCCGCCACCGAGCCTCTCCAGCGCGTCGCCCTCACCCAGACCCAGGCTGTCCTCGTCCGCCACCCGGGCCAGTGCCTCGGCCACGGCCAGCCGAACGACGCGGTCAGGATCGGTACTGTCCAACGCTTCCCCCCTCCGTGGGTCGGCCTCCCGGCAGTGACCCGGTCGTCCTCCGACGAATCATGAACAAGATTTCGCTGTCGCCCGCGAGGGTGGCTAGGACAGCAGACGTAGAACCATTCGGCGCGTTAGCCGGAAAACGAAGTCGAGCTGCCGACACATCGCAGTGATTCACCGGACGACACGTCGGTGATTGTCGTATGGTGACATTCCCATCTACAGATATTGCGTCCCCGAGTCACCGAATGGTCGGGGCAGATCCGACGCCCGCAACCGGTCGCTGCCGTCCCGCTCGCGACGTTCCACCTTCACCGCACCGCCGGCCAAACGACGTGCCGGGTCACCGCCGAGTACCCCGGCACGTCCCGATCCTGCCGTCGGCACCCGTTCCCACGACCCGGCGGCACCTCCACCGGACGGAGACAGCGGATGACGTCATCGCCAGTGCAGACCCACCAGTTCGACAGCCGTGACCCGGCGGCCATCCAGGAATTCCTGTCCGCCACGTACGACCCGAAGCTGCGCATTCAGAGCAGGAACGGATACCGACTCACCCACCACCGGGTCGACACCGGTCCCTTCGCCATCGCGACCACCCGCCAGACCGGGCACCTGGAGATCGATGCCAGCACTCTCGGCGGGCTGGTCATCGGTCGCTCCCGCACCGCGCACGTCGATCGCTCCTGTGCCGGATCGGCCCACCGGTTCGGTCCCGGCGAGGTCTTCCTCGTCACCCGGCCGGAGGAGCCGTGCGCCGTCCGCTGGCACCCCGGCGAGGTGGAGCTCTGCGTACTGGACCTGTCGGTGCTGGCACAGGTGGCCACCACCGCGCCGGCCCGCCGACCCGGTCGAATCGAGTTCACCGAGTTGGGCGCCGCCGGTACGGCCCTCGCCCGGCAGTGGCGCAACACCACCAGCTTCGTCCGCGACGTCGTGTTGGACAGCCCGGCCGCCGGGGCGCAGTCGCTGGTGATCGGCAACGCCGCCCGGATGCTGGCCGCGGCGGCGCTGGCGGTCTTTCCCAACACCGCGTTCACCGAACCGACCGCCGCGGACCGGAACGACGCCACCACCGCCACGCTGCGACGGGCGATCGCGTTTCTGGAGGAGCACGCCGACCGGGACATCAGCGCGGCCGACATCGCCGGCGCCGCCGGTGTCTCCCTCCGGGCGGTGCAACTCGCCTTCCGTCGTCACCTCGGCACCACCCCCATGGCCTACCTGCGTCGGATCCGGCTCGTCCGGGCACACCACGACCTGGTACGCGCCGACCCGCGCCAGGAGACGGTCTCGGCGATCGCCAGTCGGTGGGGGTTTGCCAGCCACAGCAGGTTCACCGCGCGATACCACGCCAGTTACGGTGTGCCGCCGCGCGAGACGCTGAACACCTGAGGCAGGTCGCGCAGGACGCCAACCAGGGCTGGCGGCGACTCACGTTCGTCGGGACGGGCCGGAGCTAGCCTCGGTCGCGCTCGTGGCTGTCGCGGGCGGTCTGCACCTCGGGCACCGAGGCCTCCAGCAGATCGGCGAGGCCCCGCAGTTGCTCGGCGACCCGGGCGCCGAGGGGGGTTAGCGAGTATTCGACCCGCGGTGGGATCGCGGTGAGCACCTCGCGGGTGAGCATCCCGTCGCGTTCCAGGGTCTGCAGGGTCTGGGAGAGCATCCGCTCGCTGACCCCGTCGATGCGGCGCCGCAGCGCGTTGAACCGGTAGCGGCCCTCGCCGAGCGCCAACAGAGCCAGCGAGGCCCACTTCGAGGTGACGTCCTCGAAGGCCGCACGGGAGGTGCACCCCCGGGCGAAGACATCGGTGACGAATTCCTGGGTAGGCCCCGCCGGATCCTGGGCCGGCATGTCGCTCACCTCACCAGCCTATCCCATACTGCTGATCGGTTAGTGCTGTAGATTAGTAAGTGCTTACTGATCTGCGACTACCTCCGGAGGTTCCCATGCCCACCTATGCCGTCACCGGCGCCACCGGCCGACTCGGCCGCCTGGTGATCGAGCAACTGCTCGACAGCGGCGTACCCGCCGCCGAGATCGCCGCCGTCGTCCGCAGCCCAGAGAAGGCCGCCGACCTGGCCGCGCGGGGGGTCGAGATCCGCAAGGCCAACTACGACGACCCGTCGACGCTGCCCGGCGCGGTGGCCGGCGTACGCCGCCTGCTGCTCATCTCCGGCGACGCTCCCGGTCAGCGCGTCGCGCAGCACACCGCCGTCATCGACGCCGCCAAGCTCGCCGGTGTCGAGCGTCTCGTCTACACCAGCATCCTGAAGGCCGACACCACCGCGAACCCGCTCGCCCCGGAGCACAAGGCCACCGAGGAGATCCTCGCCGCGTCCGGTCTGACCTACACCGTCCTGCGCAACAGCTGGTACACCGAGAACTACACCGACCAGCTGCCGCAGTACCTGGGGTCCGGCACGATCCTCGGCGCCACCGGCGGCAGCAAGATCTCCGCCGCGACCCGGGCCGACTACGCGGGGGCCGCCGTGGCGGCCCTGACCCGCGAGGAGGACGGCAATGCCGTCTACGAACTGGGCGGCACCGCGTTCACCTTCGACGAGCTGGCCGAGGCCGTCACCGAGGTGACCGGCACCCCAGTCGTCCACAAGGACATGTCCGCCGCCGAGCTGGCCTCGGCCCTGGAGAACGTCGGCCTGGACGCGGGCACCGCCGGTTTCGTGGCCGCGCTCGACCACTCGATCGCCAAGGGCGAGCTGGCGACCGACAGCGACGACCTCAGCCGACTGCTCGGCCGGCCGAGCACCCCGCTGCGCGACGCCATCCGGGCCGCACGGGCCTGACCAGAGTCATCGCCGAAGCGGGCGGCGGGGCGGCGGCCGCCGCCGCCCGCCACGCGGTGAAGCTGGACCCGTATCCTCGACGACATGGTGAGGCACGTCGACGACCAGCTCTCCCGGCCCACCGGGCCTCCACGTCGACACCCCGCGTGGTCCGACCTGGACATTGTGGCGTCGGCCCGGTGAGCGGCGATTTCGTCGTCCGCGCCGCCGTAGCGCAGGACGACCCCGAGCAGGTCTTCGACGTGCTGTGGCAGCTCGCTCCCGACGACGCACGGCCGGACGCCGGCCGGCTGGCCACCGCCTGGCGCGACCTGCACGCGCAGGCTGGCCGCCGCCTCCTGGTGGCCGTCGCCGGGGACACCTTCGTGGGCACCCTGGACACTCTCGTCGCCCCGAACCTCACCCACGGCGCGCGACCGTACATGGTGGTGGAGAACGTGGTGGTCGCGCCCGGCTGGCGCCGTCGCGGGGTCGCCCGGGCCCTCATGCTGGCGGCTCTCGACGACGCGACGGCGGCCGGTTGCTACAAGGTCCAGCTGGTGTCGAACGCCGCGCGCACCGAAGCCCACCAGTTCTACGCGTCCGTCGGCTTCGCCCAGTCCGCTGTGGGTTACCGCCGATACCTCACCACCGCGACGTGACACCGGAGGCGGGCGCGAGCATCCCGGCAGCCGCCGTCGGCGAGCCGGCGGAGTTCGCCGACGTCCGCCCGCTCCGCTACCCCGGGCCGGTCAGTCGGCCTCGGTCGGCGACGCGAGCAGCAGACCCGTCAGCAGACTGCGCAGGGTCCGCTCGACGAGGTCCGCCCGGGGCGCCGGCCCGGAGGGCTGACTGAACGCCGCGACAAGGTGCGGGTACGCCGCGAGGTCCAGTCCGGCGAAGCTGAACGCCCCGGCGGCGGACTCGCGGCGGGCGAAGAGGCTCACCACGCCGGTCATCATCGCGATGGCCTCGAACTTGGCGGACACGGGGCAGCGCACAGGCTTCAGGATCCGGATGCAGTTGTCGAACCAGGCCAGGCTCTCGGGGCCGATGCCGGAGGGCCGGTGGATCACGTCGAGCAGCCACGGGTGGGCGCCGAACAGCGCCAACTGCCGGCGGCCCAACAGCACCATCGTGTCCAGCCAATCGCCCTCCACCTGCGGGTACGGGCGCAGCTCCCCCACGGCCCGGTCGGTCATCAGGTCCAGCAGGTCGTCGCGGGAGGACAGGTAGCGGTAGAGAGAACCGGCGCCGGTGCCGAGCGAGGCGGCCACCGCGCGCATCGACACCGCGCCCAGCCCGTCGGTGTCGGCCAGTGCGATGGCGGCCACGACGATGGCGTCCCGACTGTGCGCCGGAGCGGGGCCGCGACTGCCGCGTTCGGGCCTGCTCCAGATCGGCTGCCGGTCGGAGCCGCCACTCGCGGATGTGTCACTCACTGATCTACTGTAAACTGCAAACGGCGTTCGCTGTTTAGACTCGGCGTCGGAAGGATGCCGCCGGCACCCAGCGAACGAGTCACGCTGCACGGATGGCACGGTCGCCCAGCGTCATTGATCTTGGCTAGTCTGGTGGACATGCCCGCACACCATCCGCACCGCCACGACGACGGCCGGAGGTGGGCCCCCACCGCGGCGCGCCTGATCGAGCCGGCCGACTGGTGAGTGGCGCACACGTGCCCGCCCAGCGCGGTGGGCCGCCCGCACCAGCGCAACCGCACCGCTCGGGTTGGACCGACCGTTGCGACCGGCTCGCCCGGTCCCGCCCCTTCGAGATCGCCATCGTCGTGGTCATCCTCGCCAACGGCATCGTCCTCGGCCTGGAGACGTACGACGACCTGAGCCCGGCGGGCAGCGCGCTGCACGGGCTGGAACTGTTCTTCCGGGCCGTCTTCGTCGTCGAGATCGCCGTCCGGCTGGCGGCGTACGGCAGGCGCCCACAGGACTTCTTCCGACACGGCTGGAACGTCTTCGACTTCGTGGTGATCGCGGCGATCTTCATCCCGGGCCTGCACGGCGACCCGGCGTTGCTGCGGGTCGTGCGGGTCGCCCGCATGGTCCGTCTGGTGCGGTTCTCGCCGGGTCTGCGGACCATCGTCTCCGCGCTGTGGCGCAGCCTGCCGGGCGTCACCGGGTTCCTCGCCCTGGCCGTGGTCACGCTCTACGTGTACGGCATGGCCGGCTGGCTGATCTTCGGAAACCGGTATCCGGAGGAGTACGGCGACATCGGCCGGTCGCTGCTGACGCTGTTCGTGCTGCTGTCGCTGGAGACGCTGCCGGACCTCATCGAGCAGGGCATGGCAATCTCACCGTGGACGCTGCTGTACTACGTCAGCTACGTGGTCATCACCGTCAACCTGCTGCTCAACATCCTCATCGCGGTCATCGTGAACTCCATGGAGGAGGCCCGCCGGCTGGAGATGACCGAGCGACTGGCTCCCGGGTACGACGAGGACGGCGACGGTGTACCTGACGAGGTGGACCGGATCGCGCTCACCCAACGGCTGGACGACCTGCGGGCGGTCATCACCGAGTTGGAACGTGAGCTGCGCATCGACCGGGACGACGGGCACGGCCGACCCCACCGGGACGACGCCCGCGCCAGACGGTGATCGGACGCTCGCGCTGCGTCTTCGGGTTCGGATAGTGTCGACGGCGGTCCCATCGGCCTCCCTGAAGGGGTAACGGCATGACGGCCAGTGTCGACAATGACCAGACCACCACCGATCCCACGGACACGCTCGGCACGGTGATCGACGAGGTGATCCGCCCGCAGGCGCCCATCGTCGACCGGGATGGGGCCTTCCCCCGTCCGGGTGTCGACGCTCTCGCCGCAGCCGGCCTGCTCGGCCTGGCCTCCTCGACCGAGGTCGGTGGCGGCGGCCACGGCATGCGGACGGTCGCCGAGGTCATCGAGCGGCTGGCCGCCGAGTGCGGGTCCACCGCGATGGTGGTGCTCATGCACTACGCGGCGACCGCCGTCATCGAGGCGCACGGCCCGCGCGACGTCCGCGCGGCCATCGCCGCCGGCGACCACCTCACCACGTTGGCCTTCTCCGAGTACGGCTCGCGCAGCCACTTCTGGTCGCCGACCGGCACCGCGACGGCCGCCGACGACGACACCGTCCGCCTCGACGCCCGTAAGAGCTGGGTCACCTCGGCCGGGGAGGCCAACAGCTACGTCTGGTCGAGCCTTCCGCTGACCCGCGACGCCGGCCCGATGACGCTGTGGCTGGTGCCGGCCGACAGCGCGGGCCTGAGCGTGACCGGCGACTTCGACGGGCTGGGGCTGCGCGGCAACGGCTCTCGCCCGATGACCGCCGACGGGCTCCGGGTTTCGCCGGCGGCGAGGATGGCTGCCGACGGGGCCGGGCTCGACACCGCGCTCGGCGTGGTCCTGCCCTGGTTCCTGGTGCTCAACACCGCCTTCTGCCTCGGTCTCGCCGACAGCGCGGTGGCCGAGGCCGGCCGACATCTCACCCGGACCACCCTCGCGCACACCGGCGCCGCCCTGCGCGACGCGCCCGTCACCCGACGCGACCTCGCCCGCCTGATGATCCGCACCGACGCGCTGCGGGCCTTCCTGGGCGACACGCTGACCGCACTGGAGACCGGCCGCGACGACGCGACGCTGCGGGTGCTCCAGGTCAAGGCGCTCGCCGGCGAGACCGTCGCCGACGTGACCGACGGCGCGATGCAGCTCTGCGGCGGCAGCGCCTTCCGCAAGGAGTTGGGCCTTGAGCGCCGTTTCCGGGACGCCCGCGCGGCCCGGGTGATGGCACCCACCACCGACGCGCTGCACGACTTCGTCGGTCGGGTCGCCACCGGCCTGCCGCTGCTCGACCAGGCCAACCGCTGATGCCCGCGCCAACCGTCCTGCTGGGCGCGGTCGCGTACGACCCGAAGGTGGTGACCATCTGGGAGGGTTTCCGCGCCTGGCTGCGCGGCCGGGGCCTGGACTTCGACTTCGTCCTCTACTCGCACTACGAGCGACAGGTCGAGGATCTCGTCGCCGGGCGGATCGACGCGGCCTGGAACTCTCCCCTGGCCTGGCTGCGGGCCGAGCGGCTGGCGGCCGCCAACGGCACGACCGTCCGCGCGCTCACCATGCGCGACACCGACCAGGACCTCACCTCGGTCGTGGTGGTTCGCGCGGGCTCGCCGGTGCGCCAGCTCGCCGACCTCGCTGGGCGGGTGGTCGCCGTCGGGGCGGTCGACAGTCCACAGGCGACGCTGATTCCGCTGGGTCACCTCGCCGCGGCCGGGGTGACTGTCGACGTACGCCGCTTCGACGTGGGAGTCGGCCTGCACGGCGACCACATCGGCGGCGAGCGGGACGCGGCCCGCGCCCTGGTGGCCGGGGAGGTCGACGCCGCCTGCATGATCGATGCCAACCATCTGGCGTTCGTTCAGGAGGGCACGTTACCGCCCGAGGGCACCCGGATCGTGGCGCAGACCGCACGCTACGACCACTGCAACATGACGGTCCGCGCGCCGGAGCCCGACGGGGTCCGGCTCCTCGGCACACTGCTGCTCAGCATGTCGTACGCCGATCCGCTGGTGCGTCCGCTGCTCGACCTGGAGGGCCTGACGGCCTGGCGGGAGGGCCGCACCACGGGGTACGCCGCCCTCGCCGAGGCGGTCGACGCCAGCGGCTTCTACTCCCCCGACGGGCGGGTGACGGCCACGGACTACCGGCCGTGAACGCGACACCTGTCGCCGAGGTCGACCTGGGTGACCTGGGTTTCGGCCGGGGTGCGCACCTGCTCGTGCAGCGCGCCCTGGCCGGGTTGCCGCCCGGCGGCCGATTGGCGGTCTCCGGCCGCGACCCGGCGCTGCGCGTACACCTGCCCGCCTGGTGTCGTGGCCGTGGCCATCTGGTCGAATGGCCGGACCGGGGCGACCGGGGCGACCGGGGCGACCCGGTGGCGGTGGTGGTCCGTGGGTCGGCGGATGACGACCGCTGGTTCGGCGCCGAGCGGGCCGGGCCGGCCCTGCCCTCGGCGCTCAGCAGCCGTCCACCGGCGCGGTGGGGGCTCGGCGCCCGGGGCGCGCTCCTCGAAGCCGGTGGTCCGGAGGCCCGGTTCGACCTGAACGACCGCGACCTGGTCTGGGCCGACATCGCCCCCCACCTGTACGCGCAGGCCGCCGCCCGACAGTGGGACCCGCAGGCCGCGGTGCCGTGGGACGACCCGTTCGCGCTGCCGACCGACGTCGAGGCCGCGGTCGTGCAGGTGATGACCTATCTGGTCGAGAACGAGCAGGCCGCCCTCGTCGTGCCGGCCCGGTTCGTGGGGCGCATCCACCCGCACTTCCGGGAGGTGGTGCAGCTTCTCGCCGTGCAGATGGCCGACGAGGCCCGGCACATGGAGGTCTTCAGCCGGCGGGCACTGCTGCGGGGCGCCGAGCTGGGAACGTCATCCGCCGGCGGTCGGCAGTCGCTGTTCACGCTCGTCGCGGAGTCGGACTTCGCGTTGGCGTCGTTCCTGCTCTCCGTGCTCGGCGAGGGCAGCTTCGTCGATCTGCTCTCGTTCCTGCACGAGAACGCCCCGGACCCGGTGACGCGCCGGATCTGTTGGCTCGCCATGCAGGACGAGCGCCGGCACGTGGTGTTCGGCATGGCACACCTGGAGCACCAGGCGCAGCTGGATCCGCTGCTGCGGGACCGACTACGGGCGGCCATCCACCGCCGCCACGACGCGCTTGCCGACACCGCGGGGCTCAACGCGGACGTCTTCGACGCGCTGGTGGTGCTCGCGGCGGGTGGTTGGCATCCGGACGACGTGTCCGCCGGCTTCGACCGGGTGCGGGCTCTGCAACACGCGATGGACCAGGGCCGTCAGCGCCGTCTCGTCCGACTGGGTTTCCGGCCCGACGAGGCGGCGGCGCTCTCCGCCCTGCACACCCGCAACTTCATGTAGGGGCGCAGTACGGTGGAACGGCCATGACCAGCAACTCCAGCGCGGTCCGCGAGGCACTCTTGCGGCTACGCGAGCAGACCGAGGCTCAGGCCACCGCCCTGGAGGGCGACCTGCGGAGCCTCTTCGAGGCGTCCCGGTCGTCCAACGCCGACGACGAACACGACCCCGAGGGCAGCACGATCGCCTTCGAACGCGCGCAGCTCATCGCCGTCCTGGACGCCACCCGCCGCCGCTTGGCCGAGCTGGACGTCGCGCTGAAACGGGTCGACGACGGCAGCTACGGCGTGTGCGAACGGTGCCTGCGCCCCATCCCCGCCGAGCGGCTCGTCGCCCGCCCGTCAGCACGTACGTGTGTGGCCTGCGCCAGCCGACGGTGACGGTGCCGGCCGTCAGGTGATGGTCGGGCTACGACGTTCCAGCAGGACGACGACCCCGCACCGCCTCGTCGATCATGGAGTTGTGGTGGGTGACAAAGTGCCTGCACAACACCAAATCGGGCACCACAACTCCATGATCGACGAGACTGGAAGATCGGCGCGGATGGGGCGTTCCTCAGGGGCAACGCGTGGGTTGAGGTCGCCGCCTAGAAGTCGTCGTCGAAGGCGACGGTGCCGGTCACCCCGACCTGGTACGCCGACACCCGCCGCTCGAAGAAGTTGGACAGTTCCTGCACGTCCTGCAACTCCATGAAGCCGAACGGGTTGCTCGAACCGTAGTGTGGCGCGATGCCGAGCTGGGCGAGGCGGCGGTCGGCGACGTGCTGGAGGTACTCCCGCATGTCGGTCAAGGTCAGACCGGGCACGCCGTGGCCCAACAGGTCCTCGGCGAACTGCACCTCACACTCGACCGCCTCGGTGAGCATCCGGCGGACCTGGTCGGCGAGGTCGTCGTCGAACAGGTCCGGCTCCTCGGCCCGGACGGTGTCGACGACGTCGAACGCGAACGCCATGTGCATCGACTCGTCGCGGAACACCCAGTTCGTGCCGGAGGCGAGGCCGTGCAGCAGGCCGCGGGAGCGCAGGAAGTAGACGTACGCGAAGGCGCCGTAGAAGAACAACCCCTCGATGCAGGCGGCGAAGCAGATCAGGTTGAGCAGGAACGCCCGTCGGTCCTCGCGGGACCGCAGCTCCCGTAGGTCGTTGAGGGAGTCGATCCACCGGAAGCAGAACTCGGCCTTACGACGGATCGAGGGGATGTTCTCGATGGCCGCGAAGGCCTCGAAGCGCTCGGTCTCGTCGGGCACGTACGTGTCGAGCAGGTTGAGGTAGAACTGGACGTGCACGGCCTCCTCGAACAGCTGCCGGGACAGGTATAGGCGGCCCTCGGGGCTGTTGACGTGCTGGTAGAGGTTGAGCACCAGGTTGTTGGCGACGATCGTGTCGCCGGTGGCGAAGAACGCCACCAGGCGGCTGACCAGGTGCCGTTCGGCCGGCGACAGCTTGTCCAGGTCGGCGAGGTCGGCGTGCAGGTCGACCTCCTCGACCGTCCAGGTGTTGCGGATCGCGTCGCGGAACCGGTCGAAGAAGTGCGGGTAGCGCATCGGGCGGAGAGTGAGGTCCATCCCGGGGTCGAGCAGCATGTGTGTGGTCCTCGTGTCGGTGGTGCTGACGTCGGTGGTGGTCACTGGCAGGCCTCGCACGACTCGGGGTTCTCCAGCGAGCAGGCCAGCGCCTCCACGTCGACGGCGACGGGCGCCACGGCGCTGACGGTGGCCTGCTGGATCCGGGTGGCGGGGCGCGAGCGCAGGTAGTAGGTGGTCTTCAGCCCGGCCTTCCAGGCGTACAGGTACATCGAGGAGAGCTTGCCGATGGTCGGTGCGGCCAGGAACAGGTTCAGCGACTGGGACTGGTCGATGAACGGGGCGCGTGCGGCGGCCAGGTCGATCAGCGCCCGCTGCGGCAGCTCCCACGCGGTGCGGAACAACTCCCGTACGCCGGCCGGCAGTTCGGCGATGTCCTGCACCGACCCCTCGGCCCGTTTGATCGCCGACCGGATCCGCTCGGTCCACAGGCCGCGGGCCTTCAGCTCGCGTACCAGGGCGGTGTTGACCTGGAGGAACTCCCCCGACAGGGTCTCGCGCTTGAACAGGTTGGACACCTGCGGCTCGATGCACTCGTAGCACCCGGCGATCGAGGCGATGGTCGCGGTGGGCGCGACGGCCACCAGCAGCGAGTTGCGCAGCCCGTACGCCTCGACCCGCTCGCGCAGCGCGTCCCACCGCGCGGTCTGCGTACCCTCGACGCCCCACAGGTCGGGCTGGAGCTGGCCCCGCGCGGCCCGGGTCTGCAGGTACGCCGGATGGGCGCCGAAGTCGCGCGCCAGGTCGGCGGAGGTCTCCAGCGCGGTCAGGTACAGCTCCTCGCTGATCCGGGTGGACAGCTCCCGGGCGGCCGGCGAGTCGAACGGCAGCCGCAGCGCGAAGAAGACGTCCTGGAGGCCCATCAGCCCGAGCCCAACCGGCCGCCAGCGGGGGTTGCTCGCCGCCGCCTGTGCCGTCGGGTAGTAGTTGATGTCGATGACCCGGTCGAGGAAGGTCACCGCCGTCCGCACCGTGGCGCGCAGCCGCTCCCAGTCGATGCCGCCGTCGGTGAGGTGGGCGGCGAGGTTCACCGAGCCGAGGTTGCACACGGCGGTCTCGGCGTCGCTGGACACCTCGACGATCTCGGTGCAGAGGTTGGACAGGTGCACCACGTTGCCCGGCTCGGCGGTCTGGTTGCAGAGGCGGTTGGCGGCGTCCTTGAAGGTCATCCACCCGTTGCCGGTCTGGGCGAGGGTGCGCATCATCTTCCCGTACAGCTCCCGCGCCGGGACCTGCCGCACGTAGCGCCCCTGCGCCTCGGCCTCCCGGTACGCGGCGTCGAACCGCTCCCCCCACAGGTCGGGCAGCTCGGGCACCTCGTGCGGGTCGAACAGCGACCACGGCTCGTCGGCCTCGACCCGGCGCATGAACTCGTCCGGGATCCAGTTGGCCAGGTTGAGGTTGTGGGTGCGCCGGGCGTCCTCGCCGGTGTTGTCCCGCAGTTGCAGGAACTCCTCGATGTCCGGGTGCCACGGCTCCAGGTAGACGCAGGCCGCGCCCTTGCGCCGGCCACCCTGGTTGACCGCGGCGACGCTCGCGTCCAGCGTGCGCAGCCACGGCACGACCCCGTTCGACTGCCCGTTCGTGCCCCGGATCAGCGCTCCCCGGGAGCGGACCCGGGAGTAGGCGATGCCGATGCCACCGGCGAACTTGGACAGGTTGGCGACCTGGGCGTACCGCTGGTAGATCGAGTCCAACTCGTCGAGCGGGGAGTCGACGAGATAGCAGGAGGACATCTGGGTGTGCCGGGTCCCGGAGTTGAACAGGGTCGGGGAGCTGGGCAGGTAGGCCAGGCTGGACATCAGCCGGTAGAAGCCGACCGCCTCGTCCGCCGTCCGGGACAGGCCGCAGGCAACCCGCAGCAGCCAGTACTGCGGGGTCTCCAGCACCAGTCGGCTGGTGGGGTGGCGCAGCAGGTAGCGGTCGTACACCGTACGCAGGCCGAAGTACTCGAACCGGCGGTCGCCGTCCGGGTCGACGGCGGCGTCGAGGGTCGCGGCGTGTGCGGCGACGAACGCGGCGGTGTCGGCACCGATCAGGCCCTCGGCGTGGCCGACCCGGATCGCCGCGCTGAACGAGGTGATGCCCTGTCGACGCACCTCCTTGTCGACGTAGCCGGCCAGCAGCCGCGCGGCGAGCCGCGAGTACTGCGGCTCCTCACCGATCATCTCGGCCGCGGTCTGGATGGACAGCCGGTCCAGTTCGGCGGTCGTCGCGCCGTCGTAGAGGCCGCTGATGGTGCGGGTGGCCACCCGCATCGGGTCGACGTCGGTCAGGTCGTCGGCCCACCGCTCGACCGCTCGGACGATCTTGTTCACGTCCACGGGTTCGGTGCCGCCGTCGCGCTTGCGGACCTGCATCGGCGTGCGCCGCACTGTCGCGTCGCCGCTGGCCGGGACTACCTCGGTGACTGTCACCACTCGCTCCTCGGAGTTCGAGACCTGGTGGCCCGGACGCGAGGAGACAGACACCGACGGACGCCACGCCAGCCCGGCGTGGGTCAGGTGGCGTCAGCCGTCCCACGCGGCCTCGGACCGCCGCCCACCCGGGTGCGGGTACGCGGCGCGCTGGCAGGTCTTCGGACTCGCGGGCACGACCGGGATCGCCGGTCTCCTACTGGCCGTCGCTTCCCAGGCCGATTGGTGGCCCAGTGCTGATGACGGCGGTCGTTCCCACTCACCGCTGCGGGACAGTCCCGGAATTCCACCGGGTTCCCTGTTGCCTCGACCGCCCCGGATGGACGGCCGAACCAGCTGCGCTCGACACCATATATAGGGACGCAGCCGTTGTCACACCCCACATGTCGGTCTCGGGCGTGTCGGCGGCGGGCGGTGACCACCGTCACCCATGCGGCCGACCACGCCAGCCCGACCGTCGCCCGGCAACGGAGACGGAGACGGTCGGCCACCTCGCCGCGCGCGCCGGTCAGGCGGTGCCACAGGCGGAAACGCCCATCAGCGCGAACCAGCAAACATCATATGTCTACGGGCCAACAGTGATCGACATCGTTGACGCGCCAAGACAACTCTCCGTATACTCCCAATGATCATCTGATCTTTAGCCTAGCCGGGCGAGGAGCGCATGCCGCAGATCACTGCCGTCACCGTCGAAGACGTCCGCTTCCCCACCTCCCTGACCGCTGACGGGTCAGACGCCATGAACAAGGACGGCGACTACTCGGCGGCCTACGTCGTCCTGCACACCGACGGCGTCGACGGCGTGGGCGCCCCGCTCACGGGGCACGGCCTGACCTTCACCATCGGTCGAGGCAACGACATCGTCGCGGCGGCGGCGGTCCACCAGGCACAGCGCCTCGTCGGCCTGGACGTGGCGACGATGGCAGCGGACATGGGCGCGGTCTACCGCCTCCTCACCTCCGACTCGCAGCTGCGCTGGCTCGGTCCGGAGAAGGGTGTCGTCCACCTGTCGCTGGCGGCCGTGCTGAACGCGTCGTGGGACCTGGTCGCCCGGGTCGCCGACAAACCGCTGTGGCGGCTGCTCGTCGACATGTCCCCCGAGCAACTCGTCGACATCGCGGACCTGCGCTACCTGTCCGACGCGCTGACCCGGGACGAGGCGCTGGCCATCCTGCGGGCCAAGGAGGGCACGAAGGCCGCCCGCCTCGCCGAGCTCGACCGGACCGGCTACCCCGCCTACACCACCTCGGCGGGTTGGCTCGGGTACGGCGACGACAAGCTGCGCCGGCTGTGCCAGGAGGCGGTGGACACCGGCTACGGCTACGTGAAGCTCAAGGTGGGCGCCAACCTCGACGACGACATCCGCCGGTGCGCGATCGCACGGGAGATCCTCGGGCCGGACCGCAACCTGATGATCGACGCCAACCAGGTGTGGGACGTCGGTCAGGCCATCGAGTGGGTCACCGCGCTCGCCCGGTTCAAGCCACTGTGGATCGAGGAGCCGACCAGCCCCGACGACATCCTGGGCCACGCGGCGGTCCGCCGTGCCGTCGCTCCGATCGGCGTCGCCACCGGCGAGCACTGCCACAACCGGGTGATGTTCAAGCAGCTGTTCCAGGCCGAGGCCATCGACTTCTGCCAACTGGACACCGGCAGGTTGGCCAGCATCAACGAGATCGTCGCCGTGCTGCTGCTCGCCGCGAAGTTCGACGTCCCGGTGTGCCCACACGCCGGCGGCGTCGGGCTGTGCGAGATGGTCCAACACGTGTCCGTGCTCGACTACGTCGCGATCTCGGGGGATCTCACCAACCGGGTCACCGAGTTCGTCGACCACCTGCACGAGCACTTCACCGACCCGTGCGTCATCCGGGACACCGGCTCGGGCAGCGGTTACGTCCTGCCCAGCCAGCCCGGCTACTCCACCCGGATGCGCCAGGAGTCGGTCGCGCTCTACCGCTTTCCCGACGGCCACTACTGGGCGGCGACAGACCCGACTACCGTGTCATCTCCGGAGGCGTACGTGATCGCGGGTGGGAAGGCCACCCCCGCCGGCCGCTAGGGGGGTCATGTCTCGCACGGACGAAGTGGTCAACGGCATCAAGCGGATGATCCTCGAAGGTCAGTTCCGGCCCGGCGACCGGTTGCCCATCGAGAAGGATCTCGCCGAGCAGCTCGGTGTCTCGCGGGGGTCCCTGCGCGAGGGGATGTCGGCCCTGTCGATCCTCGGCATCGTCAACATCCGGCAGGGCGACGGCACCTACGTCACCAACCTCGACGCGCCACAACTGTTGGCCCCGATGGGTTTCGTGGTGGACTTCCAGGGTCAGGGCGACCCTCGGCACATCCACACCGTTCGCCGTCTGTTGGAGTGCGAGGCCGCCTGCCTGGCGGCGACCAGGATCACCGACGAGGCCCTGGCTCAGGCGGGTGACCTGCTCGACGAGGCGGCCCGGTTGATCGGCCAGTCACCGCCGGACCACGAGCGGATCATGGAGATCGACATCGCCTTTCACCGGATCATCGCGGTGCACGCCGAGAATCCGGTGCTCGTCGGCCTGATCGAGGCCTTCGCCGGGCGCACCATCCGCGGCCGGCTCTGGCGGAGCCTGCACGAGGAGGGCGCGGACCTGCGCACCCACGACGAACACGTGGCGATCCTGAAGGCCCTCGTGGCGCGCGACCCGGAGCGGGCCCGCACCCGGATGGCCAACCACCTGATCGGTGTGGAGGAGTCGTTGCAGGGTTTACCCGACGATCCTGACGCGAGCATCGACACGACCCGGTCCTGACCGCCGCGGCCTCACGACTGCACGTCGAGCAGCCCCTCGTCGTACAACGCCGTCCAGAGCTGATCCGGAACGCCCACGTCGGATCACCGCTCGTCCCGGTCCACGCTGGTGCTGCCGGTCATCGCCGCGACCAGGTCGTCGGTGGTGACCTCGTCGGCGCGGAGTTGGGCCGCTCGTCGGCCGAGGCGCAGCACCTCGACCCGGTCGGCGATCTCGAGTACCTGCGGCATGTTGTGGCTCACCAGCACCACCGACATGCCGGCGTCGCGGGCACGCCGAACGACGTCGAGCACCCGCCCCGTCTGGACCACGCCCAGCGCCGCGGTGGGCTCGTCGAGGATGACCACGTTGGTCGCCCAGATGATGGCGCGGGCCACCGCCACGCACTGCCGCTGCCCACCGGAGAGCATCGCGATCGGGGTGGTGACCCGGGGGATCCGTACGCCCAGTTCGTCGAGGGCGGCGGCGGCGCCGTGGCGCATGGCGCGCTTGTCCAGCAGCCCGAGCCGACCGAGCGGTCCGGAGCGCAGGATCTCCCGACCGAGATACAGGTTGGCGGCCACGCTGAGGTCGTCCGCGACGGCGAGGTCCTGGTAGACGGTCTCCACCCCGGCCCGCCGGGCATCGACCGGAGTGGAGAACTGGACCGGACGGCCGCCGACCCGGATCTCGCCCTCGTCCGGCGGATGCACACCGGACAGGGTCTTGATCAGGGTGCTCTTTCCGGCGCCGTTGTCACCGATCAGCGCGACGACCTCGCCCCGGCGGACCGTGAAGTCGGCGCCCCGCAACGCCTCGACGTGCCCGAACCGTTTGACGATGCCGCGGGCTTCGAGGACCGGCGGTTCGGCGTCGGTGGGGTGCTGCTCGCTGTCGGCGGTGGCCGTGGGGATGCCGCCCATCACTGCACCGGCGGGTTGGCGCAGCTGGGCTCGAGCACCGCCTTGATCTCCGCCGAGTCGATGTTCTCCTTGGTGACGAAGGTGACGCCGGTGTCGGCCGATGCCAGCGGCGCCTTGTCCCGAAGGTGCTTGACCATCTTGTCGACGCCGAAGTAGCCCATCTTGAACGGGTTCTGCACGACCAGGGCCGAGATCTGGCCGTTGCGCACCCCGGCGATCTCGTCCGGGGCCGCGTCCCAGCCGATGATGACCACCTTGCCGGACTTGCCGGCCGCCTGGATGGCCTGCGCGGCACCGAGCACGCTCGGCTCGTTGGCCGCGAAGACGCCGGCGAGCTTGGGGTTGGCGGTGAGGATGTTCTCGGTGACCCGCCGTGCCTCGTTGACGTCACTGCGGCTCGGCTGCTGGCCGACCAGCTTCAGGTTGGGGTACTGGGCGAGGCCGGCCTTGAAGCCGTCGACCCGCTCGGTGTTGGTCTGCGATCCGGGCTGGAACTCGACGAGCGCCACCTCGTGGTTGCCGGGACCGAGCTCGGTGGCGAGCAGCTTCGCCGCCTCGGTTGCCGACGCGCGGTTGTCGGTGGCGAAGAGGGGCACACCCGACGGCTGCGGGCTGGTGCCGGAGTCGATCATGGCGACCGGGATGTCGGCGGCGAGCGCCTGGTCGGTCGCCGGCGCCAGCGCGCTGGAGTCGGTCGCCGCGTAGACGATGCCGTCGACCTTCTTGGTGACGAAGTTCTGGATCAGGTTGACCTGACCCTCGACGTCGGTCTCGGTGGTCACCCCGTCCCACTGGACGGTGACGTCCCCCGCGCGCTGCGCGGCGCACTCCGCGCCCGCCTTGACCGTGTTCCAGTAGTCGGCCCCGACCGCCTTGGGTACGACGGCGAGCTTCAACGGGCCGCTCGCGTCCTTGGTCGCGCCGTCGCCGCCGTCCCGGACCTCGACCCCGCCGCAGGCGCTGAGCAGCGCGGTCGCCGCGGCCGCGGCCAGGATCGCCTGCGCGCGCAGGAGTGGTCCTCGCGTCCGCCGGCTGGTGGTGGTGTGTGCCATGGTGTGTGTCCTTCCTCGTTCGGACTCTCGAAATGGCATGTCAACCGCGTGATTCCAGCCGCCTGCGGCGGTACTGGTCGAAGTAGACGGCGGCCCAGATGATCACGCCGACGATCACCTGCTGGTAGTGGATGCTGATGTCGAGCAGGACGGCGCCGTTGCGGACCAGGGCGATGAGGAACGCGCCGATGATGGTCCCGACGATCCGGCCCTGCCCGCCGAACAGGCTGGCACCGCCGATGACCGCGGCGGCGATGACGTCGAGCTCCAGCGAGATCCCGTAGTTGGGTTGGCCGGAGTTGACCCGGGAGGCGGCGATCATGCCGCCCAGCCCGACCAGCACGCCGGCCAGCACGTACACCCCGGTCAGGTGCCGACCCACCCGGATGCCGGAGCGGCGGGCCGCCTCCAGATTGGAGCCCATCGCGTACGTGTACTGACCGAAGCGGGTCTGGGAGAGCAGGAAGGCGACCCCGACGGCGACCAGGACGGTGATCACCACGGCGAACGGGATGCCGAGGATCTCCCCGTTGCCGAGCAGTTGGAAGGAGCGGGGCAGGCCGTAGACGCCGACCGCTCCGGTGATGATGAAGACGAGGCCGCGGCCCACGGACATCGTCCCCAACGTCGCGATGAACGGCGGAATCCGGGCCACCGTCACCAGCAGCCCGTTCAACAGCCCGGCCAGCGCCCCGACGCCGATCGCGACCGCGGTCGCCGCCCAGAGCGAGAAGCCGAGGTCGCGTACGACCATCGCGCCCAACACGCCGGCGAGCGCGGCGACCGACCCCACCGACAGGTCGATGCCCTTGGTGATGATGACCATCGTCTGGGCCGTGGCGATGATGGCGATCACCGCCGTCTGCGCCCCGATGTTGAAGAGATTGTCGGCGGTCAGGAAGTAGGGGCTCGCGAAGGTCAGGGCGATGAACAGGACGACCAACGCGGTCGCGGCGGTGAACTCGGAGACGGCGTGGGAGATCCGTTCCCGGAACCAGTCGCTGAGCTCGCCGCGCTGCGTGCCGGCGGTTGCCTCGACGCTACTCATCGTCGGACCTGACCTCCCCAAGCGTGGCGCCGGCAACCCGACGGGGACCCGCCGACGAGCCGAACGCCTGTGAGCGACCGACCCCGCTCGGCTGGCAGCGCGGCCAGGTGGCCGCACGACCCTCGACATAGGTCGGATGTTTCCCACGATCAGGCGTTACCTTGCCACGCATTCACATATGTTGCCAAGGTCTTACGGGCATGTTTTGCCATCGTCATCCGCACCACCGAAGGCATAGGTCTGACCAGACCGACATCGGCTGCCGTCGCTAGCATGTTATCGATAACATGCTATGTCCCCAGTTCGGAAGGGCGCCGCTGAGTCAGGAGGGGGCAAGCTGGTACACCCGGTCGGCGGTCTGGCGCCAGATCGCCGCCCGCTCGTCGTCGGACAGCGGGTCCAGCAGCTCGCCGAGGACCGTGACCCAGCGGGTGTACGAGGTGGCGAGCAGGCACACCGGCCAGTCCGAGCCGAACATCAGCCGATCCGGCCCGAAAACGTCGAGGGCGTGCTCGACAGCGGGCCGCAGGTCGACTGGCGTCCAGGACGGGCCGTCCACCTCGGTCACCAGGCCGGAGAGCTTCGCCGTCGTGTTGGGCTCGGCCGCGAGCGCCCGCAGGTCGCGGCGCCAGTCAGCGAAATCGGCGCGTCCCCGCGGAGGTTTGCCGAGGTGGTCGAGGACGAACCGCACCCGGGGCAGGTCGCGGACGAGCCGGGTGGCCGCCGGCAACTGACGATGGCGCACCAGGAGGTCGAAGGCGAGACCGGCGGCACCGACCGCGGCGATGCCCCGCCGCACGTCGGGGCGGTCCAGATAGGTCGGGTCGGGCTCGGACTGGACGAGGTGGCGGATCCCGACCAGCCGTTCGCCGCCCCGCGCCCTCCGTAGTCGGTCGAGGCGGCGGCCGACATCGGCGGCGGTGAGGTCGACCCAGCCGACGACCCCGGCCACGAGTGGGTCGTCGGCCGCGATGCCGAGCAACTCCGGCGTCTCCGACCGGACGGCGACGGACTGCACGACCACGGTTCGGGTGACCCCGGCGGCCCGGGCCGCCGGGGCGAGCTCGACCGGCGTGAAGTCGTCGTCGATCGCGGCCATTGTGTGCGGGTCGATCCAGGGCTGCGGGTGCCGGGCCCGGACCCAGAGGTGATGGTGCGCGTCGACGATGCCCGGCCGCCGCGCGACCTCGTCGGCCGTCACCGGACCCGTCCTGGCGTGTTCCCGTCCACCCCACACCCCGCCCAGCCACTGATCGAACCCTCCGGGTCGACCCGGAGCCACAGCGCGATCTGGCAGTTGACCATGTTAGCGGTAACAGGCTGCTCATGAGTCGCGGAACGCGCGCCACGATCAACCTCCAGCAGTGTCGCCTTTTGGTCTGACGAATCCGTTGGCACCTCGCGGCTGGACCGACTCACCGGCCTCCGGTGGGGGACGTGTTCGCGGCGCGGGGTCCCGGGTTGACCGCCCGAGGCGGCACCGATACCGTCGACCCACTATCTGCGGCGACGCGAGGGAAGCCGGTGTGAATCCGGCGCGGTCGCGCCACTGTGAGCGGTCCCCCAACCACAACCGGGGTGCCGCGAGCCAGGACGCTCGGTCGTCCGCAGCCTTGCGATGGGGACGCGTCATCCCTGGGGAGGTTCGTGTATTTATGTCTAGCTCCGCTTCCAGCCAGCCGGTGGTGCACCCCGTTGGCAGTGCCCGTCTCCTGTGGACGGCTCTGGCGACCGTTGCCGTGCTCGCCCTGCTGGCGTACCTCGTCGCCTTCGACCAGGGGGCCGTCTCGCGCAGCGGGACGTACCTGCACGAGCTGATGCACGACGGCCGGCACCTGCTGGGCGTTCCGTGCCACTGAACACCACCGCCGCTCCCCCGTTCCTCGCCGTCCTCGTCCGCGGGCTGCTCGCCGGCCTGATCGCCGGCCTGCTCGCCGGGGCGTTCGCGTACGTCGCCGGCGAACCGCACGTCGAGGCGGCCATCGCCATCGAGGAGGCGGCGACGCACGTCGAGCCCGCCGCTGGTGCGCACGACCACGAGGACGCCCTGGTCAGCCGGACGGGTCAGCGCGGCGGTCTGTTCCTGGCCACCGGCCTGTTCGGGGCCGCGATGGGTGGTCTGCTGGCCACGGCGTACGTCCTGCTGTCCCGTCGGCGGCGCGACGACGACGGACGGTCGGGCCTGCTGCTGGCCGGCGCGGCGCTGCTCGGCGCGGTGATCGTGCCGTTCCTCAAGTACCCGGCGAACCCACCGGCGGTCGGCGACCCGGCCACCATCGACCAACGGACCGTCACCTACCTGTTGATGGTGGTGCTCGGGTTGGTGGCCGTGTGGGCCGGCTCGCTGGGCTACCGGTCGGTCGGTGCCCAGGCGCCGACCTGGCAGCGCGCCGCCGCGGCCGTGGGCGGGTTCGTACTGGTCACGGCGGTGTCGTACGTGGTCATGCCGTCCTTCCAGGAGGTTCCGGCGGACTTCCCCGCGACCCTGCTGTGGGACTTCCGCCTGGCCTCGCTCGGCACCCAGGTCGTGCTCTGGACCGGCATCGGTCTGCTGTTCGCGGCCCTGATGCACCACGAGCGGCGTCGCCGGGCCGCCACCGCGCTGCCGAGCACGTGACCGGCACCAGCCTCCGGCTGGTCGCCCACGGTCACACCGCCGCTCTGCGTCGGGCCCGCTTCGGCGGCACCGACGACGGCCTGGACGAGGGTGGCCGGCGTGCCGCCCTCGCCCAGGCCCATGCGGATCCGGACCGGCGTGGGCACCTCGGGGTGCACGACACCTGCCTGTCCAGTCCGGCGTCGGCGGCCCGGCAGACCGCCGACGCCTTCGGCCTGCTGCCGACGATCGAGGCGGCGTTGGCCGACTGTGACTACGGCGACTGGTCCGGACGGTCGCTCGAGGAGATCGCCGGCACGCAGCCGCAGGCGCTGCACGACTGGCTGTCCGCGCCGGGCTCCGCGCCGCACGGCGGTGAGTCCGTCGCGGCCGTGCGGGATCGGGTCGGTGGCTGGCTGGACGAGCTGCACGGCGTCGGTGGACGCGTCATCGCGGTCACCCACCCGCTGGTGATCCGGGTCGCGGTGGTGCACGCCCTCGGCCTGCCGGTCGCGACGTACCGCCAGGTGGACGTGGAGCCCCTGGCCGTCGTCCGACTCACCAGTCAGGGCACCCGCTGGCAGCTCCGACTGGGCGCGCCGCGCGCAGGTTGAGGTCACGCCAACGGCGCGGGCCGCGCCCACCAGGAGTGGACACGGCCCGCGCTCGTTCGGCGGCTGTCGGCCGCTTGCTCAGTGCTGCCGGTGGGGCAGGTGCAGCTCGACCGGCTCGGGCGGAAGGTCGTCGACGCCAGCGGCGACAGCCTGTTCGTGACGGCGACGCGCCGAGGGCAGGGCGAGTGCCGCGAAGACGGCCAGGACCGCGACGCCCGCGCACACCCAGAAACCGGCGGTGAACGCCGCGTCGGTGGGCAGGCCCTGAGGAGTGCTGTTCGACGTGATGACGGCCGCCACCACCGCCGCGCCGATGCTGCTGCCGATGGTCCGGGCAATGGTGTTGACGCCGCTCGCCTCGCCGGTCTGCCCGGCCGGGACGCTCTCGATGATGGCGTTGGACATCGCCGCGAACGCCAGACCGATGCCGGCGCCGGTGAGCACCCCGGAGAGCAGCACCTGCCAGGTCGCGCCGTGCGCGAGTGCCGGCAGCGCGAAGGCGACGACGACCGCGACCGTGCCGAGGAACATCGGAACCTTGGGGCCGAAGCGCCGGTCCAGCAGGCCCGCGAGAGGGCCGAAGACCACCATCATCAGGACGGTGGGCAGCAGGAACAGGCCCGCCTGGGACACCGTCTTACCGAACCCGTAGCCGGTGGCCGCGGGAAGTTGGAGCAGGGTCGGTACGAGCACGAACGTCCCGAACATCGCGAAGCCGAGGATCAGGGCGACGAGGTCGGTGGCCCAGACACCGCGAATCCGCATCAGGCGCATGTCGATGAGCGGCTCGCGTACCCGAAGCTCGACCCGGACGAACACGACCATCGCGACCGCACCGAGCACGAACAGGCCGATGGTCTTCGGCTCGATCCAGCCCCAACCCTGCCCCTTGCTCACGGCCAGCAGCAGCGAGACCAGCGACACCGACAGGATGGCCGCGCCGAGCATGTCGAGCCGTCCGGGCGTGCGGACCCGCGACTCGGGCATCCCGAAGATCGCTCCGAGCAGCGCGACGACGACGAGGACGAGCGGCAGCCAGAACAGCCAGTGCCACGACAGGTGCTCCACGATCGGGCCCGCGGCCACGATGCCGACACCGGCGCCGACACCGAAGATCGCCGACAGCAGGCCGACGGTGACGCCGACCTTCTCCCGGGGCAGTTGGTCGCGGACGATGCCGATCGACAGCGGCAGGATGGCTCCGGCGGCTCCCTGCAGGGCCCGCGCGACGATCAGCACGGTCAGGTTGGGCGCCAGGGCGGCGAGCAGGGTGCCCGCGGCGAGGGCCGCGAGGACGCCGATGAGGACCCGACGCTTGCCGACCATGTCACCGAGGCGTCCGAGAATGGGCGTCAGCACCGAGGCGGCCAACAGGTACGCCGTGAGCACCCAGCTGATGTCTCCGGTCGAGACGCCCAGGTCCCTGCCGATGGTCGACAGCGCGGGCGCCACCAGCGACTGGAGCACCGCGAACGCCAGGCCGCCCAGCGACAGGTACAGCACCAGAAGGGTGCTGTTGGCGCGCGGGGCCGCGCTGGGCGCGGAGCCGAGGTGGGTCGACTCCTCGATGGTGTGGGTCATGAAATCCCCGAACTAGATGTAAACGTTTGCTGACTTAGCCAGTATGCGCAGCCACAGGCGTATGTCAACAGTCGTTTACGTCACCCTGCGCCGCGACCCCGGCCTTGCGCTCGCCGGTAAGTCAACATATGTTTACTTGCGGACAGCCGACGAGCAGAGCGAAGGAAGGACGCGCCGTGACAGCAGCAGAACCGCCTGTCCCCGCGACCAGCAGCACCGCCGGGGAACCGGCCCAGCGTCGCCGTCGGGACGCGGCCGAGACCCGGCAACTGCTGCTCGACGCCGCTCGCCAGCGCTTCGCCCGGGACGGCTACGCGGCCACGACCGTCCGGGACATCGCCGACGACGCGGGCGTCAACGTGGCGCTCATCAGCCGCTACTTCACGTCCAAGGAGGGCCTGTTCGAGGCGTGCCTGCGGGCGGCCGGCGACGAGTTGCGCCGGACGACCGGGCAGACGCCCGCCGACCGGGTGCCCGAGGCCATCGCCCGGCACATCGCCGACCTCGGCGCGGCGGGCCTGTCGAGCCAGCTCTCACTGCTGTTGCGGTCATCCGGGGACGCGGGGGCCGACGAGATCCGGCGCGGAGTCCTGGTCCGTTCCAGCGAACAACTGGCGGCGGCTCGTGGGTGGCGTCCCGGCGAACCGGGCAGCGAGCAGCTCCTGCTCCGCGCCCAGATGGCCCTCGCCGCCGGCATCGGAGTCGCGGTGTTGCGGTCGTCGATCCGGCTGGAACCGCTGAGTTCCGCGACCGAGGAGGACCTGGTCGGGCCGCTGCGCGACCTGGTCGACGCGCTGCTGCCGCGCACTGACGGTTGATCATTCGACGCGGCGTGGGGGGGGGGGGGGTGGGCCCCCCCCCCCCCCCCGGGGCCCCCCCCCCCCCCGGGGGGATCCCCGGGCGCAGCTAGGGAGGGGCCCCGGAGGGCGCCCCGCGGGCGCGGGGCGCCGGCCGCTCG